>JAHBWU010000051.1 GCA_019636835.1 Nitrospira sp.
CCGGATGCCCGATAGATATGAGGATGGGACGATGTGGACGGATCGCGTGATGATCGGAAACGAACCTTCCTTGCCACCGTCCGGCGTGCATCGTATGATTGGATCTCAATGGATCTCATCACAGTGGATTCCAAACTAACGGTGAAGGTTCTACCTCAGCTGGTTCCGGATGCGGCGTGTTTCCGTTGTGATGTGTGTTGTCGTTTTCCGGAGGCCGACAGCTTTCTTCGCCCATACTTTACGCGTCTAGAAATCAGCAATGCCACGGCACATGGGATTCCCGAGTCGTTCTTTTCCAACAAGTCCGGGTCGCAGGTCGATCTTGTCAGGAATCCGATCGGCGAAGGGTATCTCTGTCCCGCTTTTGATTCGAAGTCAGGCCGGTGCGGAATTTACGACGTTCGCCCCTTGGATTGTCGGCTGTACCCGCTGGCATTGATGTGGGACGCGTCGGGTCGAGAAGTCCTGCTTGGTTGGGATTCCAAGTGTCCATTCATGCGCGATGCGTCCTCAAGCGCAATTCGGGAGTATGGGGAACGTGTCGCGACCTCCCTTGAGGATGAGGCGATCGTGGAGACGATTGCGGCTCATCCTCGCCTTATTGGTCGCTTTCAGGAGGATGTCGTCATTCTCAAGACGCTCCCGCACCTGACGGTTCGGCTTAGTCCGCAGCGAGTGGATTCTCGGCTCCAACCACTGACGGCATCGGACGCGGCGTGTTTCGCCAAGTCGCTCGAGCGTGCTCAGGTGATTCGTCATGACATGCCGGCTGCGTTTGCGTTTCCGTACCATTATATATGGTCATCGCTGCTTCCCTACTGGTGGATGGAGTCCGATCACACGTTGTTTCTTTTTGCCGAGTCTCCGGACGGATGGTTCATGCCGCTCCCACCGCTTGGAGCCGGGCCTCTGGATGAGGCCGTGGAACAGGCTTTCGCATTGATGCGCTCGTGGAACGGGGCGTCGCCGGTGAGTCGAATCGAAAATGTGACGGAGTCACAGAGACAATTGCTGGAGTGCGATGGGATCCAATTCCGTCGGAAAGAAGGAGACTATCTCTACCCGGTCGGGGCTCTGACTGCCTTGGCAGGAGACCATTATAAATCCCAACGGGCGCTCTGCAATCGTGCGGCACGAGAACAGGCGATCACGAAAGAACCCTATCGGTCTGACTATCACTCCGACTGTGCGCTTCTGTATCGACGGTGGGCCGAGCAGAAACGCCGAGGAAACCTCGGCCGGATGGGGAAGCTGCTTCTGGAGGATGCAGAAATGGCCCACGCGCTCGTCTTTCGAGAGCATGAACGGATCGGCTTGTCGGGTACCGTCCTGAGAGTCAACCATGACATCGCCGCCTATACCTTCGGCTACTGGTTGACCCCTCAAACCTGGTGCATCTTGTTGGAGGTCGCGGACCGTTCCATCCCTGGTCTGGCTCAGTGGGCCTTTCGCGAAACCTGTCGAACTGCCATGGCGCAAGGGGCCGTCTACGTCAATGCCATGGATGATGCCGGTCTTCCCGGATTACGTGCGGCGAAGTCGGCCTATCGCCCCTCCGCGGTTTTAGACACCTGGGTGATCACAAGGATAACCATATGACCCAATCGGAAGAGCGAACCGCTTCAACGGCTCGCCGATATGAGTGGCTGACGTTCGTGATGGTTTTGATCACGCTGTTTACCCTGGGTGTAGGGACCTTCCTGCTCGGCCATGTCGAACGCAGCATCGTGGCCGCCGTCTGGCTCCCGCTGTTGGTGTTGCTGCTGTGGTCGACGACTCGATTGCGAGCGGAATATCGGCAAGCTCAACAAGAAAGCGCCTGGGCGCGGGCCGCGGAGTCGGCCTTACTGCAAAGCCAGGAACGCAATCGAGCGATCGTCGATACGGCGCTTGATGGAGTCATCACCATTGATGCAGCCGGAATCGTGACGGAATGGAATGCCCAAGCGACAGCCATCTTCGGGTGGACCCGCGAAGAGGCGATGGGGAAATTGCTCTCGGACACCATCATCCCCGAGCGTGATCGGGAGGCGCACGCGCAAGGGATTCGAGAGTATCTCAAGACCGGAATCGGACCGGTGCTGAATCGTCGGATCGAGATCGCCGCGCGACATAAGGAAGGCCACGAGTTCCCCGTCGAGCTCGCCGTCTCTCCGGCGCGTATCGGTGAAGCGTATATCTTCAGCGCGTTCGTGCGTGACATTACGGATCGTCGTCGGGCCGAACGACGGCTGGCGTCCCAATATGCGGTGACGCGTGTCTTGTCGGAAGCCGTGAAACTCGAAGAAGCGGTGCCTAAAATCGTTCAAGCGGTCGGCGAGAGTCTCGAATGGGATCTCGGTGTATTTTGGAGATTGGATAAACAATCGGGAACATTGCGGTGCTTCGATCACTGGCGAGTCGCCGCGCTTGCCGCTGATGAGTTCATCGCACAGATGCAGCCCCAGACTTTCAAGCCGGGAGTGGGATTACCGGGTCGGATTTGGGAAAACGGGCGACCGGTGTGGATCAGAGACGTCACGCTCGATCCCGCTTTTGTTCGCGCTGATGTCGCTGCCAAAGCCGGTCTTCATGGGGCGTTCGGGTTTCCGATTCGTATCGGTGGTGAGACCGAGGGCGTCGTTGAGTTCTTCAGTCATCAGGTGCGCGAGCCTGATGGCGAGTTGCTCAGTATGATCGCCGATGTCGGCCTGAAAATCGGACAATTCGGCGAACGTGCCAGAGCCGAAGAGGCGTTGCGTCTGACGGAGGCGCAACTGCGTCAATCGCAAAAGATGGAGGCCGTGGGGCGGCTCGCCGGTGGTGTCGCCCATGATTTCAACAATCTGTTGACGGTGATTCGTGGATACAGCGAGTTGATTCTGAGTCGCTTGGCGCCGGCGGATCCCGCGCGACGTGAGATGGAAGAAGTAAAAAAAGCCGCCGATCGGGCCGCCGGCCTGACCAGCCAACTGTTGGCATTCAGCCGACGGCAATTTGTGGCGACCAAGGTCGTGGATCTGAACGCGATCGTCATGAACATGGACGGGATGCTGCGGCGGCTGTTAGGCGAGGACATCATTGAACTCTGTGCCGACCTCGAGCCGCAGTTGGGATCGATCAAGGCCGATCCGGGCCAGATCGAGCAAGTGATCATGAATCTGGCCGTGAATGCTCGGGACGCCATGCCGACGGGCGGCCAGCTGACGATTCAGACTCGGAATGTCACCATCGGAAAAGGCCCTCGACGTGAAACCATGATGCTCGGCGAGGGAACGTACGTGCTTCTGGCGATGCGGGACACCGGCCATGGTATGAGCGAAGAAACCCAATCGCATTTATTTGAGCCGTTTTTTACCACAAAGGAAAAAGGGAAGGGGACGGGTCTCGGGTTGTCCACTGTGTACGGTATCGTGAAGCAAAGCGGTGGAACGATCGGCATTGAGAGCAAACCGGGACAGGGAACCACGTGCAAGATCTTTTTCCCGAAAGCGGATGAGACCACGCAAGCCGCGCCGTTTGCCGGTGGAGTAGTCGACAGAGCGATCGGGCGGGAAACTATACTTGTGGTCGAGGACGACCCGGCGGTGCGCGGGCTTGTGCAAGAAGCTCTTCGCCTCAGTGGGTATGAGGTGTTGGTTGCGCGTCATGGCATCGAAGCGCTCCTGACCGGCGCGAAGCATCCGGGCCCGATCCATTTGTTGCTGACGGACGTCGCGATGCCGCAGATGAGTGGACCGGAGGTCGCGGAAAAACTGACGGTTGTGCGGCCCGAGATCAAGGTCTTGTACATGTCCGGCTACCCCGATCATCCCGTGTTCGAACAGGGTGAGGTCAAGCGGGACACGGCCTTTCTCCAGAAACCCTTCACGCCCAATCTCTTGACCCAAAAAGTCCGTGAAATCCTCGATGGAAAGAAAGTGGCGTAGCCCACCCGCCAATATGCCGCCGTGGTTGCATGTTGGTTTGTTGCAGCGGCGACTCCACAATTGCAGCAGAAGTGCTCATGGATAATGTGGGCTGAAGTGCCGTTCTGATGCCCCATCGCTTGATCTTCGCAGTTTATTCCGTTTATTGTGACGACAATGTGAGATCCGCCTCGATCAGCCGGATCGATGTCATGCCCAAACCAGGGACGAGTTGATGCAACCGGTGCGGGAAATCGATGTAGCCCAGTATCGTATTTTACGAGAGCCGTTTTACGCGGAAGTCTGTGGAGAGGTCGGCCTGTTCACCATTGCCGCCGAAAGAAAACTGCCGGTTATGCTGAAGGGGCCGACCGGATGCGGGAAGACTCGTTTTGTTCAATACATGGCGTACAAGCTCGGCCGACCGTTGATCACGGTGGCTTGTCACGAGGATCTTACGGCATCCGACTTGGTGGGCCGTTACCTCCTGAAGGGGCAGGATACCGTGTGGATGGATGGGCCTTTGACCGTCGGGGTGAAACAGGGGGCCATTGTGTATCTCGACGAGGTAGTGGAAGCCAGAAAAGACACAACCGTCATCATCCATCCCCTCAGTGATGACCGGCGAGTGCTCCCGATCGAGAAAAGGGGTCAGATTGTGGAGGCTGCCGATGAGTTTATGCTGGTGATCTCCTACAACCCCGGCTATCAGAGTGTTCTCAAAGATCTAAAGCAAAGTACGAAGCAGCGATTCATGGCGATAGAGTTTGATTATCCTGCTCCCGATATCGAAACGCTGGTGGTTCAGCGTGAGGCGGGGGTGGAGCCTGAGATTGCAGGGAATCTCGTCAAGCTCGGCCGAAAAGTCCGCAACCTAAGAAGCCACGGGTTGGAGGAGGGAGTCAGCACCAGACTCTTGATCTATGCCGGTACCCTGATGAAGCAAGGTGTGCCACCCGAGCGGGCCTGTGACGTTGCCGTCGCCCGTCCGATCACTGATGATTCGGACATGCAGCGCACCATACTTGAGTTTGTCAAAGCGATCTTTTGAATCCATTGATTCTTGTGGGTTCCCTTCCTGCCATCGCACGGGACAGTGAGCGCGGGGCGCTTCTGGACGTACATGTCCAACCCGGGTCTTCACGTACTGAGTGTGTCGGAATTCATGGCGATGCCATAAAGATCCGTCTGGCAGCTCGTCCCATAAACGGCGCGGCCAACGAGGAACTGATTCGCTTCATGGCCGATCGCTGTGCTGTACCACGTGCAAATATCCAAATTCTCGCAGGGGCCGAAGCTCGGCGCAAACGACTGTGTGTGAAGGATGTCTCGGCTCAGGCGCTGTTGGCTCGATTACTGCCGAAAAACGAAAAAGAAAATGGAGCAGGTATGAACAGATTACGAATCAGCAGCGCCGTCTTGGCAGTGTTGATGCTCTCAGCTTGTTCCAGTGCACGTCCGGTGCTTTATCCCAATGCCCATCTGGAATCAGTAGGCAAGGAAGGCGCAGAGCAAGATATCGAAACATGCAAGCAGTTAGCCGAATCGGCCGGGGCGGAGGAAAGCACTGGTGGCGGCAAGGCTGGGCGTGTCGCGACGAATACAGCTGTCGGGGCCGGCGCCGGAGCTGCTAGTGGAGCACTGGGGAGCGTGATTGCCGGGGCATCCGCCGGGTTAGGGTCGATGGTTGGGGCGGCTAGTGGAGCGGTCTGGGGCCTCCTGACGGGAATATTTTACGCTGCGGTCGGTCCTTCCCACCAGCCCAACCAGGCCTACACGAATTTCGTCAACCGGTGTTTGAAAGAGAAAGGATATGAAGTGACAGGCTGGCAGTGAAAGGGAGGGAGTTGGACACCGAGGTCGTTTTGGTGCTCGCCCAACGCGCGGCCTCAGAAGGCCCTCGTTGGATGCGCGCAATGGAAACGACTTCGGTGTCTAATCTGAGTAGTGGGGAATGCGAAGAGAGAATATGTTTGGACTATGTGCGCAGTGGAACATCCACCGAGCGCTTCCGTGTGATGGTGAGGGAAGAAAGCTCGGACTATGCGCACAGTAGAGCACCCACCCATCTGCTCTGGGAGAGAAGGTGAGAAGAGCGGGAGAGAGTAGGGGAAGAGAGACTGAGGCAAGTGAACCAAATCGTTAATGATGTGCACAATTGAAAAAATCTCGACATTTACGCCAAAGGGTGAGAAGTGAAGAAAGCAAATCCTCTAAAGGCTTTCTGTGGTCAATCGCTCAAGGCATCGGTTTGTTGTGTATGCGCTACTCTTAAGCCTTGCCGCCTGTTCGGGACCGCAGCCGATCTTACGGTCGAATAAACAACTTCACATGTATGGCAAGCAGATGGCTCAACAGGAGATTGAATCTTGCCGGAAGCAATTTGAAAAGACAGGATTGCGGCATGGGACCAACCAAAGCGCGAACGCAGCAACCGGTGCGGTGCTCGGGCTGACGCTCGGCGGCGCGGTCGGCGCGTCGGCGGGGGTGGTCGGTGGATTGCCCGGCGTGGCGATCGGAGCCGCCGCCGGCAGCGGACTTGGATTGGTCGTTGGATTACTCGGAGGAACGTTCAAGCCGCTGGAACCGGAACCGCCGTATGCGGATGCCGTCACGGGCTGTCTAAAGGAAAAGGGCTATGAGGTCAGCGGTTGGGAATAGCGTCGACGGGTTATAGACCGGGAAAAAGAGTGTCTGCTGATTCCATATCTACCTTCCACGCGCGATTATGCCATAGAGCGAAGTTTGGGTTTACCAAGTAAGAAGCTTACGGTAGGCGCGAATCAATCGAGGTTCATCAGAAGATAGGTTGGCAGTTGTACGATTCATCAAGAACAGAAAATAGTATCAGCGAGTTCCTTCCCTGCGGGCTGACCGGCTCCCGGATCGGCACCATCAACGTTCAATATTAAGAGGAGGACTTAGAAAGAGGGGACGTGCCCCTGGTTGACAACTCACGCAGGAAACTTATAAAACTATACAAGTTTCTATGGTACTCATCTGATTCACTCATGAAGATGCCAATAGACAAAACCCTCTCTCATCGTCCCTCGGCCAACAGGGTTATCAGCGCGGCCAGGAAACAGTTCTTCGCTCACGGATTCAGAACGGTCCGCATGGATGATATCGCCGCTGAACTTGGGATGAGCAAAAAAACCTTGTATGCACATTTTCCCAGCAAGACGGCGCTTGTTCAAACAATCATGCAGGAGAAGTTCTCGGAAGTCGAAGCGGACCTCTCTCGTTTGAAATCCACTGATGAGCAGAACGTCGAGACGGCGCTCCGCAACCTGCTGGATTGCGTGCAACGACACACAGCTGAAATTCAACCACCATTTGTGCGGGACATCGGCCGCGAGCTTCCCGAGCTGTTTCAGATTATCGAAAAGCGTCGCCGGGACTTGATCCGCCATCATTTTGGAGAACTATTCAAGCAAGGGCAGCGGACCGGCCTTATCAGGAAGGATATTCCCGTTCTCCTCATCATTGAGAGCCTACTCGGGGCCGTCCAGGCGATCATGAATCCTCCCAAATTGGCGGAACTCGGTTTGACGGTGGAAACCGGATACTTGTCGATCATTAGAATTATCCTTGAAGGGGCGCTCCACAATCAGCGTAATCGGTGAACCGATGGGTATAGATCGTACAGGAATCACACGGTGGCTGATGCCGGCATGTTTTCTGATGATGATCTTGGTCCAGTCGGGCTGCGAACAACCTCCGTCAAATCAAGTCCAGGGCTACGTGGAAGGAGAGTACGTCTATGTGGCCTCGCCCTATGCCGGTGCGCTTGCATCCTTGTCCGTACGGCGTGGGAAACAGGTCAATGAAGGTGATCCTCTATTCGCACTGGAACAGGTCTCGGAGAAAGCCGCCCGCGACGAAGCGGAGAAGAACCTCGGTCAGGCAAGGGCCAACTTCGAGGATACCAAGAAGGGGAAACGTCCTTCCGAGATCGAATCACTCAAAGCGCAACTGAAATATGCGCAGGCCACGCTCCGTCTTTCCATGCAAGAAGTCGCGCGACAGGAAAACCTTAAGTCGATCCCCGGTGCTGCAGTGGAAATGGAAGTGGATCGCGCTCGCGCGACGCGAGATCAGAATCAGCAGCGAGTGGCGCAACTGAAAGCCGATCTCCACACGGCGCACTTAGGGGCCCGTGCGGATCAAGTCGCGGCAGCCGAAGCGGAGGTTCGCGCAAGAGAAGCGGCATTGACCAAAGCAGAATGGGCGCTTGCACAGAAACGACAAGCGGCGCCGAAGGCGGGGCTTGTCTTCGACACCCTCTACCGCGAAGGGGAATGGGTCGAGGCCGGACGTCCCGTGATTGTCTTGCTGCCGCCCGATCACATCAAAGTGCGCATGTTTGTATCCGAGACAAAGGTTGGGGCCATCAAACACGGCGATGTAGTTCAGATTACGGTGGATGGCGTGCAGGGCATGATTCAAGGGAAGGTGAGCTACATTTCGCCGCGGGCAGAGTATACCCCGCCGGTCATCTACAGCCAGGAGAACCGTAAGAAGCTGGTCTTCTTGGTTGAAGCGCTCTTCGATCAGGATGCTGCACGCAATCTGCATCCCGGTCAGCCGGTGGATGTGCGGTTCAACGGTGCTTCATGAATCGTGAGAACACCGGACAAGAATTAGCCATCGACGTACACGGCATGACGAAACGGTTTGGGTCACGGACCGTGGTCGACCACATCGGGCTGCAGATACGTCGCGGCGAGATTTACGGCTTTCTCGGGCCGAACGGCAGCGGCAAGACCACGTTTATCCGCATGCTGTGCGGTCTCTTGCGCCCGGATGAAGGCAGCGGTACGTGTCTTGGCTACGACGTCATCACCGAAAGCGAAGCCATCAAAGCCACGGTGGGCTATATGACCCAGCGATTTAGTTTCTATGAAGACCTGAGCATCGCCGAAAATCTCGATTTCGTCGCCCGGATGTTTGGGGTCGATCGCCGCCGCCAAGCCGTCGAGCAGAGCCTCGAACGGTTGGGTCTGGCCGGTCGACGAGAGCAGTTGGCTGGTCAGTTATCTGGGGGATGGAAGCAGCGGCTTGCCTTAGCAGCCTGTCTGATCCATCGACCACAGTTATTGCTCTTGGATGAGCCAACGGCCGGTGTCGATCCGAAAGCGCGCAGAGAATTTTGGGAACAGATTCACAGATTGGCCGCCGAAGGCCTCACCTTCTTGATCACCACCCACTATATGGACGAAGCCGAGCGCTGCCATCGCCTTGCCTATATCGCCTATGGGAAGTTACTCACCTATGGAACCGTCGCCGATGTCATCACCCAAGCGCAGCTCACCACCTGGTCCGTCAGTGGACCGGATCTCCAGCAATTGGCGGAAATCTTGCGCCGGCAAGCCGGCGTGCAACAAGCCGTCGCGTTCGGCGACCGGTTGCATGTGAGCGGAGGCGATTCTGTCGCGCTCGAAACAACGGTTTCGGCGTTTCGCACTGCGCCGTATGAATGGCAGCGCGTGCACACGAGCCTCGAAGACGTGTTCATCCATCTCATGCATCGATCCTCGAATGAAGGCACAGCATGAGCCTACGATGGACATTTTCCCCCTCCCGCTTCTGGGCCATCGTCGTCAAGGAGTTCATTCAGATGCGCCGGGACCGGGTGACGTTCGGGATGATGATCGGCATTCCGTTGATCCAACTCATCCTCTTCGGCTTTGCCATCAATGCGGACCCGAAGCACTTGCCGACGGCGGTTCTTCTCGCCGATTACGGTCCTCACGGACGAACACTCCTCCAGGCGATACGGAACAGCGACTACTTCGAATTCACCCGACAGGTGACGAGCGAGCGGGAGGCAGAGGAGGTGCTTGCGCGGGGCGACGCGCAGTTCGTGATCAACATTCCGTACAACTTTTCGCGTGACGTCGTCCGCGGTGAGAAACCGGCTATCCTTGTCGAGGCAGATGCCACGGATCCGGCGGCAACCAGCAACGCCATCGGCTCTTTGCGCGTGTTGGCGGCGACGGCGCTTCGGCAAGATCTCACCGGGCCTCTGGCCTTTCTCTCCAGAGACGATGATCCCATTGAGCTACGAATTCACGCGCGATACAACCCCGAGGCCATCACACAATACAACATCGTGCCGGGCTTGATGGGTGTGGTGCTCACGATGACGATGGTGATGATCACAGGCTTGGCGATTACGCGTGAGCGCGAACGCGGCACCATGGAAAACCTGCTCTCGATGCCGACGCGGCCGTTCGAGGTCATGATCGGCAAGGTGCTGCCCTATATTCTTGTGGGTTATGTCCAAGTGGTGCTCATTCTCCTGGCGGCTCATCTGCTTTTCAAGGTGCCTGTGTACGGCAACGTTGCAATGCTGCTTCTAGCCGCATTGGTCTTCATTACAGCCAACCTGGCGATGGGAATCACGTTTTCTACCATGGCCCAGAACCAGTTGCAGGCCGTGCAGCTCTCGTTCTTTTTCTTTTTGCCGTCGCTTTTGCTCTCGGGGTTCATGTTCCCGTTCCGTGGTATGCCTCAGTGGGCGCAAATGATCGGTGAGGTGCTGCCGCTTACCCACTTTCTTAGAATCGTGCGCGGCATCATGCTCAAAGGAAATGGGCTGGAAGAGATCGTGCTCCAGTTGTGGCAGATCGCTCTCTTTGCCGTCGTCGCCTTGGCGATCGGCGTGAAACGGTACCGCCAGACTCTGGATTAAGGAGTTCCTGAAACTGAGACGTCTTATGCCGAGGCACGGCGAAGTGTCCAAGGGGAGGCTAAGAGGTCGACGGCTGGTAGTAGGTCACCAGCATACAATGAGGAACGTCATCCGCTTCCAAAACCTGTCACGGCATCGTTGACAAAGACGTCTAGACGTCTTATTCTCCGCGCATGCACAAACTACCCCTACAACAGAAGCGGCGTCCTGGAGAGGTTCGGGACGCCATTTTGTCGGTTCTCACAGCAATGCCAGGTGGCGCGTCCCTCCAAATGATTGAGCAGCATGTTGCTGGTCTCATAGGAGATGGAGCGCGATCAAGCGTCCGGTCTTATCTAAGATTAAATACGCCATCGGTCTTTGTGCGAACTGCGAGGGGGCAGTATGGGTTGAGGATTGCCACGCAATCACGAGCAGATTGGATTGCTGAGAGTTGTCCTGAGTACCAGAGGAGATTTTCCTTTGGAAACGCCGAGATTTTCGAGGCTGACTGCCTAAATTGGTTGCGCCAGCGGCAGCCCAATACAATTCATGGCGTTGTCACTGATCCGCCATATGGGTTATTTGAATACACTGCGGAACAGCAGAAAAAGCTGAGGAACGGCAAGGGTGGTGTTTGGCGCATACCTCCCTCTTTCGATGGAGTTCAACGGTCGCCTCTTCCTAGATTCACTGTTCTTTCGCCTCAAGACTTACGTGCTCTAGAGCTTTTTTTCTTTGAGTGGGCGCAGGCGCTCATCCCGGCATTGGTTCCCGGTGCTAACGTTATTGTCGCCACGAATCCCTTGCTCTCGTATTTGGTGTCAGGTGCTTTGGCGAAGGCAGGTCTCGAAAGACGCGGAGAACTCGTTCGTCTTGTGATGACGATGAGGGGTGGAGATAGACCTAAGGCGGCGCATAAAGAATTTCCTGATGTCAGCGTCATGCCGCGTTCCATGTGGGAACCGTGGCTGATGTTCCGTAAGCCACTAGAGGGAAGAGTTCAGGATAATCTGAGAAAGTGGGGAACCGGGGGATTTAGAAGGCCGTCTGCGGCTAAACCCTTCGGTGACGTTATTGCATCCTCGCCGACGCACAAATCAGAAAGGCAACTTGCACCTCACCCAAGCCTGAAGCCTCAGCAATTTTTACGGACGCTGGTAAGAGGCGTCCTTCCGCTTGGACGTGGGATCGTGCTCGATCCATTCTGTGGAACCGGGTCGACTCTTGCCGCTGCTGAAGCAGTGGGATATTCGAGTATCGGGATCGAAAAAGATCCACACTATTTTGAGATTGCGAAAAAAGCTCTGCCGCGACTGGCGCAACATAAAAACGGCAACCTTTACTCAGCGACCATATAGATCCAGTTCTTTCGAAGTTTTTCGATCCCGGATCTATGAAGTGTCGCGGTGCGGGTTCCTAATTCACCCCTAGCATTCTTGCGAAAGTCCTCCAGTGTCACCTTCCCGAGATAAACCTCGCTGAAAGTCATTGGCGCACGGTCCTTTGCCGGTTCAGTCAAGCAGTCTACTTCGTACACAAACACACACATCCATTGGTTGCGAGCTCCGTGGGTATCGACCGCACCGCCTGACTTCCTTGTGGTTTTGATTTCTACCCCTTGTTCTCCAGCTTTGACTCTATTACCCGGATAAACTCCGTTCACAATTAAATCTGGATGGCCGTTGTGATAGCAATTTACTGTGAGGCTCCGCGAGTGCTTGGATAAACTTGCAGTCAGCATATCTGAGAGAAGGCCGGACATAATAGCGGGGCGCAATATGTCGTCCAACCGGAGGAGGCCACGCCGAATGAGCCCCTTGTTGATGTCGTAGAAGAAATCGTAAATATCCTGCATTGCCATCTCGAAATCTTTTAATCGCAGGGCGTACGGTAGGGTTGCATCCGCGTTGAAACAATCTTGTCTAACGGTATTCCGAGCCACCGGCATGTCAAAGCCTCATATATGATTTCTCGAGCGGCGAGAGTCTAGATAGCGGCTCAATGCAAGTCAACCGGCATGAACGATCCGCCAAAGACCCTAATGCGGTAATTCTGGGAGCCGACCATTCGGCACTGTGCCGCTAATTCGACACTTGACGCAAGCCTTCCTTTCACCTAATCAGTGATGCCATCCAACGAATCTTAAGTAGATGCAGCATAGTTGCGGCAGGATCACGGTTTCCAAGTTGAAGATGCCCGGCTGGAATACAAGTTGCCAAGGTAAGATCCATGGTCGCGGGGTGTTCACGACCTGTTGTGAGGTGATTTACGATCAAAGACTGTGGCAGCATCGTGCAGCGGTGCTCACTGACGGTCAGCACGAAAAGGAGGAGTCAGCATGTTTGTTGTTATTGGTGCGACAGGGAATACAGGAACTTCGGTTGTAGAGACCCTACTCGGTAAAAAACAAGCGGTGAGGGTCATTGTTCGTTCGGCTGAAAAGGGTGCCGGTTGGAAGGCCAAGGGTGCAGAGGTTGCTGTGGCCTCCCTCGACGACCTAGCGGCATTAACCAAGGCATTCGAAGGGGCGAACGGGGTGTATCTGATGGTGCCGCCGAATTATGGCGCTGAGGCCTGGTTGGCGGAGCAACGAGCACGGATGGATCGTGCTGCAGAAGCTGTTCAGAAGAGCGGAGTGCAACATGTTGTCTTTCTGTCGTCGGTGGGTGGACATATTGCAGGAGGGACGGGCCCGATCCGAGCCGTGAATTATGGGGAACAGGCGCTTGGCTGTACGGCCAAGCGCCTGACCATTCTTCGACCGTGCTATTTTATGGACAACTGGGCGCCGGTGATCGGCGCGGCGAAGGCAGAGGGAGTTCTTCCGACATTCATTGCGCCTCAGGCTAAGATTCCCATGATTTCGACCAAGGATATCGGCAGGATCGGAGCGGAGCAATTGATCGCCGGTGGGCATGGCAAGCAGATCGTGGAAATGGCAGGTCCGTCCGAGTACAGTCCGGATGAAGTCGCTTCAGCGCTCGGTCAGATCTTGGGGAAGACGGTAACAGCCCAACATGCGCCCCTGAGTGCCGTCGTTCCGACGTTCAAATCGTTTGGGTTTTCAGACGAAGCGGCAAAGTTATTCGAAGAAATGTACGCCGCTTTCTCAAAAGGCGCGATCGGGTACGAATATCCAGCCAAGTTGGTGCGGGGTACGATCACGCTGCATGAGGCATTACGGAAGATGGTGTGAGGAAGGCATCATGACGACAAGCACGGTGGTTCCCACGCAAGTGTTCCGAGTTTATCAGGCCGGCAAATGGACCGTCTGTCATGAATGAACGAGCGCTTATGGTCGAAGTCTATTCCGATGTCGTCTGTCCCTGGTGCTATGTGGGCAAGCGGCGTCTTGAACGGGCATTGCACCAAATGAGGGACACAGTGAAGACCCAGGTGGCGTGGAGGCCGTTCCAGTTGAATCCGACGATGCCGAAGAACGGGATGGATCGCACAGTTTATCTTGAGGCCAAGTTCGGCAGTCTGAATGTTTTCGGAGAAATGGAGCAGCGCTTAGTGGAGGCTGGAAAGACCGAGCAGATGTCTTTTGCGTTTCAGAAGATCATGAAGACGCCGAACACCTTACCGGCTCACCGGTTGATTTGGTATGCGGGAATTCAAGGCCATCAGGATGCAGTTGTCGAACGGCTGTTTAGAGGCTATTTCGAAGAAGGGCGTGATATCGGCTCTTTCACAGTGCTGGTGGAGTTGGCTGATCAAGCAGGACTGAAAGCGGAACAATTTCTCGAGAGCGAAGAAGGTACGGCAGAGGTCAAAGCCGAAGAATCAGTCGGTCACAAGTTGGGCATTCGCGCTGTACCGTACTTCGTGGTCGATAAGATCTATGGTATTTCTGGTGCGCAACCGATCGAGGTGTTCGTTTCTACTCTAGAGAAGGCTAGGACCAACCGATCCACTACCGGCGAATCGTGAAAGGCGGGGGGTGAGGTGACGCATGGCAGTCCAGGTGTACGGATGCAACCACGTCGTCATTGAGGTCACGGATGCCAAAAAAGCGGTGAAATTCTACGCGGACGTCTTTGGTCTCAAGATGTTCCGCGGCGGGGAAGGAGCGGCCTGGTGCAAGTTGGGAGAACATCAGTTCATGGCGATTCTTGAAGTCGAGCAATTGCAGCCGGATCGCACGAAACACTTTGGACTCATGGTCCGCGATGCGAAGCAGATTCAGGAAGTCCGCAAGAAACTGACGAAGAAATACAAGTTGAAGCTTCATCCTGGCTTCCGTTGCGACTTTCGAGATCCGTGGGGCAATCGGATTCAAGTCGGCGACCTCAGCGATGAATCGTTGGTGTGGCTGCTGCCGTACCAAGAAGTGCAAAAAACGGGAATTGTATTTACCTCCAAACAAAACAAGAAAGGGATTCGACGATGAGCGATCAGAATTTGCAACAACGACTGAACGACCTGTTCGGTTATATTCGCCAGGGCAAGATCATCGAGGCGATGAACGAGATCTACGACAAGGATACGGTCATGCAAGACAACGCGAATGCACCGACGAAGGGGTTAGCCGCCAATATCGAGCGGGAAAAACAGTTCTTGAACGGCGTGAAAGAGTGGAAAGGGTTCAATGTCACGGCGACCGGCATCGGCGACAACGTGACGTTTTATGAATCGACGATGGATTTCATCGCGACGAACGGACAGCCGGTTCACATGGAGCAAGTGTCCGTCGCGAAGTGGAGAAACGGGAAGATCGTCCATGAGCGGTTTTATTACGATACGGGGAGGAAGTGAACGAGGTTGATCAAGGCGTCGTGACGACAGTCAAAGCCTTCAATCTCGACACGGTCACCACCAGCCGTCGGGAGGGGGCCACGATGGCCGAAGAGTGGCTGTTCTGAAGCCTGAAGGAGCCTGTCATGCCGGATGCCAAGTGGACCGAGGTAGGGAATGTCGACGAGCTTAAGCGGAAGCCGCTGCAGGAGATCATGTGCGGCACGACGCCGATCGCGCTGACGTACCGGAACGGTTCATTCGCTGCGATCTCCGGCGTCTGCAACCATGTGGGCGGTCCGTTGGGGGAAGGGACGCTCGACGGCGACTATATCGTCTGTCCCTGGCACTATTGGAAGTTTCATCATCGAACCGGTCACGGAGAGGTCGGTTATGAACAAGATCAGGTTCCAGCCTATGCGACAAAACTGGAGAACAACCGGTTGTATGTCGATCTTTCCTCGGCCACGATGCGCAAGAAGCAGACTCACAAGCCACATCCCTTAGCTCGTCCAGTCGTCCGTCAGGCAGGGCCCATCCGGGTCCTGGGTCTCTCCACCACTGCCATGACGCTCGACCATCCGCGCTACAGCGGATCGGACGCGTTGCTCGAAACAGCGTTGGAGCACGCGCGGGGCGAGCTACAACTTGAGACTCAGCACATCAAGTTACGGGAGCTGAACTTTCGTCCATGTGAAGGGTTCTATTCGAAATCCGCGCAAGCCTGCACTTGGCCCTGTTCAATCACGCAAATGGACCCTACGGATCAGCTTGATCGTGTGTACGAAGCGATCGTGCATTGGGCTGATGTGATTCTCATTGCCACGCCGATTCGCTGGGGCAATGCCGGCAGCTTGTATTACAAGATGGTCGAGCGGATGAACTGCATCCAGAATCAGGAAACGATCGCGAACAAACATTTGCTCAAGAATAAGGTGGCGGCCTTCATCATCATGGGCGGGCAGGACAATGTGCAGGGCGTGGCGGGTCAGCTCATGACGTTTTTTTCCGAAGTCGGCTGCCAGTTCCCGCAGTTTCCCTTCATCGCCCATTCGAGAGGGTGGAGCGCCGAGGACATGGAACGCAATGTCATCGAGGTGCAGAACAGCCGGCAGCTCCGTGAAGGAGCCCAGGAGCTTGTCGCGCGAGCGGCGGCGATGGCGAGGCTCATGGTCGAAGGACAATTGCCCGACCATCCGCTTGTGCGTGGCGGACGCAAGGCACATCAGCTTGACAGTGAACCGACTGGGTAACGAGGAAGCGTCATCATGCCGGAGCCAAGGAGTAGGGCGGTCTCTCTAAACAATCTTTTTCGCGCTCTGCTGCGTCTGCACAAAGCCTTGTTGGATGATGAACGGGTATCCTATGAGCGTGTGCATGGACGTGTCCCATCCAACGGAGCGTTTTTGCAGCTGGTGTTGAACGACGCGTGGTTCGTCTGGTTGCGTCCATTGTCCCAACTGATAGCCAAGCTCGATGAACTCAGCGAAGCGGATGATCCCTCAACCTATGAGGATATCTCAGCTCTGCTTGTGTCTGCGCAGAGACTCTTGATGCCGACGGAAGAGGGGGAGGGATTCGGCAGGCAGTATCACGACGCGCTCCAAAGAAGTCCCGATGTCGTGCTGGAGCACGCGGCGGTCAGAGCATTGCTCATGCAGTCTGTTCCTAACAAGGGGTGAGCCGGATGAAAGCCCATGACCTAGCGGAGGCGGATAGCTCCATGACGAGGAACGCATCCCGCAAGGCGCGGAGGCCTCAATGGACGCCCTCGCGAGTCAAGGACGACGGCAGGACACCTCGCCGCTCTCTTAAAGTGTTGGTCATCGACGTGGGTGGGACCAACGTGAAAATCCTTGCCACCGGCAAACGAACTCCGCGCAAGATCCCATCGGGTCCGACCATGACCGCGCGAGACATGGCGGCAGCGGTCAGACAACTCGCCGCCGATTGGTCCTATGATGCCGTCGCGCTGGGTTATCCAGGCGCCGTACGGGCCGGACGGCCCGCTGCAGAGCCCAAGAACTTGGGAAATGGATGGATAAGGTTCGATTTTGAAAAGGCTTTCGGTTGTCCGGTCAAAGTGATCAACGATGCGGCGCTTCAGGCCCTCGGCAGCTATGATGGCGGTCGCATGCTGTTCCTGGGACTCGGCACCGGTCTGGGCTCCGCATTGATCACTGACGGCGTGCTGGTGCCGATGGAACTTGCACACTTGCGGTATCGGAAAGGCCGCACGTACGAGGACTATGTCGGCTTGCGCGGGCTCAAACGGTTCGGCAAGAAGAAATGGTGTCGATACGTCATGGATATCGTGACGGCGCTGAAGCATGCGCTTCAGGCCGACCACGTCGTGCTGGGCGGAGGCAATGCCAAGCGGCTCAAGCGTCTGCCGAAAGACGTGCGCCTGGGCAACAACGAGCGTGCCTTCACCGGAGGGTTTCGTCTCTGGGAAGAGGCATGGAAGGATGAACGAGCTGCTTGCTTAGTAGGGAGTGGTCCTGCGCCCGTCGTCGGATAAGGCTGCCATAGAGATGGATCAGTGCGAAGCGCTGCCCGGGTCAGAAAAGGGTCTGGGCATCGTAGGAATCAATCCCTCGATGTCGGATATCAATAATCATTCAATGAGGTGCGCAATGATTCGTGTCGTTTTGGTGTCGCTGCTGACCGGCTTGTTGTCATTGGGAGTCGGTCTAGTCGGTTGGGCAGCGGATAACGATGGCAGCAAGATCACGATCGTGAGCCCGGCACAGGGCGCAGTGATCAAAGGAGATTCCGTCGAAGTGCGGTACAAGCTGTCGCAGGGTACGGAAGCCACCCACATCCATTGTTATGTGGATGGAGAGTATCAAAGAGGGTTCAAAGGCGTGGTCAAGGGGCTCACGCCCGGCGCACCGGCCGCCCCGGATCGTGAGGCGAGGAAAGGACGAGCGGAGGACATCCCGCCGTTCATAAACGTTTCCACATTCCGCCATTCTTGTCCCCCTCACTTCGTGAGCTAGGGGTTTACCTAGGTTGCTTTTCTTTCCCGTTCATTCACAAATAATAGATTACGAATATCGGATTAAGGGTGAATAAGTTGGCCATCGCCATGAGGAGAGAATCATGTAGCCGTTCTTACATGTCTATGCCGGTCAAACCTATGCCTTGATGCGTATCGTTACTGGGTTTCTGCCTCTCCGGCACGGCGCCCAAAAACTTTTCGGCGTATTTTGCCTGCACCGCAAGTCTCTCATTCGTCATCGCGGGACCGATCGAATTGATCGGCGGCACGCTTGTGATGGTCGGCCTGTCCGCCGGGTGGGCGACGTTTCTCCGTGACTGCCTGAAGGCAGGCATAGTCGAGAATTCGAGAACTATCAACCAGGAGGGCTCTGATGTCTAGTCGTCTCTCTGAACAACCCGTCAAGGAATCTGTATCTGCGAAGGAAAGGAATCTGATCGACGCCTATTGGCGAGCGGCCAATTATTTGTCCGTCGGGCAAATCTATCTCCTCGACAATCCGCTGTTGAAGGAATCCTTGCAGTTAACGCACATCAAGCCCCGGCTTCTGGGCCATTGGGGCACCACGCCCGGGTTGAACTTCATCTATGTCCATCTCAATCGAGTGATCAAGAAATACGACTTGGACATGATCTATATCTGCGGTCCGGGCCACGGCGGTCCCGCGATGGTGGCCAACACCTATCTCGAAGGGACGTACAGCGAGTTGTACCCCAACGTCTCACAGGATGCGGAGGGCATGAAGCGGCTGTTCAGGCAGTTTTCATTCCCCGGCGGCATCCCGAGCCACGTCGCGCCAGAAACGCCCGGCTCCATCCATGAAGGAGGGGAACTCGGCTACGCCTTGTCGCACGCGTACGGCGCGGCCTTCGATAACCCCGACCTGATCGTGTCCTGCGTCGTCGGCGACGGCGAAGCCGAAACCGGCCCGCTCGCCGCGTCCTGGCATTCCAACAAGTTCCTCGATCCCGTCACCGACGGGGCGGTACTGCCGATTCTGCACCTGAACGGCTACAAGATCGCCAACCCGACCGTGCTCGCGCGGATCAGTCGGGAGGAACTGGAGAGCCTGTTCGTCGGCTACGGGTACAAGCCGTATTGCATCGAAGGGTCCGAGCCCGCGATCATGCATGAAACGATGGCGGCGACGTTGGATGCGGTCATTGCCGAGATCAAATCGATCCAAGCGAACGCTCGGCGGCGCAAGGACGGCGCCGACGGTGCGCCTCAGCGCCCGCGATGGCCGATCATCATTTTGCGATCTCCCAAGGGTTGGACGGGTCCCAAAGAAGTAGACGGTCGCAAGACCGAAGATTATTGGCGCTCTCATCAGGTGCCGATGGCCGAGATGGCGACCAACCCGGGACACATCAAATTGCTTGAAGCCTGGATGAAAAGCTACAAGCCGGAGGAACTCTTCGACGCGAACGGCAAGTTGAAGCCCGAGCTGGCCGAACTTGCTCCCACGGGCACCAGCCGGATGGGCGCCAATCCGCACGCCAACGGCGGCCAGCTCCTGAGAGATTTACGGTTGCCGCAATTCCAAGACTATGCCGTCGAGGTGCCCAAGCCCGGCACCGTGACGGCGGAAGCCACGCGTGTGTTGGGCGGCTTCCTGAAAGATGTGATGAAGCTGAACATGGAGAGCAGGAACTTTCGCGTGATGGCGCCCGATGAACTCACGTCGAACCGCCTCGGCGCGATCCTGGACGTGACCGATCGCGCGTGGATGGCCGAGCGGCTTCCGGCGGATGATCATTTGGCCACGGACGGGCGCGCGATGGAAATCCTCAGCGAGCATACCTGCCAAGGCTGGCTGGAAGGCTATCTGCTCACCGGGCGTCACGGTCTGTTCACCACGTACGAAGCGTTCGTGCACGTCGTGGACTCGATGTTCAACCAACATGCCAAATGGCTCAAGACGACTCGGCAGGAGATTCCGTGGCGGAGGCCGATCGCGTCATTCAACTATTTATTGACTTCTCACGTCTGGCGCCAGGATCACAACGGCTTTTCCCATCAGGACCCAGGGTTCATCGATCATGTCATGAACAAGAAGGGGGACGTGATTCGGGTCTATCTTCCGCCCGACGCCAATACCCTGCTCTCCGTCGCCGACCATTGTCTGCGGAGCCGCAACTACGTCAACGTCATCGTGGCCGGAAAACAACCGGCGCTGCAATATTTGAGTATGGACGCAGCCGTAAAACACTGCACGGCCGGCATCGGAATCTGGGAGTGGGCGAGCAACGACAAAGGGGGCGACCCCGATGTCGTCATGGCCTGCGCCGGCGATGTGCCGACGCTCGAAACCCTGGCCGCCGTGCAGCTGCTCCGGCAATACGTGCCCGAGCTGAAGATCCGCGTGGTCAATGTCGTGGACCTGATGAAGCTCCAGCCGAAAGAGGAGCATCCGCACGGGTTGCCGGATAAGCACTTCGACACGTTCTTCACGACCGATAAGCCGATCATTTTCGCGTATCATGGCTACCCCTGGCTGATCCATCGCCTCACGTATCGCCGGACCAATCACAAGAACCTTCACGTCCGCGGGTACAAGGAAGAAGGCACCACGACGACGCCGTTCGACATGGCGTTCCTCAACGATATGGATCGTTTCCATCTCGCCGCGGACGTGATCGAACGGGTGGGGCTGGGTTCGACCGCGGCCTATGCCAAGCAAGCCATCCGTGACAAGCGCATCGAACACACGGAGTACATCAACACCTACGGCCAGGATCTGCCGGAGATCCGGGAATGGAAATGGACGGACGCGTCATAGGATGTTGAAAAAAAGGGACGGGCGAGTGAAGAGTGCGCGCGCCATGGCTGTGTGGGATCAAGACCGGCACCTCGTCCGCCGAGAGACTCCATGACTGCCGACTATTGCGCGACCGCCCTGAAGAGGTTCGACGGACCAAATCTTGCGTCGTCGGAGGTGGAATACGAAAGCTATCAACGACGCGTGCGGCGTGCCGTCAACCTCGACCTCGTGCCGGGCATGCCCGACCACGCATTCCCGCTGAAGACCTTCTAGATGGAGACCAAGATGGCACACGGAAATATCGAGCAATTGTGCATCAACACGATTCGGACACTGGCGATGGACGCCGTGCAGCAGGCCAACTCCGGTCATCCGGGTACGCCGATGGCGCTGGCGTCGGTGGCCTATTGTTTGTGGCAACGGTTTCTGCGGTTCGATCCTGAAGATCCGATCTGGCCGAACCGGGATCGCTTCGTGCTGTCGAACGGCCATGCCTCCATGCTGCTGTATTCGCTGTTGCATCTCTGCGGTGTCAAGGCGGTCAACCCTCAGTACGAGGCGCTGGGAGAACTCTCGGTCAAGCTCGACGACATCAAGCGCTTTCGTCAGCTGGACAGCAAATGTCCCGGGCATCCGGAGTACCGGTGGACCTCCGGCATTGAGACCACGACGGGCCCGTTGGGTCAAGGTCTCGCGACGAGTGTGGGGATGGCGATCGCGGCAAAATGGATGGCGCAGCATTTCAATCGCCCGGACTTCATGATGTTCGATTACGACGTCTACGCGCTCTGCGGCGACGGTTGCATGATGGAAGGGGTCTCGGGCGAAGCGGCGTCACTGGCCGGCCATCTCAGGCTGTCGAATCTCTGCTGGATCTACGATAACAATAAGATCACCATCGAGGGCCATACCGAATGGGCGTTCAGCGAAGACGTGGCGACACGCTTCATCGGCTACGGCTGGAACGTCACGCGCGTCGGCGACGCGAACGATCTGGACATGCTCGAGCGCGCGTTCAGGACGTTCAAGGGCACAGCCGACCGGCCGACCTTGATCATCGTGGACAGCCACATCGCCTATGGTTCGCCGAACAAGCAAGACACCAGCGCCGCGCACGGCGAGCCGCTGGGCGAAGAAGAGATCAGACTCACGAAACGCAATTACCAGTGGCCGGAAGATGCCAAGTTCCTGATACCCGACGGGGTCCGCGAGCAGTTCCAAGCGGTGATGGGACATCGCGGACGTCAGATGCGCGAAGCATGGATGGCGAAGTTTGACGACTACAAGCGCCACTACCCCGAACTTGCGGACCACCTCTATCGGATGCAGCACCGTCAGTTGCCGGTGGGCTGGGAGAAAGACTTGCCGACGTTTCCGGCTGATGCCAAGGGCATGGCGGGACGCGATGCCTCCGGCAAGGTGCTGAACCTTCTCGCCAAGCACGTGCCGTGGCTGATCGGCGGCTCGGCGGATCTCGCGCCTTCAACCAAAACACGGCTGACCTTTGAGGGAGCGGGGGATTTCCAAGCAGGGAACTATGCCGGCCGCAATTTCCACTTCGGAATTCGGGAGCACGCGATGGGGGCGATTCTCAACGGCCTCGCGCTCTCCAAAATGCGGCCCTATGGATCGGGATTCCTCATCTTCAGCGATTACGCGCGCCCCGCGATCCGCCTCTCGGCGCTCATGGAGATCCCGGTGATCCACATCTTTACTCATGATTCGATCGGTGTGGGCGAAGATGGCCCGACCCACCAGCCGATTGAGCAGCTGGCGTCGCTCCGAGCGATTCCGAATCTTCTCGTGCTTCGACCGGCGGATGCCAATGAAGTAGTCGAAGCCTGGCGAGTCCTCATGCAGTTGCGCCATGAGCCGGTGCTGTTGGTCCTGTCGCGCCAAGCCTTGCCCACGCTCGACCGTGGGAAGTATGCCTCGGCTGCCGGTGTGGCCAAAGGCGCATACGTGCTGGCCGATCCGCGCGATGGGCATCCCCAGGTACTCCTGTTGGCCAGCGGCAGCGAAGTCTGGCTGTGTGTCGAGGCCTACGAGAAGCTCAAGATCGAAGGGATCAACGCGCGCGTGGTCAGCATGCCCTGCTGGGAACTGTTCGAGCACCAAAGCCAGGAGTATCGTGACAGCGTCATCCCGCCGGCGGTCGTCGCCCGAGTCTCCGTCGAGCAAGCGTCCACATTCGGATGGGGCGCGTATGTCGGCGCGACCGGCGAGCAGATCGGCATGAAGACGTTCGGGGCATCGGCGCCCCTGAAAGAGTTGCAGAAAAAATTCGGGTTCACCGTGGACGATGTGGTTGCCGCCGCGAAACGACAACTACAAAAAGCGAGGACGCCGTCATGAAGACATCGATCGAAAATCCCTTAAAGAATCTGCTCGATTATGGACAAGCGGTCTGGTTGGACTATATCCGGCGGAGCCTGATCACGACCGGTGAGCTGAAGCGTCTCATCGAAGAAGACGGTCTGCGCGGCGTGACCTCGAACCCGGCCATCTTTGAAAAAGCCATCACCGGCAGCCTGGACTACAAGGATCTATTGAGCACAGCCGGCTCGCGGAACCTGGATGCCAAATCGGTCTACGAGCGGATTGCCGTGCGCGACATCCAGGACGCCGCCGACCTGTTGCGTCCGATTTATGACGCATCCAAGAAACGTGACGGCTACGTGAGCTTGGAAGTCTCACCGAAACTTGCCCGAGACACGAGCGGCACCCTCGATGAAGCTCGTCGTTTGTGGAAGGCGGTGGACCGCCCCAACGTGATGATCAAAGTTCCGGCTACCGCCGAAGGCATTCCCGCCATTCAACAGTTGATCCGTGAAGGCCTCAATGTCAACGTGACGTTGCTCTTCTCCCAGGCCGTGTACGAACGAGTGGCGGAGGCCTATCTGAGCGGGTTGGAAGCCCGCGCCGCGGACAAAGGCCACCTGAGCGGCGTCGCGAGCGTGGCAAGCTTCTTCATCAGCCGGATCGACACGGCGATCGACGCGATGCTCACTGAACGGTTGAAAACCGCGACGAATGCCGGTGAGCCGGAGCTGCTGCGCGGCCTCATGGGCAAGGTCGCCATCGCCAATGCCAAGCTGACGTATCAGAAGTACCACGAATTGTTCAGCAGCCCGCGGTGGCAGGTCCTCGCAAAGAACGGCGCGCAAACCCAGCGGGTCCTCTGGGCCAGCACCAGCACCAAGAATCCGAATTACCGCGATACGATCTATGTGGAGGAGTTAATAGGCGCCGACACCGTCAACACCATCCCCCCGGCCACCTTCGATGCGTTCCGCGATCACGGCCGTCTCCGTCCAAGCCTCACCGAGAACCTTGATGAGGCACACGCCACGATGGAGTCGCTCGCGCGCAGCGGCATATCCATGAAAGCCGTGACGGACACACTCCTTGATGATGGCGTCAGGCTCTTCGCGGAGTCCTTTGAGAAATTGCTCACGGCGGTGGACAGCCGAGACAGGGGGCCCGGCGCAGCAAAGATCAACCGACAGACCTGGACCTTGCCTGACAAGGCGGCGGCCGCCGTGAAGGCTTCTCTGCAGGAGTGGACCAAGCACGCCAAAGTGCAGAAGCTCTGGGCCAGGGATGCTTCGTTGTGGACCGGGGAAGACGAAGGGCAATGGCTCGGCTGGCTCGGTATCATGGACGACCAGGTGGAGCACATCGATCATTTCAGGCGTATCGCCGAAGAAACCAAGAAAGGCGTCTTCTCACACGTGCTCTTGCTGGGCATGGGTGGATCGAGTCTCTGTCCCGACGTCATCGGACAAACCTTCGGAAAGATCGACGGCTATCCGGAACTGCACGTGCTGGACTCGACCGACCCGTCACAGATTCTGACGTTCGAAAAAAAGATCGATGTAGCCCAGACGCTCTTCATCGTGTCGAGCAAGTCGGGCGGCACGCTTGAGCCCAACATCTTCAAGCAATATTTCTTTGAGCGGGTGAAGCGGGTCGTCGGTGAGCAGGAAGCAGGTAATCGGTTCATCGCGATCACCGACCCCGGGTCAACGATGCAGCACGTGGCTGAAACGGATCGTTTCCGGCAGATCTTCTTTGGGTGGCCGAGCATCGGCGGTCGCTATTCGGCCCTCTCAGATTTCGGCATGGTGCCGGCCGCCATCATGGGCGTGGATGTGCCGAAATTCTTAGACCGCGCCGACGAGATGGTTCAAGCCTGCTCCTCGTGCGTCCCTGCGGAGCAGAATCCCGGGGTCGTGCTCGGCACGATCCTGGGTGTCGCCGCAGCGAAGTTCGGGCGCGACAAGGTGACGATCATCACCTCGCCCCGCATCGACGATCTGGGCGCCTGGCTCGAGCAGTTGTTGGCGGAGTCAACCGGCAAAGCCGGCAAAGGATTGATTCCTGTCGCTCGCGAAACCCTCGGCAAGCCCGAGGTATACGGCAACGATCGCATGTTCGTCTATGTCCGGCTCGAAGCCTCACCTGACAAGCAACAGGACGCCGCGGTGGACGCACTCGAACGCGCCGGCCATCCTGCGGTCCGCATTGCGGTGGATGAAATCTACGATCTCGGTGAAGAGTTCTTCCGGTGGGAGATCGCCACGGCGGTCGCCGGCTCCATTCTCAGTATCAATGCCTTTAATCAGCCGGATGTCGAAGCCAGCAAGATCGCCACGCGCAGGCTCACCGCAGAGTATGAGCAGACCGGCACACTCCCGCCGGAGACGCCGATCTTTGAAAGCGACGGCATCAAGCTGTTTACCGACGACAGGAATGCCAAGGCTCTCAAGGCCTCCGTGGGAAGCAAACCTTCTCTCTCCGAATGTCTCAAAGCTCACCTCAATCGTTTGCAGGCCGGCGATTATTTTGCGGTCTTGGCCTATCTCGAAATGAATGAGACACACGACCGAGCACTTCAAGCCATGCGCCACACCGTCCGCGATGCCAAACGGGTCGCGACCTGTCTCGGTTTTGGTCCGCGCTTCCTGCACTCGACCGGGCAGGCGTACAAGGGCGGGCCGAACACCGGCGTGTTCTTGCAAATCACCTGTGAGGACGCCGACGATCTGCCGGTGCCGGGACAGCGGTACACGTTCGGCATCGTCAAGGCGGCGCAGGCGCGCGGGGATTTTCAAGTCCTGGTTGAACGCGGACGCCGGGCCTTGCGCGTGCATCTCGGCCCGGACGTGCAGGCCGGCTTAGTGAAGCTCGAGCGATCGGTGAGGGAGGCGCTGGCTTAAAGTACGGGAACAAACTCTTCGCCACGAAAGGACGCAGACATGCAAAAGCACCACCATTACGGAAGCATGAGGATCGACGCGGATTGGAATAAAGGAGGGAAAGGGCCATGACCCGGACAATGAAAGCCTTTGTAATGCGGAAGCTCGGCTCGGTGGGAGTGATGGAGAAGCCGATTCCTGATCCTGGACCGAATGATGCGATCGTCAAAACCACGGCCGCGCTCATCTGCACCTCGGATGTCCATACCGTTGACGGCGCGATCGGAGAACGGACCAACCTGACCCTGGGCCATGAAGCCGTCGGCGTCATTTACAAACTCGGAAGCGCCGTCAAGGGGCTTCGTGAGGGAGATCGGGTCGGAGTCAACGCCATTACTCCCTGCTATCAGTGCGAGAATTGCCTGCGCGGCTACACCTCGCAGTGTCAGGAGATGCTCGGCGGCTGGAAGTTCGCCAACGTCAAGGATGGAAACCTCGCGGAATATTTCCATGTCAATAGCGCGCAAGCGAACCTGGCGCCGATTCCAACGGGTCTTACCGACGAACAAGTCGCGTACTGCGCGGACATGATGTCCACCGGGTTCATGGGGGCTGAGCATGCGAACATTCCTGTTGGGGGCTCAGTGGCCGTCTTTGCGCAGGGACCAGTCGGACTGATGGCCACCGTGGGGGCCCGGTTACTGGGAGCCGGCTTGGTCATCGCAGTGGAGGCCGTCCCGCAGCGCAAGAAACTGGCGAAAGAGTTCGGGGCGGATGTGGTGATCGACTTCAAGGAACAGGATCCCGTCGAGGTCATTCTCGGTTTGACGGGCGGACAAGGCGTGGATTCGTCCATCGAAGCCCTCGGGGCTCAGGCGACGTTCGAAGCCTGTATCAAAGCGACACGGCCCGGCGGGACCATCTCTAACGTGGGCTATCACGGAGAGGGAGAATACGTGCAGATGCCTCGTAAAGAATGGGGCGTCGGGATGAGCGACAAGGTCATCCGAACGGGGCTGTGTCCCGGCGGAGCGGAACGGATGAAACGGCTGATGCGGCTCTTAGAAACCGGGCGCGTCAATCCACTCCCTCTGACGACCCATCGATTCAATTTCCACGATGTGGAGAAGGCCTTTGAGTTGATGCGAACGAAGGCAGACGGCATGTTGAAGCCGCTCATCACGTTTGCGTGATGGCCTAGCCCCGTCAGGTCTTGTCTTGACATATCTTGAAAGAGGGAAGGAACACTTACGAATTGCATCGCCCACGATGTCGAACATTGGCTGAAACAGAACAACGGGTCCTTGTAAAAGACTGGACATAACGCACGACACGTAGGTTGTTGTGCCATGTTCGGTATCCGGTCTCTTGCGACTCTCGAGCGGATGGATGAGTGAGAAAAATTTCTGCGGCAACCGTGCTCGCCATGGTGTTCATCACCTGGCCTCGCATTTCGTATGGGTGCGACGATGGAATGATCGGCCCTTGCGCGCCGGCTCGATCAGAGAGTGAATCGACGCTCGGGATGGGAAACCTCGATGAACCGACAGGGAGCAAACAGATTTTCGACACCGTGCGCTCTCTCGGAATGCAGGCTGCAGACGATACCGCGTATATTCTCACGTCGCCTCTTCGGATCGACCGAAAAAGCGCCCTTATCGTGGGCGGGGTTGCGGCAGGGATCGGCGGCCTCATGGTGGCGGACAAGACCATTCAACGGGCGTTTCAAGAGAACCGCACGGACACGACCGATGAGATCACAAGGACCTTGGAGACGATTGGGTTCAGCCGTACCGTTTTAGGGGCGAATGTCGCCTTGGTCGGCGCGGGGTGGCTGTTCCGGCAACACGAGGAAGGCAACAAGTTGATGAGGACGGCGCTGGTCAGCCTGGAGGCGCAATTGTTGACCGAGGGGATAGCCGGTCTGACCAAGTTCGTCGTCGGCCGGGCCAGGCCGGGCGCAGGACTGGGCACGGACACCTACGAACCATTCGAAGGGGTCGAGAAATCCTTTCCTTCCAGCCATGCAGCCAGGAGCTTCGCCGTGGCCGCCGTATTCGCGGATGCCTATCCGCAACCGGTTCCGTTCTTGGTCTACACAGGCGCGGCGTTGATCTCGCTGTCCAGGATTCACGTGAACGAGCATTTTGCCTCGGATGTTCTCGCCGGGGCGGTGCTCGGATTCGTCATCGGGAAAGCCTTGAGCTGGCGCCATCGACATCCGGACATATTCCCCGGCTTGAGCCTCCTCCCGTTTGTCCCGGAGGCGCGAGGGGGGTTGGGTCTGACCATGGAATATCGCTTTTGATCTCGATCATCACATGAAGCGGAACGTACAGCGAAAACATC
>JAHBWU010000052.1 GCA_019636835.1 Nitrospira sp.
GTTCAGCTCCTGAATGGCAGCTGTAGATTCATCTGGCGGTGGCTGTCTCAAGACCTCGCCGCTCCACAGCACGTTATCGATCAAGATCACGCCACTGGGAGCAAGCAGATCGAGCGACCGGCGGTAATAATTGAAGTAATTGGTTTTATCTGCATCGATGAAGATGAGATCGAATGGACCATCGAGCATACGCATGGTATCAAGAGCCGGCCCCATTCGGATGCTGATCTTTTTCCCAAATGGCGCTTGCGCAATATAGCGCCTGGCCACCGCTGCCGCTTTCTCATCGATATCGCAGGTGATTACGGTTCCGTCTTCGGGTAAAGCTTCGGCGAAACACAGAGCGCTATAGCCGGTAAACGTCCCGATTTCGAGTACTCGCTTCGCGCCCACGAGCTGCGTCATCATTTTCAGGAACGCTCCTTCCAAAGGACCAACCAGCATCTGGGAATGCTCCATGGTCTGATGGGTCTCTTCTCGTAGAGCGCGACAGATAGCGGATTCCGGCATCGAATGCGCTTCGGCGTACGCTTCGATGTCGGATGGGACCAACCGTTTCATAAATCCTTTCGTGGTTTGAAAAAGGCCGTCGCCCTGCGTACACTGCGAGCCACTCTGCGTTCCTCGTTGCCGATCTTAGCATAGTATGCATCGTGAGAATGAGAAGGAGGCTTACTTGAAGACCCTTGCGACGTTAGAACCTCTCACCGCCAGGCTGCTGGAAATTCAACGCATCAATAGTGCCGCCTCGGTCCTTTCGTGGGATCAGGAAACCTACATGCCGGCCGGTGGAGGGGAAGCGAGGGCCGAGCAGATCGCCGTGCTTCAGGGCTTGGCCCATCAGAAGTTGGTCTCGCCGGACGTTCAGCATCTCTTGGCTCAATGGGTCGATCCGGCAACCGGACAAGCAGCCGACCAACCCGGAGAGGCCTGGGATGAACCGTCGCGTTCGCTCTTGCGCGAGGTGTGGAGAGATTTCAGTCGCGCGAAGAAGCTGCCGTCGGATTTCGTCGTGAAGCTGAGCCGCGAATGCTCGCTCGCCCAGCAAGTGTGGGCTGAAGCGAAAGAACAAAATAAATTCGTGATGTTTCTGCCGAACCTCCGAACGGTGATCCAGCTCAAGCGTGAAGAAGCCGAGTACCTTGGGTATCGCGATTCGCCCTACAATGCCCTATTGGATGTCTATGAACCGGGCTCGACCATTGCCGACCTCGAGCCAATGTTTGCTGCCCTAAGGGCCAGGCTGGTGCCCCTGCTGAAACGAATCACTCAGAGCCGCGTTCAAATCGATGACGGTCTATTGCACCATTCCTATGATCAGGCTCGACAGCTGGAGTTCGGTCGATTGGTCTTGATCGCGATGGGGTATGATTTCGAGCGCGGTCGGCTGGATCTCTCGGCCCATCCCTTCACGACCTCGTTTCACCCGACCGACGTGCGCGTCACGACTCGCGTTCATGAACATGAATTACAATCCTGCCTCTTCAGCTGTATCCATGAAGGAGGGCATGGGCTGTATGACCAAGGGTTGGATCAACGGTATTTCGGCACGCCGTTGGGCGATTCGGTCTCTCTAGGCATCCATGAAAGCCAGTCTCGTCTCTGGGAAAATTGCGTCGGACGCTCGCGATCATTCTGGCGCTTTTTCTACCCGATTTTGCAACAGACCTTCCACCACCAGCTGCGCGGTGTGGAGATCGAACAATTCTATGCTGCGATCAATCGCGTGAGGCCGTCGTTGATTCGCGTGGAAGCCGACGAGCTCACTTACAATCTCCATATCATGCTGAGGTTCGAGATCGAGCAAGCACTCGTGGAAAGCAAGACCCAGCCAGACGACTTGCCGGCGATCTGGAATCAGAAGATGAAGGACTACTTGGGCATCGTTCCGACATCCGACGCGGAAGGAGTGCTGCAAGACGTGCACTGGTCATTCGGCGCGTTCGGTTATTTCCCGACGTATACCTTGGGCAACCTCTATTCCGTGCAATTCTTCGAGCAGGCCAAGCTGGAGATTCCCCATTTGGAGGACGAGATCGAAGCCGGTCAGCTGCTGGTCTTGCGTCGGTGGCTGGAGCAGAAAATTCACCGTTGGGGCCGCATGTTCACGCCGGCCCATCTCGCGCAGCGCGTGACCGGGTCGGCCGTAAGTCCCGAGCCTTTTCTCAACTATGTGGAAAAGAAGTACGGCGAGCTCTACCAACTCTGAGCATCGATGACGGGTCGGCTGTCATACCCCATTGCGGCATTGAGCTTCGCCGCGATGGCCGGAGACAACACAACTTCAGCCTGCACTTCGATCCGATGCGGCACGAGCAGCGTGGTATGGAACACAATATCTCGAATGGGAATCTTGATCTCAGGATCCTGAGGTGTGCTCAACTGAACCGATTCGACGGAGTTCGTGATGGTACCGCTGTCTTGATGTCCATAGGCGGCGACGACGGCGTCGAGAATGTCTTTGCCCTTCTCATTGACCTCCACTCCTTCGATCGCGTTCAGGAGTATCGGGATCGCCTCCTCCTTCACCTGATCCGATACCGTGAAGTTCTCGATCCGCCCTTTCCGACGGAGAGAGGTCAGATCGTTATCGAGATCTTTACTGAAGGCTCCGTACGCAAAGCGAAAGAATTCGAAATGGAACGCTTTCAGGCCTTTGGCAAAGGTCTGGAGTTCACACAGAAAACACAGTTGCTGCAACTTTACATCGCTCAGTTGGCCATAGGGTTCTGCAAGCTGCAGGACATACAGGAGAAGAGCACGGTCAACTGTGATCTGGCTCGGCGTTCTCAAGGTCTCCTCATCATGCGAGCGAAAGCTGCACTATAAACAGACGGAAACGCAGACGTCAAAGGTGATCGACTTGCATTTGGTTCGTAGGAACGCTCTTGACCGGCTGCTCAATTTCGTCTTTAATTCCAGGTCCAGGAGGTCGGTCTGATCATGATGTCAAAACATGCCAAGGAAATGGGAGTCCTGAAGGAGCATCTTGGGAAGCATCAGCTCAAGTTTACGCGGCAGCGTGAGTTGATCCTCGATGCCTTTCTGAAGCAGGAACACATCACCGCTGAAGCGATGTACCACCAGCTGGCGCGCAAAGATCCACACCTGGGACTCGCGACCATTTACCGCACGCTCAATCTCTTCTGCGAAGCGGGTTTGGCCCAAGCCAGACACTTCGGTACGCAAACCCAGTACGACAATGTGTCGCATAAGGGCCACCATGACCATCTCATTTGCACCGGCTGCGGAAAGATCGTGGAGTTCGAGAACTGTGATATTGAGCGTCTTCAGGAAGAAGTGGCATCGCGGAACGGTTTTACCATTCAAACCCACCGCCTCGAACTCTATGGGCTCTGCTCTCGCTGCCGTCATTGACCCCTACCGATTTTTCTGGTATTTTTTTGAGATGGTTTATCAATTTCAAATCCTCTCTGCTGGCTACATAAAGGGTCGATCATGTACATATCCTCTCGACGTTCCCATCGCGCCATGGGCATTGGGTTTCACCGCAAATTACCTTATATTTCAGCCGGCTGCTTTCTGACGTTCGTCGCTCTGGCCATGCCGACCATCGCATCGGCTGCCGACAAGTTGACCGTCTATTCCGGACGAGCCGAACGATTGATCAAGCCCGTCTTGGATGCCTTCACGGCAAAGACCGGCATTCAAATAGAGTTGCTCTCCTCCGGCACCACCGAATTGGTGAACAGAATGAAAGCCGAAGGGAAGCGCAGCCCCGCTGATGTCTTCATTACCAACGACGCGGGCAGCTTGGAAATGGCCCGTACGGCGGGACTCTTTCGCCCGTTGAACATGCGGGAAGTCGAACGGTCCATTCCTCCTCAATTTCGCGCAGCGGACAACAGCTGGGTCGGTTTGTCAGGACGATTTTGGGTTGTTGTGTACAACACGACACTGGTCAAGCCCGACCAGGTCAAATCGCTGCTGGATTTGGCGGATCCAACGTGGAAGAACAAAATCGCCATTCCCAACGCCGGAAGCGAATATTTGCAAGCAGGCGTCTCGGTGATCCGCGCGAGCCTCGGCGACGATCCAACCAAAAAGTTCCTGGAAGGGCTGCGGGACAATGCCGGCACGCAGGTCTACCAAAAAAGTTCGCAGATCGTCGACGCCGTCGCCAAGGGTCAGGTCGCCATGGGCATCGTGAATCACTATTATGTCTATCGGCATCTCGCCACACAACCGACTGCTCCGCTGGCGGTTTTGATGCCCGATCAACAGGAAGGGGGCATGGGGGCCATCATGAACGTGGCGGGCATCGGCATCTTGAAACACACTCCTCGCGTGGAGAACGCCAAATTGCTCGTGGAATTTCTCGTGGCACAAGCCGGCCAAAAGATGTTCGCCGACCTCGACAAAGAGTACCCGCTCCATCCTGAAGTAAAAGCCGACCCGGCTCTTGTCGAACGGAAGAGTTTCCGGGCAGCCTTAGTACCTTTGACTAAGCTCGCCGAACTTCGAGAGCCTACCTTGCTGCTCATCGAGCAAGTAGGGATGCGGTAATTCTGCGAGCACCCTGTGATTGCCGTACGCCGATCATCTGTATCCCCTCTGCAACTAGCGGCACTCGCCAGCGCGGCACTGGTCCTCTTACCTTTGGGCTATGTCACGACCCTCGCCTTATCGGCCGATCCCGCCGTTTGGCATCGTCTCTGGACCACTCGTGTCCCTGAACTGCTGTGGAATACGGTTTCCTTGGCGGGCGCGGTGGCGTTGCTCACACTTGTGCTCGGTGTATCGACCGCCTGGATGGTGACTCGATTCGAATTCCCAGGCCGCCGCCTTTGGGAAATCGGTCTCGTGCTGCCGTTGGCCATGCCGACGTACGTCTTGGCCTATGTGTACAACTACCTCTTGGGATTCGGCGGTCCCGTAGAGCATTTCTGGCAAATGATTGCAGGACCTCAAGCCAGAATCATCTCACCCCAAAGTTTCTGGGGTGTCACCGTCGTAATGGCGCTCGATACGTTCCCGTTCGTCTACTTGCTCACACGCAGTGCGCTCCTGAGTTTTAATGTGTCGTTTGAGGAAGTGGCCCGTACGTGCGGGGCTTCGCATCTACGCCGGATGCTCTTCGTCACCCTCCCCTTGCTACGCCCGTCCATCGTCGCCGGCCTCGCCCTTGTCATCCTGTACGTCGTGTCAGACTTCGGCGCCGTCTCTTTGCTGCGCTACCAAACACTGACCTACGCCGTGTTTCAGCAAATGACCGGACGGTCCGACAATCAGGCCGCGAGTATCTTAAGCATTCTGTTGGTCATCCTGGCGCTCCTGTTTTTATTGACCGAACGATGGTTTCGTCGAAAGAGCCGGTTTTACCAGACTACCGGGCGTTTTCGAGCACCACAACGCATCCGGTGCGGATGGTTGCACACTGCGGCTCTGACGGCATGCTTGGCCACCGTGATCGGCTTGGCCTTCGGAGTCCCTGCCTATCTATTAATGATATGGAGCCTGTCCCCGGAGGCCCAGGCGATTCTCGACGCTCGTTTCTTCGGCTTCGTCTGGAACAGTGCCTTGCTGTCGACCCTGGCCGCCACGGCCGGCGTGCTCGTTGGACTGCCCCTCGCCTACCTTGCCAGCCGAAATCCGACCTGGCTCAATACCGGTTGTTTGCAAGCCGCCTATGCCGGCTACGTCCTGCCTGGACCGGTCGCTGCGCTCGCGGTGTTGGTCCTCTTTCTAAAAGTGCTGCCGTTCTTGTATGGTACGGTGATCGTATTGATCGTCGCCTATGTCTTGCATTTTCTCCCAGCCGGCCTCCAATCGCTCGAACCGTCGATTCAACAAATCACACCTAATCTTGAGGAAGCCTCGCGCACCCTGGGTCTTACCGTTCGGGAGACCTGGCGTCGCGTGACGCTGCCGCTCATTCGCAACGGGGTCATCGTCGCGTGGGTTCTGATCTTTTTGCAGACGATGAAGGAGCTTCCGGCGACGTTACTATTGCGACCGGTGGGGTTTGACACCTTGGCGATCCGTGTCTGGCTGGAAGCAAGCGAAGAGTATTACCAGCTGGCGGCTCCGTCCGCCTTATTGATCGTGCTCGTCGGTTTACCCGCGCTGGTCTTGTTGCTGTCCCGTGATTGGCGGGCTGCGTAAACCACCATGAACACACCGTCACACATCACGCAGATGGATGCCGACCGGATCGAAGGTCAAGTCCACCTCTATACGCCGGCCTCTTCTATCTTGGAACTCCGTTCTGTGTCCTGTGCCTATGATCCCAGCAAGCCGGCCATTCACGATATCTCATTTTCGGCGCATGAAGGCGAAATCCTCTGTTTGCTCGGACCGTCCGGCTGTGGCAAGACCACTATCTTGCGAGCCATCGCCGGTTTTGAACCGGTTCGGTCCGGACAAATATTTTTATCGGGCCGCTTGGTCTCCTCCTCCTCGGACACGATTCCGACGGAGGAACGCCGCGTCGGAATGGTCTTTCAAGAGTACGCCCTCTTTCCACACCTGCGCGTCGCCGATAATATCGCCTTCGGGCTCCGTCACCTATCGCGAGCGGAACGGAACTGTCGTGTCCAAGAAATGCTGCGGCTGACGGGCCTCGAAGGACTCGACCGACGATACCCACATGAGTTATCAGGAGGGCAGCAGCAACGGGTGGCGCTCTCACGGGCGCTGGTGCAGAATCCCGTCTTGCTCCTCCTGGATGAGCCGTTCAGCAACCTCGACCCCGATATGGCCGGCCGTATGCGGCAAGAAGTTCACACCCTCTTACGCCGGATGAAAACCACGACCATTTTGGTGACGCACGATCATGACGAAGCCTTCGCCATGGCGGATCGTATCGCCGTCCTGAATGAGGGAGTGCTCGAGCAGATGGATTCCCCGGAGCTGATTTACCATCTCCCAGCCACGCGGTTCGTGGCTGATTTTGTGGGCCAAGCCGACTTTATCACCGGACAGATTCGACAAGGCATGGTGCATACCGAATTGGGTGAGTTCCCCGATACGCTGAACAGTGCCGAGGGAAGCACGGTCGTCGTCATGATCCGCCCGGATGACATCCATCTGATACCCAACAAGTCGGCCGAGCCGCGGATTGTGGCTCGCCAGTTCCGGGGCTCGGAGAATCTTTACACCATCCGCCTTCCCTCCGGACAAGTCGTCCACAGCAGCGAAAGCTCCACCAGCGTCTACCAGGAAGGCACACCAGTCGAGCTGCGAGTTTCAGCGACACATACGGTCCTATTCAATGCTGCCGCTCCTTCTCCTCGCGCGCAGCAAGCCGGACCAAAGACACCAAAACGGACTGAATTTCCCCATTGACAGAACCAAAGAACTAGTGGTATTGAGAAACATTATCAATAATCAATAATAATATGGAAAAGTGCCATCATGGATGCATTAAAAGAACTAGTAGACTATGGGATTATCGGTCTGCTGCTTGTCCTAAGCGTATGGGCAGTGGCCGTGGCCGTCGAGCGCTGGCAATTTTACCGACGGATTGACCCTTCTCACTACCCTAATCAGCAGCTTTTCGAGATCGCCCTGACAAAACGGTTGGTCGTGATCGGAACAGTGGCAGCCAATGCTCCATACATCGGACTTTTAGGAACAGTCCTCGGAATCATGCTGACCTTCCACACCATGGGAACCTCCAAGACCATTGCCGTCAGCTCCATCATGGTCGGATTGAGCCTCGCACTTAAAGCAACCGCCGTGGGGCTGCTGGTGGCTATCCCTTGCGTCGTGATGAACAACGTGCTCCGAAGACGTGTCGCCGAACTGATCACCCTCTACAAAGCGCAACATCAACATGGATGATGAATTGAACCAAATCAACGTCATCCCCTTGGTTGACGTCATGCTGGTCTTACTAGTGATTGTGTTGACGACGGCCACCTTTATTACAACAGGTCAGATCCCCGTCGATTTGGCCAAAGCGGCCGAAGCCGCGGACAGGAAAGATGTACCGGTGGTCATTACTCTAACTTCGCAAGGGCAGATGTATTTGAACGATTCCGCTGTCCCTGAGAATGGGCTGAGAATTGTACTTGAGCAACAATCGAGGGAGTCATTGGTCGTCCTCCGCGCAGACAAAGTGACGATCTTGGAACGGTTCGTTCAGGTGGTCGATGAGTTAAAAAGCCTCGGTTTCTCACAGGTCAGTCTGGAAGTAGTAAAGTCATGAACTCCCATTCCCCTAACTATTTCGATCATCCTCGCTTGCATCGTCAAGGTTGGGTTTATTCCATAGTCTTCCACATGATGATGGGTGCCTGCGCTCTGGCTCTGGCATCTGGGCTATCACCGTCGTTTGAACCCGATTCATTTCAGTGGAACGTGGCATTGCTGGAATCGCCAGGGTCCCAACCGACAGTGGATCCTCTCCCAAAGGGCAAACCTGACCTGCCACTGAAACCACAACCTGCGAAATCCCGTCCGATGCCGCCAAGACCACTAGCAAAACCAGTTCACCCCACTGCGGAAATTACCTCGGTTAACCAGACCGCCTCGACGGTATTCACACAAACCGACCCCTATGGTGAAGTCAGCCAGGTGATGCCACCAGTCACTCCAAACGAGAGAGTCTTGGATGAGAAACCGGCTCCGGTGAATGAGATAGCTTCACGTGAAACCGTCACACCGGCCATGGAACCACTCGTCAGTCAATCGACCACCGATTCTACCGTTCAACAGCCGCAGGTAGAGACGATAAGCGAGTCCTCGTCGATCCAGCACCCCATCACTGAACAACTGGTGGCCTCAGCGGCGTCCGTCAAGGCAGCACCGGCCACCAAGGCAGACTATGGCTGGCTGTTAAGGGCGTTGCTTGGGCGAATCGATGAATTGAAGAACTATCCGATCATGGCTCGGACCAATCGCTGGGAAGGCAAAGTGATCCTAAGAGCCGTCATTAAAGACGATGGCCAAGTATTGATGGTACACGTGCAGGAAAGCTCGGGCCGAGCTATTTTGGATAACGATGCGATTGAAACCTTGAAGAAAGCGTCCCCATTGAAATTAGAACAGCCTTTGGGCAAACCGCAGGTCGCGATCCTCATGCCGATCAGTTATTCGCTTCGTTAGCATGGCGCCTACTGCTCGTTTCTTTGAACTCGCGGCCTCTTCTAGAGTGCTCTAGGTAAAGATCTCTGAAACCCCTTCGAGGGTATTCAGCTTAGATAATGTAATCCCTGCCTCCGATAGGCCTGGGCGAAAGAGATGTCTGATTCATTTGATGAAATCGGGGTGGTCCATTTCTCCCTGCCCTGCTCGACTGTAAACGGTATCCCTTCAACCAGCTCCTCACATCTCGACTCGCTTGTTGAATGTGCCAAAACCGAACACACTGGGCTGCTGCACTTTCTCACGCAAAAAGTACGTTGTCCTTCAGCTGCAGCTGACCTGGCACAAGAACTCTATCTGCGTATCGTCACATTGACCCGGCCGGAGACGATCCGCGATCCACGAAGCTTTCTTTACACGACGGCCAAAAACCTCGCGATCGACCATCTGCGGAAGAAGGATCGAGCGTTGCCTCGATCGGAACCGCTGGAAAAAGCCCTGACTGTGCCGATTGCTACTCCTAATGTCGAAGCCGACATCGACGCCAAGAGACGTCTGGCTGCTGTGCTCAGAGCGATCGACGACCTCCCCGCTCGACGTCGCGCCGCATTCGTCATGTTTAAGTTTGAACATAAAACCTACGAAGAAATTGCCAGGGAGCTACGGATATCCGTAAAAACGGTGGAGCACCACCTGAGCAAAGCCTTAGCCTACTGCAGGAAACGTTTTGAAGCTTTCGATGACCGGTTGTGAAGCAGCAGAAAGTTTTCCATTGAGCCGACACAACACTCCCGGCTATCATAGATAGCGTAGGTTTCCTACCATTTTGCGCGTTTGTCGTCACACGATCGAGTGGATATGTCGACACAGTACACCTCTTCGGACGACAGCGAGCGCTCGCGTGCATGGGACGAAGCCAATACCTGGCTTCTGCGCATCCATTCTGGCTTCATGTCTCCCATGGAACGTCGAGAGTTCGAAGACTGGCGTGCGCGAAGTCCCGTGCATCAAGCACAGTTCCGGGATGCCGAGCAGTTCTGGCATGCACTCGATGGATTGACCAGTCAAGTTCTGAATGAGAAACATGAATCTACACGGACTGATTTGGTCACGCGCCGGGCATCCTCTAGGACTTCTGGGTTGGCCGCTCGATTGCGCTGGCCAGCTATAGCCGCTGCTTTTCTTATCGTTCTCACCACGATGTTATTCTGGTCCACGCCCTCCGTCTGGTTGAGCGACTACAAAACTGCACCTGGTGAACAGAAGTCCGTCACCCTTAGTGATGGATCGACGGTATTTTTGAACACGCACTCTGCGTTCTCAGTGAACCTATCTGAACACCGTCGATCATTGACTCTCACACAAGGGGAAGCGCTCTTTGAGGTTGCACATGACATCGAGCGTCCATTTGAAGTCACGGTCGATGGATGGATCGTACAGGCCGTCGGCACTACATTCAATATCGACCGCCATGCGGAGACAATCACAGTCACGGTCATCGAAGGCGCCGCTCGGCTGCTTCACGATAACGATGCATGGGACATTCCAGTCGGCTACCGGATTGCCTATGACGAGCATCACATCGTCAGCGAGCTGAAACCCGTGGATGTTCTCAAAACCACCGCATGGCGAAAAGGTGAATTCTTATTCACGGACATGCCCCTGGGCATGATTGTCGAAGAATTGAATCGCTATCGACCTGGTCGAATTTTGATTGCACCTGCGTCATTACGAGATCTTCGCTTATCTGGGAGCGTTTCCCTGAACGACCCTGATCATTCTCTCAAAATACTCCAGGAAATATTACCATTTCGAGTGACACAACTCATCCCATATCTCACCATAGTTTCCTTGTAACACATTGACTATATAGGACGTGTTTGAGCAAATCGAATCCTGTCTTCTACCTATTTTTATTTAATTTTGAGACTGATTGTAAAAATTATTCGTAACTAATAGGGAATCCATCTCCTTCATTTCGTCTTTCTTCATAGCACTCACTCCTGCACTATTGTCGATGACGGAAAAGGAGATACACATGGGTCGGATCAAGGCATCATGCCTCATTCTAGTTGGATTGCTATTCATAGGAGTTGGGAATCTACCCAGAGCGGCCGCGGAGACTCCGGTTGAACTGCCTCCCGCGGCTGTGCCCTTCGACATACCGAGTCAACCGCTTACACAGGCCCTTGAAGCATTTCGGAACCAAAGCGCGGTCCGTTTTCTGATGAGAGCCGACCTCATTCAGGATCAACAATCCACGACTGTGGCCGGCCAATACTCCCCCGAAATCGCGCTGCGGCTACTCCTCGCCGGAACAGGCCTGACTTATCGCGTTGTCGGACCGGATTCCGTTACAATCGAAAGTGCGTCAGGAGCGCAAGTTCCCACTGAAGAACTGTATGCACAGGACCCCCTGGAGGAGCAAAAGCCGTTAAAGATTCCATTGACTGAAATTATCGGGACCGCGCCGACGGCCCTTGATCATATCCCTGGCTCGGGGAAGGTTGTCACCTCTGAGTCCATCCAGAATAATCACCGTTTCACGATTAACGAAGCCTTGAGAGAGGTTCCCGGTGTTCATGTGCGAGATGAGGATGGGTTGGGCATCAGGCCCAATATCGGCATCCGTGGATTGGATCCGACCCGCAGTAGAAAAGTCCACATTATGGAAGACGGTGTCCCGATCATGCTGATGCCTTATGCCGATCCGTCGTCGTATTACTTTCCACCGATTTTCCGATTCGACAGAATTGAAGTACTCAAAGGCAGTGGCCAACTTCTCTACGGGCCTCAAACCATCGGAGGCGTCATCAACCTCATTACCCGCATGCCGCCGACGACACCAGAAGGCCATTTCCAGGTCTGGGGCGGCAACCTAAATTACTTGAATACGCACTTCGACTACGGAGGCACTTGGGGAAGAGGAGGCTATCTGGTCGATTACACCCACTATCAAACCGATACGCCGCGATTTACCAACATCCGCTCCAAGGTGGATGACCTGACACTCAAGACGGTCCAGGAATTAAGCGATCGGACCCAAATTCTTGCCAAATTCAATTACTATCGCGAAAAATCTGGGATCGGCTACCAGGGATTGACACAAGCAGATTGGGCCACCCGTGGTGAAGATCGACAAACGCTGTTTACCAATGATCATATGGACTTCATGCGGCTTGGCTATCACGTGGCCGTGAATCATATGTTTACGGCAAATCTGACCTCGACGGTCAACCTTTTTGGGCATTACATTCAACGGGACTGGTCTCGTCAATCTCAACAAGGAGTGGACGTCAATGGAGCTCCTGACGGCGGCATACAAAACGGCAATAACCTTCCGGCAACCGCCTTTAGCGTCGTGCCTGCGAATGGGCGTTTCACGAACGAACGGGAGTATTGGGTCTGGGGAGTCGAGCCCCGGTTCCATTATCTCCACTCCTTGCTGGGAATAAAGGGTGAAGCTGATTTCGGAGCACGGTATATGTTCGAGCAATCGGACCGTAAGCAACTGCTCAATACCATCTCGGGTACAGGACTCCCTTCGAGTTGCGTCGTCTCTGTACCTGGAGCCACTTGTTTAGGAGAAAATACGTTTCGCACGACCAACGCCTATTCCTTCTTCGCGCAAGAACGTATGTTCTTCGGCCCATTCACGGTGACCCCCGGATTCCGCGTCGAACATATCAGCTACGATCAAACAAATCGGCTGGCAAATAACGGTCAAGGAACCTACGGAAAAACCGACTTCACCGAAGTCTTGCCAGGAGTAGGCGTGACTTACTCTCCGTTCAAGAACAACACGTTCTTTTTCGGAGCCCATCGAGGCATGGCACCGCCGCAGATCTCCGACGCAATCACCGGTACAGGGCAAGTGGTCGATCTTGGGCCTGAATTAAATTGGACTTACGAATTGGGAGTACGGGGGACCTGACAAGCTGGCTTGGAGTATTCCATTACCGGCTACCAGATCGTTTTCCAATCAAATTATCTCTCCAATCAGTGGCTGGTGGTGTCGGCGCCACCTTAACCAGCGCCGGAAAACTTAACATCGTGGGGCAGAGGTTGCGCTGCTCAGTTGGATATTTTGGACGCCATCACTGGACAGGAACGACGATCAAGATGTCACGCTTGATCTTAACTATACCTGGGTCGCTCAGGCTGACTTTAGGGGAGCGCGTAACAGTTCCATTACCGGTGCTGCGCTGTTGCCGGGCGAACCGGCAACTTTCAATACCAGCGGAAATCGGCTGCCCTACTCACCGGAACATTTGATCTCGGCGGGGATCGGCTACGCCAACCGAGCATTCAGGCTCGGGCCGTTCAATGCGAGAGTGGAGACTCAGTGCATCAGCGATCAGTTTGCGGACGACCGCAACACCGTAATCCCAACGCCGAACGGACAGCGAGGGATCGTAAGGGGCTGGTGCATGCTCAATGCCTCGGTCAATCAACACGTAAAGAAGATCAACACGACCTTTTTCTTCACGGGGAAGAACATGCTCGGACAGGACGTCATCATGGACCGTACCCGCGGCATCTATCCCGGTCTTCCGGCTCTCTGGCAAGCCGGCGCTCGATGGACGTTCTAGTGTAGTGGAGAACCGGGCAGCCACAAGAATGTGGCTGCCCGATAGCGGGCATTGCGCACGATGCCATACCTCATTCAACCAAAGATGGAGCGTATACTCGAGGCATGCCGTCGAGTGAGCGCGACCCGGTTTCCAAGATTGCTCGATTCGAACTGACGGGCAGCGAACAAGGTTATACCTGCCACAGGCAGGAGACACAGCCCCTCAGAAGGTAGTTCATTGTATCACTTGCCTCACCATGGATTTCCGCATCCTTCCTACACTCAATAGAACGATTTCTCATGGAGTACGCAGCCGATCACGGAGGCCCGACGAAACAATCATCTTTCCCTCACCATCGATAATGATCGCTTCAACTTCCGGTAAGCGCTCCACCAAGGCCATTCCGCCCTCAGGACCCAACACAAAAATACCCGTATCCAATCCGTCAGCCACCATACCTTCCTTGGCAATGACCGTGACGCTCTGACAAGCACGTGCCGGTTGTAATGTTTGCGGGTCCAAGATGTGATGATAGCGGACGCCATCTCGTTCAAAAAACCGTTCGTAATCACCTGCCGTTGAAATCGCCTCATCCGTCAAATCGATCATAGCTATCAACGCTCCTTCTTGGCGTGGGTGCCGGATGCCTACAGGAAACCCTCTGCGTTCCGGGACGACACCAAAAGTTTTGATGTCTCCCGATAAAGCAACGACTCCGCCCATAGCTCCGGCTTGCTTCATCTTTTCTACAGCCCGGTCGGCGGCATATCCCTTGCCGATCCCACCGACGTCGATTCGCATTCCCTTATGCGGCAGATAGATCGTTCGTCGCTCACTATCGACTTGAATGCTCTTCCAATCGACGAGTGGCTTCAGCCGTCTCAACTCCTCCTTCTCGGGAATGTGCTGCCGCTCGGTCACGCTCCAGGCTTCAACGGCAGGACCGAGGGCAATATTGAACCCCCCGTGTGTGAGCTCGGCAATCTCCAGAGATCGGATGACCAGTTGCAATGTCTCTCGACTCACCTGCACAGGCCGGCGGCCGGCTTCTGCGTTTACCAGTGAGAGTTCACTGTCAGAACGCCAGGTACTCAGTAACTGTTCGAGACGCTTGACCTCGTCGAACGCGGCCTGTATGGCCCGATCGCTTACGTTCTTGTCGGAAGCCACAGCCGTGACCGTCACAAGGGTACCCATGTGCATCTGGATACGCTTCGAGATAACGGGCGGAGACGTAGGTTGTATTTTTACACAGCCGGCCATCACGGTCATGACGAGACAGAGCATTCCCCTAGCAATGGTATGGAATCGGGGTGCTTTCATTGCGACATCGTCCTTACCACCAGTGCCGGCGAAAATATCTCGAATACCGAGGGTACGGCATGACCTCGTAAAGCCGCGCTTCCATCTGTGCCGGCTGCGGAAGTCTTTCAACGATGGAGCGCCTATCGAGGGTCGGATACTGGTCATTGAGAAAGTCGCGTGCTCCTGCTGCCTCTGCATGGTCAGCAATCACAGAAGCCACGACCATCCGTCCATAGCGCGGTGAATCAACTCCAAACCGCCATGTACCCACATGAGTGATGACACCAGCTTCCACGGAAAATGTCATGTCCAAATTGGCCATGGACATGAAGGGCCCTTCGCTGATCTGCACCCGGTTGAGTCGATACTTTCCGGACGGTAAATCGATAGCAAAGTGTTGATCTGGAGACTCGATCTCCACCTGGAAACGTTGTTGGGAGTCCTGGTCCTCCAACTCCAGAAACCGCATCTGTGGCAAATACCGTCGGGACCTTTCGCCTGTCAGAACCGTTATGACCCGCCCTACGACCAGGCTGCTTGTGACCTGATCTTGATTGACCGGTGAAGGCAACTCCGTCGCACAACTCGAAATACCTAAAACGAGCGCTCCCAGTAGACCTCCTCGGAACATCCAGATCTTCTTCATAGGAAAATTATATGACAAACTGCGTTGGAATAGCATACCGCCCAGCAAAAACTAACCGCTTGACAGTGGAATACTGATCGAGATATTAATAATCGTTCTCAATTTATGGATATCAACGACTCGATAACATGACCATCGCAAAAGCGCCTTCGCTGGAACACTATCAGACTCTTGAAACACGCTGTGAGTGCGGACAATTGATCGCCAAGGTATGTGAACAAGGGTTGGAGCTCAAGTGCAAGCGGTGTAAGCGCATTGTCGTGATCCCCTTTTCATCCATCGAAGGCTGGGGAACTGCTTCAACATAATCCCCTGTCAGCAAAGGAGGGACATTTTCGCGTTTAGCGGTTACATACATTTCGTTGACCCAAAGACCAGAGACCACCGAGTCCCGAGTCAAACCACAACCTTAGTTGGTGGAGGATACCGATGAAGATGCGGTCACTCCTCGGGGCTCTTGTCCTTTTCAGCTTACCGGCGATGCCGGTTTGGGCGGAAAATCTGACCCCGGAGGAAATCAAGAAATTGGTCGATGAAGCAGTAGAAAAACGTCTGCAAGAACATGAGCGGCGAGAAGGGACGATGGAACGCCGTGAGGGTTCGGCTGCACCGGCCGCCGAACCTGGCATAGGCAGCCTTCCGGAAGTCGGTAGAGAACGCCGAGCCGACCAGCCGCAACCCTTATCCTTTGGATCGAGCGGATCCGGCCGGTTGGTATATGCCAAACCGTTCGTATCTTTTCCGAAAGCGATCGTCGGCGGGTATTTTGATATTCAGTATCGCACCCACCGCAAGCCGGTGCTTGAAACCGGCTATGAGGACATACGAAATAATCAGGGTACAACCAATGGCTTCGACCAGCAGCGATTCGTCCCATTCATCTATGCCGACATCACCGAACATGTAAAATTCGCGTCAGAACTTGAAATCGAACATGGCATCAGGGCAGCCGGCGACTTCGAGATCAGCCTGGAATTCGCCCATATCGACTATCTCATCGATGAAAAGGTCAACGTGCGAGGAGGGATCATCCTCATTCCTCTCGGTAAGTTTAACCTCCTGCACGATTCGCCGTTGAACGACCTGACCGATCGTCCGATCGTCAGCCGATTGATTATTCCCTCCACCATGTCGGAAACAGGCGTCGGCTTGTACGGTACGTTCTACCCTGGGCGAACCGGCAAGCTGGACTATGAAGTCTACGTCACGACCGGTCCCTGCGGCTATAACAGCGACGGATCTCCTCGCGTGACCGAAGAAAACGGCACGAAAAACTCCCGCCAACGAAAATGCGCTTCTGATGATGGATTCGATATCAATAACGGGAAAGCGGTGTCGGGACGTCTGGCTTTCAGTCCGATGCTGGGCATCGAAGTCGCCGGGTCCGGATATTATGGGAATCAATCACCATCGAGCTACAACCCGCTCAGTATCTTTGCCATAGATTGGACTCTTCAAAAGGGACCGTTTGAACTCATCGGCGAGGCAGCCTGGGCTCACGCCAGAGGAAATTCGAGGGCCATTCCTGGGAACACGATTGGGTTCTCTCCTGGATCCTTGCTGACAGGCATCGGCACACTGAATCCATTGGGCGTTCCCCCTGAAAGGATGCAGGGGTTTTACATCCAAGGCAACTATCACTTCATGCCTTCTTTTCTGACGAAACTCTCTCCGAAGCGTTTCGGCGAAGGCTCCACCTTCACGGCAGTCGTTCGCTATGACCGAGTCAATTTGAACTTAGATAACAAAGCGGAGAATGCGGGCGAGCTTGAGCAAATTTCGTTCGGCCTGAACTACCGGCCGGTTGAAGACGCGGTGCTCAAGATGAGCTATCAATACATGCCGAAATCGTTTAACCCAAACGACGGGCAGCGCATTCACGACAGCGCGTTTGTCGTTTCAGCCGCAACGTATTTTTAAAGCCTCGGGGAGGCCGACTTCTGTTGGCCTCCCCCAATATAAGTTGAGAGGAACCGATCCCATGCGCGTGAGTCTTCTTCTTCCGTTTTTTGCGTTAGTCGCCTGTGCATCATTGAGCGGCGGCCGAGATCAGCACTATGTCTGCCCATACGACACCGTATGGGCAGCGACATCAGAAACGATGAAGGGCTACTCGGTTATGTCGGAGAATAAGAGCAATGGGATCATCGAAACAGCGTGGATCGAGATGGAAGGGAAGACACGGCCCTATGGGATCTTCGGACGCGAGGGATTCGGCAACCGTGAACGCGCTCGTCTGACAGTGGCAGTCAAGAAAGAGAACGACATTTCCTCGGTGAGTGTGCTGGAAACGCGGCAACGCTGGCACGCCAGAGGCGGCGTCTCCCAACAGGCAATGAAATGGTGGCCGATCGAGCCATCCGAGGAAGTGATGGAAGAAGTTACCGGAAAGCTCAACGCCCGACTCAAAGAAAAAGGTTGTGAGACTTCCTTATGATTCTAGGCTTCTTCTGCTTACTCATCATCCTGTCCATGATGCCGACTCCATCCATCGGCGCCGAACGTGTCTGGGACAACGACCTCAAGCGTTACTTGACCGATCAAGAAATGAATATGGCAGAGGTTTATTTGCGGGAAGAAGACAGCATCAAGATCATGTTCCCGAAATCCGAACGGATTCGTAAAGATGTCATCCGGCTCGGTTCCGAGAGAAAATCCCTCATCGAAGAACGAATCGGCTGGAAGTTCCCGGAAGAATCTTTCGAGGTTTATATCGGAGAAACCGGAACGCAGATCGACGGTTACGCAGTCGTACAAAATACAATCGGCAAACACAAGCCGATGACATACATGGTCGGCATCGACAACCAAGGTTTCGTCTCGGATATCGAACTTCTCGTGTTCCGGGAAGCTCGCGGGAGTGAGGTTCGGCAAAAGCGTTTCAACGCTCAGTACGAGGGCAAATCTGTTCTCGACCCAGTTCGGATCAACAAAGACATCATTAACATCAGTGGGGCCACCATGTCGGTGCGCTCCATGAGTGCCGGTATCAAACGCGTGCTCGTGTTGATCGACGAGTGCTACCTGAAACCGGCCGGGATCGGCAGCGATACGCTGGCCGCCAAAAAGGACAAAGGATTTTTGCCGTCCCTATTCGGGAACTAGATCGAGCGGACCAAGCGTCCCCGCATGCGAAACTTCAACCAGAAATTTAGGCTGCGCGATTCCGATCGCCAGATCCGGATGCTGTACACGTTGTTTTTGCTTTTGATGTTCGTCGGATTTTGCTTTTCTTTTTTTTGGGCGCACAGCATGACAGGGTTGTCCCCGCAAGGCATCGCGGAGCATTATCGAGGATCCGATGCGACATTCGGCGAACCGATGTCATTTCGAGAGCTGGCGGAGATCACGCACTTTCATCTCTTTACGATGCCGGTCGTGTTCATGATCTTAATTCATGTGATGTACCTAACCAGTGCCAGCCACACCTTGAAAACGATCGTGACCTGGGCTGGCTTCGGCGGCGTGATGCTCGACCTTCTCTCGCCCTGGCTGATCAGCTATGTTTCTCCTATTTTCGTCGTTTCGATGTTGGCAGGTGACACGCTGATGACCATCAGTTTCCTGGTTATGATGGTGGTTCCACTGTATGAAATGTGGGTCCTCGAGCAGCCCTTGATGGGAGGGAAACGACCACAGGAGTCGTAGGGAACAACCGAAACCACAGAGTCTTATTAGCGGCCAGCGGTTCTTCACCCAGAGCCCGGAATTACGTGCGGGGTTCCGGGCTCTTCGTTTTTCACGGAGGCAATTCATGTACATCGATGCCGCAGATCAGGTTGAGCCGGCTGTCGTCAGACTTCAGCGCATGCTCAGAAAGATCGATCAGCTTCATCTGCCGCGTGCCTCACGTCGCGATCTTGAGAGTATTCTGGTCCGGCAGGTGACGAAAGAACTGGATCGGATTCTTCCTTGGCAAGCGGGACATGGACTAGAGACGGCAGTGATTGCGCTTCGGATCGGACAGGCTGCACATCTCGATGACGAGATGTTGCACCAACTGAAACTGGCAGCCCTTCTTCACGACCTCGGCCTTCTCATGCTTCCCCCGCATCTGCAAACCGGGAAAGGATCGCTTGAGCCGGACTCTTACGTGACCATTCAGAATCACTCCCGGCTAGGGGCGACCTTGCTCGAACCCTTTTCCTTTCTTCACGAGGCGACCGTCATGATCGCCCATCACCATGAGCGATGGGATGGATCGGGATATCCCTATGGGCTCAGGGGAGAGTTCATTCCGTTCGGAGCGAGGATTCTCGCGGTCGCGGACGCATTTGAAGCGATTCAAGTTCCCGGAGTCTGTGCTCGATCCCTACGGGATCACATCGCACTTCGAATTCTCCGCGTGGCTTCAGGAACTCAATTCGATCCCATTGTCATCGACCTGTTGATCGAGCTGATGGAAGAGCGGGGAGCCAACGCATTCGGGAAGGACGCCGTGCCGGTAGGCGAGCCCGGCGTATGACCGTACGTCGGCCTCGTAGTGAGAGGTCCGTCCACCCCTCTCACTATTGGCAAGGGTCCTCGCCTCCCGAGGACTCTTGCCGCCTCATAGATTACTTAGCGGCTCAGTTCATGGAAGGAATGATCGCATCATGACTCATCATCACACAGCAGATCGAACACAGAACTATCTGATCTCTCTCCTCTCTGTCGTGTTCCTTATCGGAGCGGTTGCTTGTTCGGGGGATGACCCCTCGCCTCCGCTTCCATCCACCGCTGCCGCGCTGACGGGTACGCCAGGCGCCGAAGAGGCAGTCGGTGAACGACTGTTCCTTGACACTCGATTTGCTCAGGCGTTCAAGGTGTTCCTAGACAATGGCGGCAACGTCAACGATTCAAATGTCGGCGATGTCATCGTCGATGCCGTCGAAACGTTGGGAGCCCCGATCGCCCCGGGGCCATTCAACGGCATGTCGATGAACTGCAGGGCCTGCCATTTGGTGGATGACACGCTCTCATCCCCTCGCGGCGGCATGCGGACCTATGCCGACTTCGCGCGCCGAAGTCCGATTCCGGCAAGAACGGATGGCAAAACACATGCGGCAAGAAATTCTCCTCCGCTGGTCAATTCGAGCCTCGATAGGCCAGGAGGTGCGTTGTTCCACTTCGACGCTGAGTTCAATTCTATGGAAGAGTTGGTCGCCGGAACCTTTACCGGCCGGAACTTCGGCTGGCTTCCCGGCGAAAAAGCTCAGGCCATTGCGCACGTCGCAAAGGTGGTTCGTGGAGACGATGGTTCCTTTGACCTGACCGACACCGGCCTGTCCTACCGAATTTTATTCACCGGCACCAACCCGGATATTCCTGATGAGCTGCGCCTGCCGGCTCAATTTCGTGCTTTCATCGGCTCGGCCAGCGACCAAGAGATCTTCGATGCAGTCGTAAAAGTCGTCGCCGCTTATGTGAAGGGACTCCTATTTTCGCAGACCGAGGACAGCGGTGCCTTGATTCGGTCGCCGTTTGATGTCTTCTTAGCCATCAATGGCCTACCTCAGCAGCCTGATCCGAACGAATCCCCACTATCCTATAGCCGGCGGCTCCAGACCCTCGTCAACGCACCGGGTTTCTCCCCTCAATTCGTGACGTCCAATCCGAACCGATCGAATGGACAATTTCAGTTCCACACGCAGACATTTGAGTTCGGCGCAACAGAACTGGCCGGCTTGAAGATGTTCCTGGCGGAACCGGCTACGCTGCCCGCTTCATCGGCCGAGCTAACCGCGGGCAAGATCGGCAATTGTCTAGCTTGCCATGCGGCACCCAACTTTACGGATTTCAAGCTGCACAACACCGGCACGACGCAAAAAGAGTACGACGGCATTCACGGTGCTGGTGCATTTGGAACTCTCGTGATCCCAAACCTTGCCACGCGCAATGGAAACCATGATGCCTTCCTTCCTGCCACGGAGAGCCATCCCAACGCTTCAGAACGTTTCCGAGCCATCCCCGTGCTGGCGGACCCTACTTTGACGGATCTGGGCCTGTGGAACACCTTCGCCAATCCCGATATGCCGAATCCACAGGCTAAAATCCGAGCCATCTTGTGCGATGACCAGGTGCCTTGCCCCTTATCCGATTCAGCCTTACTGGATCGTGCCATCGCCAGATTCAAGACACCAGGCCTTCGCGATTTGAGCCATTCCGAACCCTTTATGCACAATGGACAATTTGACACGTTAGAAAACATCATCGATTTTTACATCGAGGTCTCGAATCAATCTCGTGCAGGAACACTACGTAGTGGAGATATCCAACTGCGAGGTATCGCGCTCAAGCCCAACGACGTGGCACCCCTTGTGGCATTTCTGAAATCGCTCAACGAGGACTACCAATAGGCTCAAATGCCTACGTACTGCGGCCTGTGCAGACCATTGAGATAGGTGGAATCTGTGAAACCATATCCGCATTCATATTCGCTCATCACAACATGCCTTCGCTGTCATGAACCGATCTGTCACCAAAATCCCCAGCTGTGGTGCGTCAAGTGCCGATGCTTTCAGCGTCAACAGGGACAGGCCAGAGGGCTGGCAAGATCGCTCACGACGCGACGTCTCAAAGCCTGTTAAAAACTTTTCCCCAATTCTAGGTCCGGAGAGCCCATGATGTCGGAGGTCGTGCTAAGGTCAGCTCACGTGTTCGCTTGGGCCTTGCCGTCTCGGAAGCATTTCCCTCATCGGCATCTCGGTACGTGGATGAAGTAATGAAATCCGCTCCCCGCCTCCTGTGCGGAGAAGCGGGCCTCGACTGTCTGCGCCGACCAGGCTGGAGAACTCCCTATTTCTTAATCTGCTCCGAAAGGAACCGATCGAGACCGACTTGCTTGATTGTCTTCAGACGAACCTCAAACCAGTCGACATGTTCTTCTGAATCTTCAATCATATGTTCCAACAGATGGCGGGTTGTAAAATCGCCGACTGTGGCACAATGTGCGATGGCCTTACGAAGCAATTCAACGTCGTCACATTCAAAATCCAGGTCAGCGCGAAACAGAGCCCCTACATCCCGCCCCTGTGCTACCGTATCAAGCTGTCCCACCTCCGGCGTACCGTTTAGGTACAAGATATGGTCTATCAGACCGGCAGAGTGTTGCACTTCTTCGTTCGCCAGATGGCTGTAATGGTCATGCAGCCGTTCGTATCCCCAATTCTTGCACAGAGCCGCATGCAGCAGATACTGATGTATGGCCGTCAATTCCGCTCGTAGGACCTGATTGAGCAACTCCAGAACGCCTTCTTTGGCTTTCATGGTCCCCTCAAGATTCTTTCTTGATCTGTTCGGCCAGGTAGTTTTCAAGACCGACCTGTTTGATGGTTTCCAGTTGGGTTTCGATCCAATCAATATGCCCATCCACATCCTTGGCCATATCCTCCAGCATGTGCCGAGTTGTAAAATCAGTCACCTTCGTGCAATGCACGACTCCTTCGTTCAGCAACGTCAACATCTCCTGCTCCGCCTTCAAGTCCAGTTTAAGCTGTTCAGGCACCGTCTCTCCCACCTGGACGGTGTTCATTCGTTGCACATTCGGCACACCCTCCAGATAGAGAATATGGCCGATGAGTTCATCGGCATCCTTCATCTCGTCGATGCTCCGCTCGCGCACCTTATGATGGAGCCGGTCGTACCCCCAGTTGTCGCACATTTTGGCATGGACAAAATACTGGTTGATGGACGTCAAGTCAGCCGTCAGGATCTTATTGAGTATGTTGATGACGCCTTCTTTCGCTTTCATCTCTGGCCTCCTTCCGAATAAGGTTCCATCATTCGTCGTATTATCATCACGTCTTGCACGCGTCGTCAACTCATAAATGCAAGTATTCCGATAACGTCTCTCAATTTCGATGAAATGAGTTCTCAGTATTAGGCAATGCAGACGATCACATCGGCCGCGGCGACATGCATACACACGCTAAGCGTGATTCGAGCACTTGAAAGAACAGTCTGTGGGGTGGTACATTTCCAAAAATCTAAGCCGTTCAGGACATTGACGCCGCAGATGAAGTCATGATTAAGCAGGTAAGACGTTTCGTTCCGCCCCTTTCCTTATTGGCTCTCACGGCGATATTCAGCCCCAACCTCGCCGCCGCGCACGGAAACGTGTCGATGGAAGAGGACATCTGTGTGCGAAGAATCGGTGGCAATATGGTGCATTTCAGCGCATACCAGCCACAAATTGAGCCGAAAGCTCAATACTGCACGGATATCCCGGATGTGGGTGACACCTTTCTCGTCGTGGACCTGGTCGACCCGAGCCTGCGCAACCTGCCGGTGGGAGTCAAGATCATTCGAGGGGTCAATGAAAATGAGCAAGACGAGACTCAGACTGTAGCGTACTGGAAACCGATTTCTCACCCCGATGGCGTGGTGAGGGGGGAAGCAAAGTTAGATAAGGGCCTCTATAAGTTGATCATAACGGCAGAAGGGCTCAGCCCTTCTTCTTATTTACTGCGAGTGCAGCAGGTCGACTATTCAAAACTCGGGCGCGCGGCGCTAGGGCCCTTGGCCTTGCTGCTGGTACTCGGGATCGTTGGGTATGAGCTCTCGAAATCGAGCCGAGTGCGGGGTTGGTTTGCGTCTCGCCGTCGTTCGTGAGCGGCCGGCGCCGCATGTGACTATCTGAGCATTCACTTCACCATTCCAAAGAGGGATCTTTCATGAGGCCTTTCGTAAATCTGAAACTGACGGTTGGATGTGCGGTATTTGCTGTAGGTGCTCTCGTGTCCTCACAGGTCCATGCTCATGGCGGGCTTTCCATGGCTGAAGACATGTGCAAACTCACGGTCGGCCCCTACATGATGCACTTCAGCGGTTACCAGCCCGAGAACTCGCAGCAAAAGCAGTTCTGTGAAGACATCCCGGCGACCGGCCAAACGATCGTCGTACTGGATTACATCGAGCAGGAACTTCGTTCGCTCCCCGCAGAAGTTCGCATCATCAAAGACACGGGCTCAGAGGACAATCTTGAAGCCATTACAGTTTTTGAGCTTCCGGCCAAGGTGTATCCGAATGGTTCTATTGACTTTGCCTACACCTTCGACAAGCCGGGAAAATTTGTCGGCATAGTCACCGTAGGCGACAAAAAGGAACATATCTCCAAGTTTCCATTCTCGGTAGGCGAACCGAAGGTCTTTTCCAAATTCTTAAACATTTATATGGTTCCAGTGGCCGCGGTCGTCATCGTCGTCGGAATTGTCTTTTTCATGCGCGACCGTCGCAAGCCGTCGCAAATCGCGGCTTCCTAGTGTAGGCGACGACGGGACCGTTACGGATCATGAGAAGCAGAGAAAGAAGAGGGTTGAACATGTCCTGTCAATTGGTGATTCGTGCTTGGGTCTGTTGCTTGTTCCTGATGGTCCTAGCCCCGTTCTCGGCGCTGGCCCAGCATGGACATGAATTGGCGACCAATACCTGTGTCCTCCACATCGGACCATACAAGATGTACTTCAACAGTTACCAGCCAGACACCCAGTTCGACAGACAGTTTTGCCAGGAACTCCCCGGGACAGGCAACACGGTTTTGGTGCTGGATTATGTGGAACAGGAACTTCGCTCTATCCCCGTTGAGGTAAGAATCATTCGGGATACCGGTTCAGAAGAGAATCTCGAGGCGATCACGGTCGCCCATTTGCCCACCAAGGTCTACGCCACAGGATCCATCGACGTAAAATATAACTTTGATACGCCTGGCAAGTACATCGGTTTGGTTTCGATCGGTGACAAGCACGAACATCTCTCGCGATTCTCTATTTCGATCGGTGAAACAGGGGTGATGTCCCATTTCAAACACTACATCATGGTCATTGTGCCCGTCCTGGTCGGCATCGCTGTAGTCGTGTTCTTTGCCTTTCGGGATCGCCGCAAACCTTCGGGAATCCCCGTATCATCATAATAGGATAGGCGTGGATACTCGCTGGAGCACCAAGTTGGACCGGTGGATGCGTCACCCTTTCTTGGATACCATGATCGGAATCGGGCACATGGAGGACCAATGATCGGCTCACCAGGCAAGCACCTGTTGGTGCATGTCCTCTTGGTCGTGGCGTTCGCCTTGGGAGCTCCCGTCACCTCGGTCTTCGCACATTCTATGTTGGTCAAGGCGGAACCACCGCGGCGGGCCGTCCTCACCAAGTCACCGATTCAGGTACGCTTGTGGTTCAACGAAAAAATCGAGGGAGACTACGCCTCCCTCGTCGTCCTTGATGCCAAGAAACAGCCGATCACCGACTTGAAACCTACCCTGGCCTCTGACGATCCGAAATCGATCATCCTGCCACTGCCGGAGCTGACACCCGGCAAGTATTCCGTCAAGTTTCGCGTCCTCTCAGTGGACGGACATGTCGTCGAGTCGTCTTTCGACTTCACCGTAAAGGGCGAAGCGCAAAGGAAATGATCGAAGCTGCTGGCGCGCTGTTTCGCTGTCTGCAGCTGGCTTCTTCTATGCTGCTGATCGGTGGTTGTGTTTTTTTGGCAATCGCCGAACCGAAGGGTTCTGCCTCCGGGCATACGTGGCCGACTCGTCTGAAACAGACCTTTCCGTGGCTGGCCGTCACACTCTTGTTTGGATTACTCGGTCTCCTCGCCACAACGACGGCGCAAGCAACCGGAGTTCCTGAAAATGCTTGGAATCCGCAAGCCTGGTTAGACTTCTTACAAAAGACCCGCATCGGACTTATTTGGACCCTGCGCGCTGCCGGCGCCCTCGCTGTCCTTGTGATCGTTCTGTACGTTTGGATTTCCCCTCCGGCGCAATGGCGCTATGTCGTCTGCGCATCAGTTGCGGCGCTGCCCTTGGTCCTCAGTTCCCTCGCCAGCCATTCGGCGGCGGAAGAGCAAGCGGTCTTGGCTACAGTGGCCTATGCCCTACATCTCATAACCGCCAGTGTCTGGTTCGGCGGCCTCCCGGGCGTCATCCTCGTTGCCTCCTTACCCGGCACTGCTGCCGGCCCACCTGAGGAACGGATACGTGCCGGTGAAGTATTGAATCGTTTTTCGGCATTGGCTCTTCCCACGATGATCGCCATCGTCGTGTCAGGCCTCGTCGTGGCCAATCGCATGATTGACACCAATTACGCTGGGCTGGTTGCGACCACATACGGTTGGCTCCTCATGGCAAAGCTGACGTTGCTTGCCATCATACTAGCCATCGCCTCGAGAGCGAAATCTGTGTGGGTGCCGTCGCTTAGGCAGAGTCCGGACACAGCCGCAGCGGGCGGGCAAAAACTCCGTACTTGGGTGAGGATCGAGTTCGTTCTCGCCATCCTACTGGTGATCGTCGCCACATTGTTGGCCAACGCCGTGCCCGCCAAACATGATGTGATCGATAACTGGCCCTACCCATTCCGCTTCTCCATCGACGCCACGTGGGGCGACTGGCTCGTACGAGCTATCGTGCTCACCGGCCTTGTACTCCTGATCATAGCAGGAACGACGATCGTCCTCGGTCGCAAGAAGCAGTGGGGAACGACGTGGCGAATCACTGTTCCGACAGTCTTAGGAATCCTTGGACTTGGAGCGACACTCTATCCCATTTCCGTGCAATCGTATCCGGAGACCTATCAGAAAACTCCGGTGCCGTTCGACTCCATCTCCATTGCGAACGGCGTCGAACTATTTACCGCGAATTGCATTCCCTGTCATGGACCGCAAGCAAAGGGGAATGGCGTACTGGCCAAAACCTTGCCGAAACAACCGGTAGACCTTCTGACGGAACCGCATACCGCCATGCACACGGCCGGTGACTTCTTCCATTGGCTGACCTACGGACGATTCAACGGTATCATGCCGGCCTTCGGCGAGAAATTTTCCGAAGAAGAGCGCTGGGACCTGTTGAACTTTCTCCATGCCAATTCCCGTGGGTATCAATCGAGGATCATCACTCCCCGCATTCTGCCTGAGCAACCGTTCATGGCCACTCCAAATTTCTCGTATACCGCGCACGACGGCTCAAGCGGCACATTGAAAGACTTCCGCGGGAAGCACGGTGTGCTGCTGGTCCTCTTTTCCTGGCCGGAATCGCGTGTTCGGCTCGATCAACTCCATGCGGCTGCCACCTTGATCACTGGGAAAAATACGGTCATCTTGGCGGCCCCCATGACTGACTTGCCTCCGGATGAATTGGCCGCAATCGTACGAGAGCTGCCCTTTCCTGTCGTCACACAGGGTGCGCGCGAGATCTCCAGCAGCTATGCTCTGTTCCGGAGGACGCTCTCTATTCCGGATTTGTTCGGTGAAGGAACACGCCCGAAGCACATGGAATTTCTCTTCGACCGCTTCGGTTATTTACGGGCACGGTGGATTCCTAATGGAGATGGATCGGGATGGACGGATATGACCTTGCTGACACAGCAGATCACTCAGCTCAATCAGGAGCGAGAAATCTTACCTCCGCCAGGCGATCACGTTCATTGAAGAAGCGCTTTTTTTTACGTAGTTGATCTGAATACCCCTCTTTGGTATCAGACAAGCCTTTCACATCGTCCAGCAAGTCGACTTGACACCGCGAGGCACCCCTCCTGATCTTGACTTCCAATACCTGCAGGAGTATACCTGCCCTCTCCTGAGCCGAACCATCCCATTTGCGCTGTAGGCAAGGGGTTAGGCGGCCTGTCTCATGATATTTTGCTTGACTCGTCTCGAAGCTTTGTCGGATACTTGCTGACCTTTTACGGGTCCTTCCACCAGAGGAAACATATCAATCGTGGCAGGATCTCTTCCTGAAACGTGGCATTCGGTAGTAGCACACTTTCATTTAACACAAGGAGGTAGGGGACATGGCAGCTGACAGTTCGGGGCG
>JAHBWU010000053.1 GCA_019636835.1 Nitrospira sp.
CGTAAGCTCCCCTGTCAACGAGACAGTGTCAAAGGAGAACGTCTAGTTTCCAATTGGGCCCGATAGATGGCGGGCGGCAGGCCCGCCAACGCATCATGGGGCCGCTCTTCAGTGTAACTCTGCAACCATTCGGCGCTGATCTCCCGGACCTGATCCAGGGACTCGAACACGTAGGCGTTCAACACTTCGGTGCGATAGGTCCGATTGTATCGCTCGATGAAGGCATTCTGATCCGGCTTGCCGGGTTGGATGTATCGTAGTTCAATCCCGCGCTCCGCACACCAGGTCACGAAGCGATCCGCGAGGAATTCCGGGCCATTATCGAGCCGAATCGCCTGAGGCCGTCCGCGCCAGGTTACCACTTGCTCCAACACCCGGATCACGCGTTCTGCCGGGAGTGACGAATCAATCTCGATGGCCAGGCCCTCGCGGACGCCTTCATCGAGGACATTGAAGGTCCGGAATCGTCGCCCCCCATAGAGGGTGTCACTCATGAAGTCGAGAGCCCACACCACATTAGGCTGTGGGACAACCTCCAAGGGCTGACGAAGCCGCACCGGCAGCCGCGTCTTCGTGCGCCGGGGCAGATTCAACCGTAGAAAACGATACACCCGCCACAGGCGCTTGGGATTCCATCGATGGCCGGTGTTTCGCAACCGGTCCACGTACTTCCAGAATCCCCACCGTGGGTACTGCGCACTGAGGGTTAGCAGGGCGTCAATCACCGGCGCATCCTGCCAGGCCCGTCCACCACCGGTCGGTAGTACGTGGCCCGCCCCAATCCCACCGCGTGACAGGCCCGCTGAATCGGAAGATCGTGTGTCGTCACCAGATACTGGACGATCTCCCGCCGCTCAGCGGGCCCTACAGCTTTTTTGCGATGACATCCTTTAGCGCCACGTTCTCCAAGGACAGATCCGCGTACATCCGCTTCAGGCGGCTATTCTCGTGTTCCAGCTCCTTGAGCCGCTTCACATCCGAGGCGTCCAACCCGCCATACTTGGCCTTCCACTTGTAGTAGGTGGCCGAGCTGATGCCGTAGTGCCGCCAGATCTCGTTGACGGGGCGGCCGGCATCCGCTTCCTTCAGAATCGTCACAATCTGTGTTTCGGTGAACTTCGACTGCCGCATGAGAACCTCCTGGCTAAGGTGATGCATTGTGCCAGAAATTCTCCATGTGGACTGTCTCAGTTTAGGGGGAGCTTACAGGCTATCGCTCCCCGGTCGAGTACGAATCGAGGATGGCCGTCGCGTAACCAGGTGTCCACGAAAAGGGGGGAGTACTATTAACCTAAAAATGGCAGTCAACGTGTCAGGTCGGCGCAGTTTTTGAGATCAACAAGGTCGGAGGGCTCTCTCTTGAGAGCATGAACGTGGCGAACGCGCGGGTGAGAATCGCGCGCAGGCGTTCGGTATCGGTCCACTGCTCCGCAGTTGCTTTGAGGGTCCTCAGAAAGCCCGCCAAGTTGGTCAGCACCGCTTGGATGGCCGATCGCTTGGCGTGCAGGCTGGTAATCGTGAGGCGCGTTTGTCCCGCGTGATGCGTGTGCGTGGCGACGCCATGCAACAAGAGCGGCCGGCTGGAGATCGCCTCAAAATGTTTGTGTGGCTGGGCGAGCCGCACGAACAGCGTCCACCAGTTGTAGATCAGTGCCACCATCCGTGCCATGAGCCGGCAGCGTGCGAGGTCCTGCGTGGTAAAGCCACCCCAGCCCCACTGATTCTTCAACTCGTCGAAGGTATTTTCGGTATCGGCCCGATCGCGATACAGCTGGGCCAGGGCGAGGATTTCATACGGGGCCGAGGTAACCAGCAGGGCATACTCGTACCGCTTGGTCGGCACGTCGCTCTCAATGAAGGCCAAGTGTTCCTGATCGTCATCCTGCTCGGTCATGAGCAGCTCGCCCGTGAGGGGGCGGCGCAACACCACCACGCGTCGTGCGCGGCTCCACCCCGACAGCCTCAGCGTGTCCTCGACCCCTTCCCAGCCCTGTCCCGCCTCTTCCCACGCGGTGGAGCGGAAGAGCGTCTTGATGAGGGCCTTCACCTTGTTCGTGAGACGCAGCTTGGTGAGATACGGCTGCTCGCGATTCTCGGCCTCGCGGAGGACCGATTCGTTGCCAAAGGCTACGTCCCCTCGGAGCACGGCGGGGCGCGCCTCCTTCGGCAACGTATCCAGCCACGCCCAGATCCCTGGCATGCTGTGCAGCGGGGCTGTCTCATTTCCCGGTCGCACGTCCACTGCTAACGCGAGCCGCGTGGTGGCCATCACCGCGCTGTGATAGCTGTGCGCTGGGCGGCCTGGTTTCTTCGGGTTGTAGCCGACCACCGCCCCGTCCTGCTTGCCGTACAGGCACTTCACGGTCGCATCCAGATCCAGAATCCACGGCGTGGTGAGGAGCGGCTGCGTCGTCTTCGCCAGATGCCGATCAAGCCAGGCCACGCCCGACGACTCGTCGATCCGGGCGAGCGCCCGTCGCGCCGCATCTTCCGACACCAGCCGCGCGACCCCCAGGAGCTCAGGGTGGATGCCGTCATGGCGAATCGCCGTGATATGCGCATAGCGGCGGTGGCCCGCGAGAATCGAGAGCAGCAACGTCGCCAGCACGGCGCGCTTCTCCGACGCGTGATTGCTGTGGTAGGCCAGGGGGCACTCGGCCACCCACGCCTCGAAGACGCCGCTCACCTTGAGAAACTCGATGAAGAAGGGCAGCTGTCCAAGTGGGGTCACGGCCGCAGTCGGATCCCACTCGACGTGGATTCGCCCTCCGAAGGTATCGAGCGCGATCGCCCCCTTCTGTCCTGTCAACGCCTTGCGTGGTGCCTCACCCATTCGGTGACTCCCGTGGTGCCAAGAAACACGCCGCCAATCCGCTTCCAGCAAGGCTATTCCGGAGCAGGTCGCTGCTTCAACTGCCGTTTATAGGGTTATTACCTCTGGCAGTGCATGGAACGGATGCGCGGTGCTGAAAAGTATATGCGTTACGTGAAATATCTATTGTTCCTGATGATCGTCGGTTTCTTGGTCTTCATCACACCGCACACCATGGTCATGACCCCGGCCGAACTGAAGGCCATGGGCGGCCAGCAGCACCCGGTGATCGGCAACTTCGGCGTCATGTCGGCGAAGAACGGCGGGATCAACGTCATGATCGTCACCACGATCCTGAGTTTCATCTGGTACCAGCGCGGTAACAAGATCCCGACGGTATCCTGGGCCAAGTTTGGAAACATCTTCATGGGAACCTTTTTCACGGTGGCCTTTGTCAACATCATATGGCTGGCCGTGTACGGATATTACATCCCGGCCAATGTGCGCGTGGGACTGTCCGTCCCGCAGGTCGCGACGACCCTGTCCTGCCTGGTCTTTATGACGGCCCTCAACCTCGCCATGCTGAAGGGTGCGGACCAGGCCGGGCCGGTGGAATGGGGTCAGATGACGACGCGGTCTCAGTACGCGCTCATCATGCTCGCGACGGAGTTCACATGGATGATGGCCCTGATGGGCTATATCCGCTCCTCGGTACGCCTGTTCTGGCACGTCAACGAGATCATGCGCGACAACTCTCCATGGGCCTACACCCATACCGTGGGCTTTGCCGCCAACATGATCTCGTTAAACGTCCTGTTCTTCTGGATGAGCATTCTGTTCGTCTTCTGGCTGGCATCGCTCGGTGCAAAGACCGTCCCGCAGGACACACCGGTCACGGTGCCCGATATGGTCCCCTCCATGCACCGGTTAAGCACGTAGCACCGAGGGTGATCACAGGGGAGTTTAATGATTCGACGATCCCAACGCCGATTGGAGAGCAGCTACCATGGCATACCATGCCCACTGCCCGACGCCAGCATGTAGACACGACTTATGAAGTCTTTTTCACGATCTCATCATGGAGACTTCATCTTGGAGGCGTATATAGCCAAGAAAGCAAGAAGGAGTGAACAACCATCATGATTTCCTTCATCGAAGTGTTCTTATTGGCCGCCATATTCGGGGCGCTGTACGCAATGGTGCAGCTCGCCAGCAGGTGACTGGACCATGACATCGGTCGATATAGAGGGGAATGCGCTGTGGAGTACGAGTAGGCAGCGCCAATGTCACTGAATTATGAAGATTTCTTCACGATCTCATCATGGACCGTTCATATTTGAGTTGTATGCTTATTCCTGAAGGGAGGTGAAGAACGATGATGATATTCTTTGCGTTGCTCGCGCTGACTGCGGTTTTAGGGGCGATGTATAAGGTTGTGTACCTTGACGGTGAATAATGACTCAACCAATGCGCGCCGTGTATGGTACGGGCTGCCCATGGACGGCCACACGGCGCGACTTTCTGTTGTGCCGGCCGAGTTCGTAGGGGTGGAGGAGGGGAAGCTTCTCGATCGTCCGCACACTGAACGAATAGGAAGCTACTCTACTTCCGTTCTTTGATCGCTCTTTCGACCTCACGGCCGGCTTCCCGAGCTTTGATCGAGTCTCGTCGATCATGCTGCTTCTTCCCTTTGGCCAACCCAAGTTCCACCTTAGCTTGGCCTCGCTCTGAAAAATAGATTCGGAGCGGGATCAGCGTGAGGCCCTTTTGCTGCGTTTTCCCGAGGAGCTTATTGATCTCCTTTCGATGAAGGAGCAATTTTCGGGTCCTGATCGGATCATGGTTCATAATGTTGCCATGACTATAGGGACTGATGTGGCAGTGATGGAGAAAGACCTCGCCTTCTTTGACGCCCGCATAACTGTCTTGTAAATTCACTCGCCTGTCTCGAAGTGATTTCACCTCGGTCCCCTTCAGGACAATCCCGGCCTCGAACCTTTCTTCGATAAAATAATCGTGGTAGGCCTTCCGATTGGTAGCCACGACCTTCCGCTGATCTTCCGTCTCTTTAGCCATGACACAATCCTGACGCCTTGATCTCTTTCCCCGCTACCGCCTATGATGCCACATGACCGGCCCTGGACCACTCGATTCGTTCGGCAATATCCTTTCCGGTCTTTCCAAGCGGCTAGGGCTTGAATCGAGGCTGGTGGAACTTCGCTTACAGCGTCGATGGCGCGACATCGTGGGCGAGCCTATGGCGTCCCATACCTGTCCGGCCCAGATTCGCTTCAAGAAGCTCTACCTCATCGTTAGGAATCCTGTCTGGCTACAACAGTTGACGTTCCTCAAACCAGCACTCTTAGCTAAGCTGCAGGCGGAGTCAGGAACGGAGTCCCTGACAGACATTGCGTTTCGCGTCGGAGAGATTCCCGTTGAAACGGAGGCTTCTCCCGCAACTCTCGCCGCCGACCTCGGATCGACTCAGTCGGAGAAATCTTGGGCTGAGCTGGTATCGCATACCGCCATGATCCAAGATCCGTCCATCCGTGAGCAGTTTAGAGAGGTGATATCGAGATACCTTGCTCAGCTTCCGCCTCGACCGGCAAGGGGTCCGTCACAAGTCCCTTGAAGAGGATCCGTGTGTCGCTGGTAACCCGACCATTCTTGGGGATAGTGCCGATTCCTCCTTCTTCATCCTGATCCTTGAGCTGATAGTATCCGCGCATCGATCTTTCATAGTCGTGAACGACCGCCGCATCTCCGGCCATGTACTTTGCCAGTACTTCCGGGTCGGTCCATCCGTGATTGTCGAATACATAGATCACGATCCGCCTATACCGGCCTCCTGGATCGCCCGGAGTCGTGGGATAGATCTTCATGGGACCGAAATCGCGCGTCTGATGACCGACTTTTTGGAAACGTTTGAGTAACTTCTCGATCTGATTGTCTTGGGTTCCTGCTGGAACATCCGTCGCCACGACATGCCCTGACTGAGAACCGACGGTATAGGGAGGAATCGATCGATCGGGACGGCTGAGATACATGCCTCCCCAGATCAAGGCAAAGGATCCCACGAAGACGCCGAGTGCAAATTTGACGACGATATCCAGCGGCTTCTTGGTCTTGGGACCAGGGGGAGGAATGGCATTCGATGTCGGCTCGTGCATTGAACAACCACGCGGCCCGGTCGGACTAAGCTTCGGGGGTGTCTTCCGAACCAGCGTCTTCTCGTTCGACCGCTTCCGCGAGTCTCGCGACGCCTACGACTCGATCCCCTTCGCCATCGAGGTCGAGAATACGAACCCCTTGGGTATTCCGGCCGATTTCGCGGATGTCGTCCACCTTGCAACGAAGCACTTTCCCCTGCGCTGCGATCAACATGATTTCGTCGCCGTCTCGTACTTGCAGGAATCCCACGGCCAAGCCGTTTCGCTCCGTGGTCTTTACGCTGATAATGCCTTTCCCGCCGCGGCCTTGAACGCGATACTCGCCCACGGGCGTTCGTTTGCCGTAGCCCCCTTCCGTGACGGTTAAAACCGAGGTCGTGGAATCGGGGGTGATGGTTTCCATGCCGATGACTTCGTTTCCTTCTTCGAGCGTGATCCCTTTGACCCCGTACGCGGTCCGACCCATCGGTCTCACTTCTTCTTCTTTAAACCGAATGGTAATGCCCTGTCTGGTCCCGAGTAGAATTTCCCGCTGTCCGTCGGTCAGTTGGACTCCGATCAGCTTGTCGCCGCCCTCGAGCCCCAAGGCGATGATCCCGCCTTGCCGTGGGTTGCCGAATGCGGACAGTTCCGTCTTTTTGATGACGCCCTTCTTGGTGGCCATCACGATATACCGGTCCTCCCGGAAGTCCTTCACCGGCAATGTCGCCGTGACTTTTTCACTGCCTGATAGGGCGAGCAGATTGACAAGGGCTTTGCCTTTCGCAGCCCTGCTGGCCTCCGGGATTTCGTGGACCTTCAGCCAATACACCTTCCCGGCATCCGTGAAAAATAGGAGTGAATCATGGGTGGAGGCGGTAAAGAGATTCACGACAAAATCTTCTTCCTTGATACCCATCCCGATCTTGCCCTTGCCTCCACGTCGCTGGGCGCGATAGAGGGACACGGCATTTCGTTTGATGTAGCCGGCATGGGAGATGGTCACGATCACTTCCTCTGCTGCGATCAGGTCTTCCAGGCTGATCTCCGCCTCTTCTTTGACGATCTGGGTCCGTCGCTCGTCCTGGTAGGCCTCACGAATTTCCGTCAGCTCGTCTTTGATGATGGTCCGAATCAATGCTTCGCTGGCCAATACGGATTTCAAATATTCGATCTGCTTGAGCACTTCTTGGTATTCTTCGACGAGTTTGGCGCGTTCCAACTGTGTCAGGCGCTGCAGCCGCATGTCCAGAATCGCATTAGCCTGGATTTCGGTGAGGCCAAATTGCCGTATCAAACCGGCTCTCGCTTCGTCCGGCGATTGTGATCCGCGGATGAGCGCAATCACGGCATCGAGATGGTCGAGCGCGATCTTGAGCCCTTCCAAAATGTGCGCCCGTTCCTCTGCCTTTCGGAGCTCGAAAGCCGCCCGCCGCACGACGACTTCGCGTCGATGTTCGAGGAAATGATGGAGGATCTGCTTGAGATTCAGGATCTCGGGTCGATTGTTGACCAAGGCCAGCATGATGACGCCGAAGGTGGTTTCGAGTGGTGTATGCTTGTACAGATTGTTCAACACCACCAAGGGGATCTCACCTCGCTTCAGCTCGATCACCACCCTCACCCCTTCACGATCCGATGATTCGTCTCGTAAGTCCGAGATGCCTCTAATCCGGTCTTCCTGAACCAGCTCGGCAATCTTCTTGATCAATGACACCTTGTTGACTTGGTATGGAATCTCCGTGACGATGAGGCGTTCGCGTTCGGTGCGTTCCTCGGTTTCCACCACGACTTTCGCCCGCAAGGTGAGAAGACCCCGGCCGGTCTCATAGGCCTCTTTGATCCCACTCATACCGTAGATGAATCCGGCCGTGGGGAAATCAGGACCTGGGATCTTTTTCATCAGCTGGGCGATCGTCACTTCCGGGTTCTCCAGCAGCAGGAGCAACCCATCGATGATCTCGGCGATGTTGTGCGTCGGGATGTTCGTGGCATAGCCCACTGCGATGCCGCCCGCTCCATTGATGAGGAGATTGGGCACCCTCGTCGGTAGAACCAGGGGCTCCTGCAGCGATTCGTCGTAGTTCGGGCCGAGATCGACCGTTTCCTTGTCGATGTCGGCCAACATCTCCTCGGCCAGCTTGGTCATGCGAGCTTCGGTATACCGTTCTGCGGCCGGAGGATCACCGTCCATCGACCCATAATTTCCCTGACCGTCGATAAGCGGATAGCGCATGTTGAAGTCTTGCGCCATTCGAACGAGCGCGTCGTAGATGGGCATATTCCCATGGGGATGATAATTCCCCATGACCTCGCCGACGATCTTGGCGGATTTCCGGTAGGCCCGATTGGAGGCGAGGCCCATTTCATTCATGCCGAACAGGATGCGGCGATGTACCGGTTTGAGCCCATCGCGGACATCAGGAAGGGCGCGTCCCACGATGACGCTCATCGCATAACTCAAGTAGGACGAGCGCATTTCGTCTTCGATGTCGATATGTTCTAGGCGTTCATCGGGAGGCATGCTTCCCTCGGATGCTGAAAATGATCACCGGCTTCGTTCTCGGCTCGAAAGGATCCTCAACGTACCCCCAGAGGGTACGCCTGCGGTCTTTTCTTGCCTGCGGCCTTGCCGGATGACCATTTTGAGCATCCGACAAGATTAATGCAGACTCGACCACTACCTACACATCCAAATTCCGCACTTCGAGCGCATGTTCCTGAATGAAGTTTCGTCGCGGTTCGACTTCATCACCCATAAGAATCGTAAAGATTTCATCGACGCCGGTGACATCCTCCAGCTGGACCTTCAAGAGCGTGCGTTTCTCGGGGTCCATCGTCGTTTCCCACAATTGGGACGGATTCATTTCACCAAGTCCTTTGTACCGCTGAATACCGAGACCTTGCTTTCCGAGTTCGAGAATCGTCCTGACCGTTTCAGCTGTGGTCACCAGCTGCCGTTCCTGGCCCTTGGTGTTCAGTCTGTATGGAGCTCGACCCAGTCCGATGACGGATGGCGCAAGCTTTTGAAGCTCCCGAAAGTCGGCCGATCCCACCAGGTCATGGTTGATTTCGATGCTATGCACCATGCCGTTGGCATGGAGCCGGCACGTGACCTTGTTGGACTGATGTTCTTCATCCGCAAAGAGTTCGAACGTCGGTTCTAACTTCGGGAACGCGAGGAGGAGCGCCTTCTTCACCCCGACCACCACGCGATTGAGTGCCTCTCTATCTTTAAGGAGCTCCCGATCCAACCCCGGTTCATCGACAAAGGCGCGCAGCATGGCCGCTTCATGGGGTTTTTTATTGAGGTGCACGAGCAACGTTTCGAACGAGATCATCTTCTTGAGGATCGGCAACAGCCGGCGCCCGGTCACATATCCCTGGGCCCCTTCCATGTACAGTTCGACATCCTCGACCGCTGAGTCGGCCAAGTATTCGTTCAACGATCCCTCATCCTTGAGATACCGCTCCGTTTTGCCTTTTTTGACTTTGAACAGCGGAGGCTGAGCGATGTAGATATAGCCTCGTTCGAGCAATTCAGGCATCTGCCGGAAGAAGAACGTCAAGAGCAAGGTACGGATATGACTCCCATCGACGTCGGCATCGGTCATGAGAATGATCTTGTGATAGCGAGCCTTGGCGATATCGAACGTATCTTTCTCCGACTTGTCGCCTTCTTCCCGCTTGCGACCGATACCGGTCCCCAACGCCATGATGAGCGTCCTGATCTCATCACTGGAGAGCATCTTGTCGAAACGCGCCTTCTCGACGTTCAAGATCTTCCCTTTCAGGGGCAGGATCGCTTGGAACTTGCGGTCACGTCCTTGCTTCGCCGATCCACCGGCCGAATCACCCTCCACGATGTAGAGTTCGCTCAAGGCCGGATCTTTTTCCGAACAATCCGCCAACTTGCCTGGAAGCGAGCCGCCGTCGAGCGCGCTCTTGCGCCGGATCAAATCCTTGGCTTTTCGAGCGGCTTCGCGCGCACGGGCCGCGTCAACGGCCTTGCCGATGATCTTTCGAGCGACGGGAGGATTTTCCTCGAAATAGTTGCCCAAGGCTTCGTTGACAGCGGCCTCGACCACACCCTTGACTTCGCTGTTCCCGAGCTTGGCTTTGGTCTGACCCTCGAACTGCGGATTCCGTACCTTGACGCTGACGACTGCCGTCAGACCCTCCCGCACGTCATCGCCGGTCAGCGATTCCGTTTCTTTCTTGAGGAGATCGTTCGCATTGGCGTAATTATTGATGGTTCTCGTGAGAGCGGCTTTGAACCCAATCAAATGCGTTCCGCCTTCTTTGGTATTGATGTTGTTCGCGAACGAAAACAGATTCTCCGCGTAGCTGTCATTGTATTGGAGCGCCACTTCCAGAATCATTTCCGGCTTCTCAACCTTGACGTAGATCGGTTTGTGCAGCGGCGTTTTGGCTTCGTTCAGATGTTCAACGAAGGACACGATCCCGCCCTTGTACAGGAAGACCTGTTCTTTCGCCGGCTCTTTCCGCTCGTCTCTCAGGATAATGGCCAGGCCTTTATTCAAAAAGGCAAGCTCCCGTAGGCGCTGAGCCAACACGTCGAAGCTGAATTCCAACGTCTCAAAGATTTGGCCGTCCGGTTTAAACCGAACCTTGGTCCCCCGGCGCTTTGTTTTACCCGTGGCATTGAGCGGCGCACTCGGCTTGCCGCGTTCATACCGTTGTTCGAATACCTGGGCATCCTGCCAGATCTCCAACTCAAGCCACTCCGACAAGGCGTTCACGACGGAGATACCGACCCCGTGTAAGCCGCCGGAGACGGTGTAGGCTCCCTGCTCGAACTTGCCGCCAGCATGAAGGACCGTCAGCGCCACCTCGGCAGCCGACTTCTTTTGCGTGGGGTGCATGCCGGTGGGAATGCCACGTCCGTTGTCGACGACCGTCACGCTTCCGTCGATGTGGATCGTGACTTCGATCGATTCCCCGAACCCCGCCATATGTTCGTCGACGCTGTTGTCGACGACTTCATAGACCAGATGGTGGAGCCCATCGACACTGGTGCTCCCGATGTACATCGCCGGGCGCTTTCGCACGGCATCGAGACCTTCGAGGACCTTGATTTGATCCGCGCTGTAGCTGTCCGATTTGGGTTGGGAAGAGTCGTCCGTGGTCATCCGTTTCCTAACAGTTTGTTGAGAAGCGAACCTTGCAGCGTCCCGCTAAATCTTAATGGGCATGACCACGCACTTGAACCCCGGGCTTTCCGGCTCCTGAATCAAACAGGGACTCAGCGGGGTTTCCATCTGAAGCGACATGGTTTCTCCATCCATCACACTGAAGACATCCAGAAGATACCGGGCATTGAATCCGGTATTGAGGGCCTCTCCCTCATACCGGGCGGGCAATTCTTCCGTGGCTTCCCCGTAGTCAGGACTGCTGGAAAACAAGGTCATCCGGCCGGATGCGAACGAAATCTTGACCGCGCTGGCTTTGTCCTTGGCCAACACCGATACCCGACGCAACGCGCTCTCCAATTCACTTCGGTTCACGCTGATCTTCTTGTCGCCTTCCTTGGGAATGACCTGTTGGTAGTTGGGGTAGTTGCCTTCCATCAAGCGCGATGTCAGCAGCAAACCGCTCTTGCGGAAGATCATGAGATTCTTCGAGAAACCGATGAGCGGTTCGGCGTCTCCGCCTTCCTCCAACAGATGGCGGATTTCATGAGCGGCCTTCTTGGGAATGATCGCTTTCATCTCCTGCGGCACACTTTTATTGCCGGCCTTGCCGACTTCCTGCTCCGCCACCGCTAAACGATGGCCATCCGTGCCGACTAATCGAAGGGAGGTTTTCTTGTCGGTCGCAACGAGGGTGACCAGGAGGCCGTTCAAGATGTACCGGGCATCGTTATCACCGGCGGCAAAGAGTGTCTTCCGGATCAATTCCAGAAGTCCCTCTCCCGAGAGAGGTATTAACCCCTCGCGCTCGATCGTCGGCAGTGCGGGATACTCACTGTTGGGGAGGCCTACGACCTTGAATTGGCTCTTCCCCGCTTGGATAGTGGTCCAGTTGTTGTCGGCCGCCGTCAGGTCGATGTCGCCGGGGGGTAACTCTTTGACGATTTCGAATAGCTTTCGGGCTGAGATGGTGACGCCGCCGGTCGAAAGAACGGTCCCCTTGTACAGACCTCGCATGCCGATCTCAAGGTCCGTCGCCACGATCTCCACCCCATCCTGCTTGGCTTCCAACAGAATGTTCGACAGAATCGGCATCGTGTTCCGTTTCTCCACGACACCTTGGACCCGCTGGAGTCCTGTCAACAATTCATCTCGCCCAATACGTACTTTCATGGAGAATTCTCCAGACCAAGCCCTTAATTTCGAAGGATTTGCTCTTTTAATGTTTCAATCGTCGTCTGCAATGCCGTGTCGGTCTCCTTGGCCTTCGCGACTTGACGACAGGCGTGAATGATAGTCGTATGATCCTTGCCGCCGAATTGGCGCCCGATCTCAGGGTACGATGCGTCGGTCAGTTCGCGGCACAGATACATGGCGATCTGTCGAGGATGTACAAGTGTCTTGCTGCGGCGGCGAGATTTGATCTCCGCCACCTTCACGTGAAACTGTGCGCAGACTACCTCTTGAATATCATCCATCGCCACGATCTTTTTCTTGTCTCCAATGAGATCGCGGAGAACATTCTTGGCAAGATCGAGAGTTATCACTTGCCCCGTCAACGAGGCATACGCACCCAATCGAACCAGACTACCTTCCAGTTCTCGTACATTACTCTTCATCGTGGTCGACAAGAACTGGATGACGTCTTCCGGCAGTTTGACTCCCTCATCCTCCGACTTCTTTCTCAGGATGGCGATGCGGGTCTCCACATCGGGCGGCTGCAAGTCCGCAATCAGTCCCCATTCGAAGCGAGATCGTAGGCGCTCTTCGATATCCGGCATATCTTTGGGAAACCGATCGCTTGAGAGGACGATCTGTTTATGTCCTTCGTACAAGGCATTGAATGTATGGAAGAACTCTTCCTGTGTCCGCTCTTTACCAACCAGGAATTGGATGTCGTCGATCATGAGCATATCGATGTGTCGATAGCGTTTCCGCAGATCCATCATTTTGTCATAGCGAATGGAGTTGATCACCTCGTTGGTGAACTGTTCCGTCGTCAGATACGCAATGCGCAAATCGCTCTTTTCAGCCACATGATTTCCTATGGCGTTTAAGAGGTGAGTCTTTCCCAGTCCCACACCGCCGTATATGAAGAGCGGGTTATACGTGTGCCCGGGCTGCTCGGCCACTGCCATGCAGGCCGCATGAGCGAATTGATTCCCGGCACCAACGACAAAGTTCTTGAATGTATATTTTGGGTTCAGCTGGATTCCCCGTCGAGGCTTGGGCTGCGTTACGCCGCGAGGTCCATTCATCACAGCCTGGGGTCCGCCCTGCAGCGCAGATCCTTTCTCACGGACGGTAAATGTGACGGCCATAAGCTCTCCACCATGAGCCGTGGCCATGGCTTCTACCAAAAGGGGCCCATAATGAGTATCCAGCCATTCTCCAAAGAATTTGTTCGGAACTCCAATGTGGGCCGTCGAGTTTTCAATCCGGTCCAGATGAACCGGTATGAACCAGGTGTCATACACCTGCTTCGGAACCTTCCTGTGGATATACTCCAGCGCGTCCTGCCAAACTGTATCAATACTCATAACGTGTCAAAATCTCTATACACAGGATTATTCACACCTGTGGATAACAATCCTCAGACCCATCGCGTACCCGACAAAAAGCGATGGTGAATACCATGACACACAGGGCTCTGTCGAGCTGTGAGAAGACGCCACCATCCGCTTCTCATCCCTCTTCCCAAGCTCTTCACAGCTTCCAGCTCGTTCATAAAGAAACAATCCACAATGTTATCCTTCTCTTAACGCTAACATTTCACCAATAAAACCACATATATATGACTTATACTCCCAATTCACTTTCCTACTACTACTACCACTCCTACTATTTTTCTTCAGTCAAGAGAGATCGGAGCTATAGAGTTATTACTTTTCTGGTATCAAGCAATATCGCCACTAGCTGGTCGTAGGACAATTTCTCTCCAACTTTCAACCCGAGTTCATCCGTACCTTGTAACACTTTCCCTGGAAGAAGCGAGTCTTCAAGAGACAGAACCACTTCGCAACCGTTCCCAGAGAAGAGGGCAGGAGATAAGGCGTGAAGCGGTGAACGAACAACGTAAACAACCGACGACATACTGAAAACCCCGGCTTAAAAAACGAGTGCGCAGTCCATGGATCGAATAAAGGATCTGATTGGTTCATCCTTTTCCCGTCTGATAAAGAACTCGCCTCGAACTGGTACCTGGTCCGGTGTGTCTTGAAGAATAAAAGGAATTTCGAGCTGCTCAATCGAGGGAAGATACTTTTCGAGTATGTCAACATCAACGATGTCGTCGGTCTCGTCAGAGAGAAGACGAGCAGCCTCACCAAGAAGTACAACCGTCGGCGTATGAGATCCCGCCGCAAGGCCAAGCGCAATGCGCAAGGCCTCGACGGGCCTGTGAGTTTTTCGAGGGTCTTCTTGGATGACCACGGCTATATTTTTTGCCATAGAGGAAATATTAGGTAAAAGATAAGAACTTGTCGCACGCGTCGATAAGTCCAGAGAGGACGACCAAGCCACACAGTGACATCTTTGGATCAATATTTTCCGTTGCAACGTGATGTTGTTGACAACCATAAGCACAAGCGAAAACACGTGCTCCCGATCGAGCTAGTCCGCGGTATTGGTCAGTATGGACGTTCTTTACGCCTTCATCGATGAGGTACAGGTAGACCTCATGCCCGGCGGTGAGGGCTGCTCGCGCTAGTCCATGAACTGCGTCAGCACTAACGTGCGAAGGAGGAAGAGCCAGAAGGAATCCAATTTTCTTTAAATCCACAGGAATTTACGATTGATTTTATATAGTTATATAGAATAATAACATTGAAGGTTAAGAGGTTTTCAGGAGAAAGTCAACCCGAAAAAAGTGCGTTTCAGGAGCCGCTAAGGAGAGCGTAAATTTGACGACCCAGGGTGGAGAGACTCACATCATACTGTACCTTAGTCTCCATATCGCGAAGAACGCCTGACCCTTTCGCTACTTCGTCATCCCCAATGATGAGGGTGAACCGACACCTAAGACGATCAGCTTGTCGGAGGTGAGCCTTCAAGGTCGCGGACCGAAAATCGGAGACTGCTTGGAGTCCAATAAGGCGAAGCTCTTCAAGAGCCGTGAAACCAGCCGCGGCACCCTGACCACCGAATCCGGCGACATAGACAGTCACATCCTCCGGTGTTTTTCTTATCGTGGATTCCGGAAGCAGCATCGACGTTCTTTCAATGCCGATCGCAAAACCGACAGCCGGGGTGGACGGCCCTCCGAGAGTTTCAACCAATGCGTCGTAGCGTCCGCCAGCCCCTACAGCGTTCTGCGCACCCAAGTTGGTCGCAGTGACCTCGAAGGTGGTGAGGTTATAGTAATCAAGACCTCGAACGAGCCGATGATTTAACGAGTAGGGGATCTTAATGCGATCGAGACCTGCTAGGACCCGGACGAAGTATGAACGAGCCGCTTCGGAGAGCGAGTCTGCTAGGCGAGGAGCAGGTTCGGTTATCGCGCGGCACTCAGGAACCTTGCAGTCGAGGACTCGTAGAGGATTGGCCTCGATGCGGCGTTGGCAATTGGCACAAAGACCGGATTCGTGCTGCTTGAGATAAGTCACGAGGTGAGGACGATAGGTATCTCGATCAGCGGTATACCCGAGGTTGTTAATCTCCAAGGTGAGACCGGGTAGTTCGAGGTCAGACAGGATGCGCCAGAGGAGGGCAATGACCTCGACATCGGCTTGGGGATCGGCCATACCAAGCGACTCGACGCCGAACTGATGAAATTGTCGCAAGCGACCTGCTTGCGGCCTCTCGTGACGAAACATCGGCCCGAAATAGAAATACTTCTGAGGAACGGGGATCGCGGCACGATTGTGCTCGATATAGGCCCGGACAGTCCCGGCAGTCCCTTCAGGTCGAAGAGTCAGCGAAGTGCCGTCCCGGTCCTGGAACGTGTACATTTCCTTCTCAACAATATCGGTCGATGCACCGATGCTCCGTGCAAACAAGGTCGTCACTTCAAAGATCGGAATGCGAATTTCATGAAATCCATAGCGCGCCGCCCACCGCCTGGCAGCCTCTTCGATGAGACGCCAACGGGGGGTCTCTTCCGGCAAGAGATCTTTGACACCTTTAATGCCCTTGATCACGGACACCGAGTCATCTCCTTGTCAAAAGTGCGTTCACGCTGCACAGTCCGCGCGGACTATAGCGACGGCTTCTGCGGCAAGTCAACGGACCCGAGCTTGCGCCATCCTGACGTGAGAGGTATAGTGCGCGGCCTACGGTTCACTACGACGTGACAGACGTTCTATGAGTCAGGATCAATCAGGTCGCCGGGTCGTGGCCATCGCTCCCATGCCGCCGGAGAAATCCGCATACGCGCTGGCGCGCTACAGCCGATCGCCGGACTCCATCGAACAAAGCATCCGGTGGGTTCATGGGCATTCGTCGGAAAAGTTCTGGGAGCAGTTTTATTTCGATTACGGTCATGCATCGATCGCCGACCTCGGTCACGTCATCGTCTGTTTTGAAGAGATCTCAGAACTCGCCGCCATTCGTCTGGAGGACGAGCCGCTCTGGGACGGGCAGGCGAAATCGAGCCGCTATCAGAATTTTACCTCGAGCCGGTGGTTTGTGCCGGGTCAGATTCGAGGGAGCGAAACCGAGGCAATCTATGAAGGCATTCTCCGCAGTCTGTCTGAGATTTATCGGTTACTGCACGATCCCTTAATCGCGTACCTCTCTGAACGGGACCCCTGTCCGGAGTCCATGAAACAGGCCGATTATCAGCGGACGATCGCGGCACGCGCCTTTGATGTCACCCGTTACCTACTTCCGCTTGCGGCCAAGACCAACGTCGGGCAAGTCGTCAGTATCCGGACGTTGGAAAAACAGATTGCGCGCCTGTTGTCGTCGCAATTGCCGGAACTGCGGGCGATCGGCGAAGATTTGAAAGAGGCTTGCCAACGGCCGCCGGTGAATCTGTGGAGCGAACTCTGCGGACAGACCTCAGGCCTCAACGATCCTCTGGCTCCAACACTGGCACGACATGCAAAGGCCAATGCCTATCAAGAATCGGTCTACTCCGATTTGGCTCGCCATGCGAAAGAAGCATTGCGCGGCACAGGGTTGGATCAGCCTGGTACATGGGGTGCTGTGGAGTCGGTCGAGCTGATTGACCCCCATCATCCGCTCGACGAAATCGTCGCGACACTCCTCTATCGGGTGTCGCAGGCTCCGTACCGGAAGATCCTCGAGGTTGTGAAAGGGTGGTCTGAGAAGGAGAAACAAGCGACCATCGAAGTGGCCACAAGACAGCGTGGACCATATGATGAACTCATCAAAGAGTTCCGCAGCGGCTACGCGTTCAACTTCGATATCCTCATGGACATCGGAGCGTGGCGAGATATGCACCGCCACCGGCGGTGCCAACAAGTGCAGCAGAATTTCACGACTCTTCACGGCTATGATGTCCCGCCACCGCTTATTGAGGCAGGGCTGGATCAGGAGTATCGACAGGCGATGGATGCCGTGCGTCAGGATATCGAGTTGCTCAAGAAGAAGGATCAGGAAGCCTCGCTCTATGCGATTCCGTTCGGCTTCAAGGTGCGCTGTTTGTTCAAAATGGATTATGCCGAAGCGGAATACATCAGCAAGCTACGGTCCGGCGTCAAAGGCCACTGGTCATACCGAACAGTCGCGTGGAAGATGAAACAACAACTGACCCAACGGTTTGCCTTCCTCGGTGAACAGATCCACGCGACGCCACCCGATGTCGACGACGCGCTGACGAGATAAGACACGCCTCACAGATGAGCACCCATCAGCAACAATGCGAAGCCGCGATCATGGCGGGAGCATGGGACACCTTGTTCGCCGAGTCGTTGGCTTGGAGCCGGAATCCGGACGGGGCGAGGGATCCACGTCCTCTCTTCGCACGGAACGTCGTGTATCTCCTGCAGGGTCGGTTCGCCGATGCCTGGAAAGCCCATGCGCTCTGCCTGGAAGCTGAGAAGGACATAGCGGCCGTGGGGACTTGGGTGAAAGCTCTGTTCGATCAGCATACGGACTGTGGGTATGCTCATTTAGTGATGGGCCTGTTTCTGGCGCAGTCCGGTCAATCGGAACAATCCATGCGAACGTACACGGAGGCCGCTCGCTTGCTTCCGCAATCTGCTTATCCGCATTACTTCCTGGCACAGATTCACGAACGCGCCGGCCACCTTGAAATGGCGATCAAGGAGTATCGTGAAGCCATCCGGCTCGCTCCGGACTTTGCGCCGGCACGGATGAATCTGGGAGTCGCGTATCAGGATCAAGGGCGGCTGGAGATGGCGATCAAAGAATACCGGGAGGTGGTCAAGCTCACCCCCAACGATTCTGCAGCCCACTCCAATCTCGCCTGTGCTCTCGCAGAACAGGGGAAGATGGAACCGGCGTTGCAATCCTACAAAACTGCCTTGAAACTGAATCCACAAGACGCCGAAGTCCACTTCGCGCTGGGCGGACTCTACGAAATGCGCGGGCGCCTGGACCTGGCGCAACAAAGTTATCAAGACGCACTCAACGCCAACCCGGACTTTGGCGCCGCCCATTCCGCGCTCGGTTGGCTCGCATTGGGCAAGCATCGGCTTCAAGAGGCGGCGGATATCTTCAATCGGGCGCTCAAGTGCAATGAGGAAGATGCGCGGGCCTATCATGGCATCGCTGAAATCTATGCCCTGCGCGGCAAGCATCAGAGCGCGATGGACAACTACACGAAGGCCCTGAAGTACTATCGCGATCCCGAGAAAAAGAATCAGATCATGAACCAGCTGTTCCAGCAAGGACAGGTAGGGGATTAGGGTTGGGACCAATCGAGTAGGTCCTTTGCTCGCGGAGCCCCCACGATGAAGCGGTGGTCGCTCGACGCGCGCAGTCAGGCCCCACTCGATTAGTCCCATAGGATTAGAAGAGATAAAAAGAACATGCGCTGTTGAAGAACAACGCCCCAGCCGTTTTTTGGTGAGGGAAAAAAGAAACTCGCCGCGCGTATGCAGGAACCATCGAATTCCTACAGTATGGTCGCGGTATTCGCTCAATGCATACGGTCGAACGGAGGGATCTAGGACCCTCTTGATATGGGAGAAACTTGGATAACCATAATTGAACATGTGTAGACACCCTGCCAAGGGAAATCGTTGACAAGGTTTCAACTTCTCGGGAGAATCCTGGCGGTTCTGGTTAGATTCATAATTTTCAGTGAATCCGGGGTAGTCCTCATATGCGTCCACTTATTGAGGATGTATTAGATGTCCTTCGAGAAATTCGCTCGGCGGACTCTGCGGGCAGGTCAGGGCGTTCCGTTCAGGATGTTCGTCTGCAGGCAGTGCAGAAGGTGGCCAAAGGTGAGCTCGCCAAGGGCCGCTTTAAGAATTGGAATTCAGCAGAGAAATCCATCCATGACGCATGCACGAGGCGTCTGAACCTAACCGTAGGCGAATTTGACGCGCTGGTGAAAAGTTGGCTTTCTGGTGAGCCAGAAGGACTGCAAACCCTTTTAAGAAGATATGGTAAGAGTATGGCTGGGGCAGAGTTACGACTCACTGCACGGGTCCCCATCGAACATTCTGTTGTACCCATGGAGACGGTACCAGTTACTCCGCATTCAGCAGTTCTCAAAGCAAGCGACATCGACGATGCAGTGCATCCCGAGCGACGGGAAACGATCGTGCAGAGGATCATTCGGGATACAGAAACGGCACGAGCGCTCAAGCTACGCCATCGAAACCAATGTCAGATCTGCGGTTTTGCTGTCCCCCTGTGGGACGGCTTGACGTACGCGGAAACTCACCACATCAGACCTCTTGGTCATCCACACAATGGTCCCGATTCGCCGAGCAACATGATTATTCTTTGTCCGAATCATCATGCTCAATGTGACCTTGGCGCGATCAAACTTGATATCGAATCACTTCGGCGACTTCCCGACCATGTCATCGACGCAGAACACGTCCAGTATCACAATACGATCATTGCCAAGTGATAGGTGCCTATCAAATGCGACGGCTTTGCTTAGGTGCTGGCATGGTTGCGGCGCGCAATATATTCCCGGTCGGATGCAGTAGACGCATGTAGACCTGCATGATAGGATTTAGCCCGTACGAGGTGGACCATGGCGACAACAGCAAAACGACAGCTGGCGCTTCCCGTAACGCTCTCGCGTGACCTGGAACGTCTTGCTCGGCGTAAAGGGAAAAGCATGCTCGCGGTGCTACAGGATCTCGTCACTGAGAATGAACAGGATCGCCTTACACAGGAATTCGAGCAGATCCAAGGCTATTGGGGTAAAAAAGCAAAAGAGAAGGGTATTATTACCGCTCGAGACCTCAAGCGATATCTCGCGAAATCGTGAGAGTCGTTTTCGACACCAATATCTACATCTCAGCGCTTATCTTTCCTGGCTCTTCAGCGCATCGAGCGATACAACTCATCATTAATGGCCACGACCGGCTACTGATTTCCAAACCTGTCCTGGACGAAGTTCTCACGACGTTGGCTTGTAAGTTCAGTCGCGATGCTGAAGCCTTGAGCCGTACCGCTCTTTGGCTCACGGAGCTGGCAGAACTCGTTTATCCGGAGAAGCGCGTCCATGTGTTCAACGATGATCCGGACAACCGGGTTCTCGAATGTGCGATTGCGGGCAAAGCAAAGGCCATTGTGACGGGTGACAAAGCTATGCTGGCAATAGAAATCTCGCACGGAGTGAGAATTCTGTCTTTAGCTGCTTACTTAAGTCGATGAAGTGTGAGCGAGGTTAGGGCTGAGAAAATCAAAGCTCTCTGATCGCGCCCTGGAGGACGGTAATCTGCGTGGTGGGGTCGCCCGTCGCTTTCAGTTCGTTACGGATCTGATCCTTTAGATACGACGAATAGCCGACGCGGTCGATGAGAAGATCAAAAAATCGTTCGGCCGGCAGCAGGCTTTGTTCCTTGAGGTCTTTTACCGTGTCGTCACTCACCGGCACATACGTACTGCCGATGTGGAAGACGACATTGTAGTGACGTCCCTCAGCGATCCGCTCAAACCGTAGACCCTTCACAGGTTCCTCCACAGAAGGCGCTCATTCTAGACAAGATCTGGTCGTGAAGACAAGGGCAACCTCTCTCGGCTGTGGTGGACAGGTATCGCGGTGCGCATTTATCATGACCATTCCTTATCGAGGAATGCAGGCGGGATCAATCCTCATGACGGCCACAGAACTCATTGAATGGTGGATCGCTCGCCTCGAAGCCGAGCAAGCTCGACTGATCGAAACCGGCCATGATGCTCCGGTGGTCGCATCACAAGGTCGCCTGGTGCAAACAACCGGCGGGCTCTATCTGTACGAATTTATCGTGCCTGCCGATGTCCAACTGTCCCTCGACCTGCCGGTCTCCGTCGTCCCGGACGATGAGGCGGACACGACGGAAGGCATTGTCCTACGGCAGGCGGGGAACAGCATATTCGTCCAACTGGACGATGCTCTCGGACAGGATGTTCCTTCTGTTACCCTTGTTCCGGATCAGGCCGGCCTTGTCAGTACGTCGGCCTCCCGTCTGAGAGACATGCTGGCAAAGCCGGACCTGTATAAACTCGGACCGACCGAGCGGTTGGCTTCACTGTTGCAGATGCAGGAAGTCGAGGCTGAGGCATTCCCCTCAGCCTCATCTGTCTTCACAACCGTGTGGTCGGATGACAGATCAGTCCGTCGTCAAAAACTCGGGAATCTGGCAATGGAGCTCATTCGTGCCAACAAACGCATCCTCCTGATCAGTCCTGATCACCAAGAATGCGATGAGATTGTGGGGATCGTGGGGCGTACCATGAAGGCCGGCGGATTCAATCACAAAACGTGGATCACTCGGTATGAACTTCCGATTGCCTCGCTAGCCGGCGGCGTCGATCTTCACGAACTGGGGTTTGAAGCGCAAATGCATCAATTCTATGCCAAGTCACAGGGCGACAAGGCTTCCTTGAAACATAAGTACGATCGCTTCCGAGAGCTTGCACCTTTTTTGTCTCAGAAAGAAGCGAAACAGAAAGATCTAGACGAAGTCCGCCTATTGGAGTGGCGCCTCGTCACACAATTGCGAGATCTTCAAGTGAGGATGGCCGATGTCCGGAAAACGCTTGAGGAATTCGAGAACCTACCACTGTTTCAACGTCTGACGATGCAGGCGGTCGGGAAGAATGCAGAATCCCTTAAACAGTACTGTGCGCTGTATCAAAGTCAGATGGACCAGCTGAACAAAGAACTTGATGTCGCCAAAAGCCGCATCCAGCAACTTGCTCCCGAGGCGGCCGTTCCCAAGGGGACTCGGGCCGAGTTTGAGGAACTCAAAGAGCATATGACGAAATTGGGCGGAACCAAAAAAGTCCGTGAATTACTGGCGGCCGAAGAAAACCCGAACCGCCAGGCCTTCATTCAGAACCGGCGAGTCGTTGCCGCCACCCCCACGCGCGTCGCGAGCGATCCCTTGTTCAGCCGGGTGCGCTTCGATGTCTTAATGGTCGATGAGGCCCCGAGGATCGCGGCGCCTTCACTTCTGGCTGCGGCAGGACTCGTACGTGAACGTATTGTCGTCAGCGGCGATCCACGTGACATCACTGCCGCGGGACAATGGGCTCTATCTCAGGCTGCCTCCCCTACCGTACATTGAGCAACAGCCCCGACACTTGCTTGACGTGGGTAACGAAAATTCAGGATAATCCGATTCCTCGAGGGTACGACTTCCTGGCACGCTCAAATAGTCTTGAACGAAGCCACGGGTGCCTGCGAAGGTGGCGTGGATGTTGTGACGTTGCATTGAAGCGGGTGCCAGAGAACGAAGTCGAAGGTCATTTTCAGAGTACCTATTGCCGAAGTGGCGGAACTGGCAGACGCACTAGATTCAGGGTCTAGCGCCCTCACGGGTGTCCGGGTTCAAATCCCGGCTTCGGCACCAACCCCTCGTTCCTGCCTAATTATTCGGTGAGTTAGAAATCCTTGCGGAAGCACGTGTTGCGAGGGTGTTAAGCCTGGCGTCCAGTCGCGCCATTGTGGCATCTAACCGGTCAGCCTTCACCGCGCAATAGCATGGGAACATTTCGACCGAGGAATGACCGACAATCTTCATGATGGGTTCGATTTCGACCTCTTTATCGGCCAAGTTCGTCACCGCACAGTGCTGAAGATCATGGAAGACAAAATCCTCAATCTGCCAAGGATCATCAAGGCCGCCCCTATGCTCGCAAGGATGAGTTGGTCCAGAAGAAGATCATTTCCCAGGTGGCCTATGACAAGATCAAAGACAAGATTGTGGCGAAGCAGAGGCAGTGAATGTTCAAACGGGACAATGGACCTTATTGCAGGTCAACAGACATGCGCATAGACTGGCACTGGCCAGCGACATAAAAGCGGCTCGTTCATGCAGTGAGGAACGATGACCTTCCCGTTGAAGGCTTGTCTCGGAACACTCCCCACGCTGCTGCTGTTTCTCACCCTCGGTTGCGTCTCATCTATCCCCCCTGTCACCCCAGAACAGATCGCGAGTGCGGACTATGGGACGGTCCCAGTCCCACAACTTTACGAGAATGCTGTGAAGAACTAGATGCAAGGCGTTCTGTCTGATCCGTACACCGCACACTATCGATTCTTGGGAGAGCCACAGAAAGGCTACGCGTATCTCTCCGGTACGAGGAAGCCCCCAGTATTTGGCTATCTTGTGCAGGTGGTGATCAATGCGAAGAACTTGATGGGAAACTATGTCGGCGAACAACCGTTTCGATTTTTCATCAAGAATGAAATGCTGTACCCGCTGGATACATCCGACAAGGCCGAGGTGGTGCAGTAAGAACTGACAAGAGAATCGAATGCTGCGCGTGCGGTTCGGGGTTGGTGCTCGTGTCTCCCATTGCGTGTGATCTGATTCTAAGATCTTCTACCTAAATACAATGATGCCAATCATCTAAGTCAAGCTTGTCTAATAATATCGAATGGTTCTGTTTGAGCCGTTCATGGCTCACTATCGATTTGGCAGTCCCGCAGAAGGCTGCATGTGCAGATGAAGGCTGGTGCAGGTGGAATCGGAAATGTGTGCTCAGTGATATGACACTAAAGACACGAGAAACTGAAGCGAGTGATACTACGAAGGGCCTGTGAGCTGATCCTGAGCCTATTCGCCCTGGGAATGGCGGAAGCGTGCACGATAGGTCATCCGTAGGATGTCATTAGTAACAGGTGCAGTCGTATCTATCCCCGTGTCGACTGTTCCTGCTATGGCACGGTGTCCGCGAGGAGCCGTATCCCGTATGTAAGTGTGGACGCTGCGGAACAGAGGGGTGTTGCGTGGCAGGGAATTGTCCGTGAAATAACTCGCTGGGACTTCCCAGCAATCTTCGAGACCAAGCAAAGAGTCTTCTCATCCTATTCACGTAAGCTATGAGAACCGTGCTGGGTCTGGACCGTGAACCATGCGCAGGGGTTCGAGTGTGTCGACGATACGTTTCGCCTCTTTCAGAGCTGCCGCTGCGGCCGCTTCACGTGATGCAAAGATGCCGTCAGGGCACCCTTTGTGATATCCCCAGCATGTTGTTCTGAATTCAATAATGCGATACGGGCAACGCCAGGTCCCGTCATCTTGTCGCCGGGGAATTAACTCGATCTTGCGATGCTTATAGTCCGGCATGGTCATTTCCTCCGGTTTCCAGCTCTCCACGTCACACACAAACTGGTTCATGTGAAGCTTGTCATGGCACCAGCACCTGCAGACTTGATGCCTGTTCTCTGCTGGTCAGTCGGCAGAAGATGCATCGCGACTGTTGATTGAATTGCGGGTCCATTCCCCACCGTTCAACCCTACACATTCACGAGAATGGTTCGGATAGCCACCGGTATCGTGAGGACCTCCGTGGTCATGATGAATGTTGTACTAACTTGAAACGATAAGACAGGCCTTGGTAGAGAGGCTGTGATCAGATTACCCCGTTGAGCTTGCGAGTACATAGACGATTTTCGCTCGCAAAGGTGCGATTATGCACAACCCGCCTTTGTATTTCCGCTCAGTGCACGATCAAGACGGAACTCAAAGCTCCAAGTAATACAGAACATCTGTAAGATGAATATCGGTACAACGCTGAGAAATTTTTCTACTTAATAACTGCTGCCAACTTCAGATCTGCAGAGAACAACCCAGCGTTCTAGGATGGCACTTAACATGCTTCACACTGCCTCGCAACCCAACGGGACAGCTCGTGACCGTGCTCGGCTATCCGCCAGCGTGGGAGTCCTCCGCGCACACTTCGGGACGATCCACAACGGGAAATTCACGTGCTGTGTGGGCCATGCATCTCGCTGAGAGAGACGTATGTCGCCACGGGAGGAACCCGTGGGACACGATCAAGGGGTACTCGTGCTGTTTCTAATATCCCAGCAGATTGGTCGTCATGGAAACCGATCCTATCCTCATTGCTGACACTGACCCTGTTCTCTTGCGTGACCTTTCCTTCATCTCTAATGATCTGCCAGGGATTGAACTTACAGTGTGTACCTCCGTCCAACAGACCATTGAGAAGTTATCCCGCTCCCACTATTCCATAGTGATTGCCGCTTCTCGTCTGATTCAGGAAGAAGCCTCCGGCATCCTCCACCATAAACGGAAACGTCACGCACTCGTTCCGCTCATCCTCACCGCAGGCCCCATGGATCACGAACCGGCTCGTGATGCGCTGCTGCGACGAAGGGCCTTCGACGTTATTGCAAAGCCGGTAGACCCTACTGAAACCGTCGGGAGTATCCAGATCGCGCTCTGGCAAGCGCGGTTTCTCAGGCTCCTGACCCAGCGAGAACGTGCATTGTTCCAGTTCCAGCGTCACCTTGCAGCATATCCGGTTGAAAAGGACACCGGAGTCGCTATGGGATGGATCTCCAAGCGGGTGGACGACACGCTGACGCTGGTCCGAGAATGCATGAATGGGGTCGATCTCCGTCGTCTTGACGTATTACTCATCGATCTCGCGGGGTCTGTTGAGGAATGGACTCTGGAAAGAGCCTTGGATCGCCTTGAGAGAATGAGAGTGGATCGCGTCTGGGCGTGAAGCGCGTTACAGCCGCCGATACCTCTGCCTGCTTCTCCTGTGGCGCTACAAATCGACGGTAAGCATGGGATTTCCTTTTTCGAGGGGGTTCCCTTCACCGACGAAAGCCCACGGGGGGTCTTCCCCCGGGTGTTATTAGGATGTTAAAGTTGGCATCAAAGTAAGGGACGGACCGACAAAGAGAAACAAGTGGGGATTGGTGGTCAGGGAGCGATGGGTTGAGGAATCGTCACTGCCATCAAGGCGATTCGCGATTTCCATATTTACAACCCCGGCTTGGGCACCAAACTGCTTTCCTTGTAACTCAGGTTTTTCAGCGTGGTCATTTCTAACATCTGCCGACTCTCTGCTTTACAGTCTGCTCAGACTGGAGCCTCCGGTCGCTACCGTGTCTCAGGAAGGCAGAAAAATATGACGAACATACGCGAGAATTCACGAATCGCGCTTCCGTAGCGAGACAATCCTCCGCTGTTCTGGTGAAACTCCCCGCTCTTCTCCGTAAAACGCTTTCGCCCGGGTCTCGCTGGCGCGCTACAGAAGAAACGTTTCCCCCGATGTCTGATATATACCGTGATGTTGCCCGATAACCATGAACCGCGCGGTGCTCTGTTGTGCAAATGGGGAAATGTAGGCAATGATTGTATTGTAACCGAGCGTAGGGCATTCTAAGTGCCGTGGCCGTTACGATGCTGAAAGGCAGGTACACGATGAGGCTAGTCGTGCTCGTAGGTGTGTTGATCTTGACCAGTGCGTCCGTCGTGGCTGCAGCGGACTCGGTACGTAGTGATTCGAAGAAAACGATACCAGCGATACCCTTGGCGGGAGAGGAGCCATACGAGGCGCTGAAGCGTGGAGACTTCAGGCTCGCTGCAGGACTCTTTTACCCTTTGGCGGAG
>JAHBWU010000054.1 GCA_019636835.1 Nitrospira sp.
GTTTGATCCGTATGTGTGGCGTTGTTTCGGATAGTCACGCTTTCAGAATCGATCGCCTTGAGGATCAGATGGTCGTCGACACGATCACCGACCTTGAGTACCAGCACCTCATCGTCTTTCCTGAGTACCGCAATATCCTTATTTTTCCGTCGATTCTCTCCCACGCGAAGGAATCCTAGGTATTGATACTGCTCTAATTCCAACGTATCCTCTTGTTGCGCCAAGGTCTCTGAAGCCGAAGGCTGGTCCTGGGAAGCCGGGGCATTCCCGACTGGGAACGTCCCATCAGGACGGGGAACGGCAAAAATGTTTCGAGGGACTGTAAAAGTCGCCTGACGTTGAAGACCTGTTGATGCAAGCAAATCGAGGTTTACATGCAAGCCTGCTCTCCCCGCTTCCATCTGTCGCCCCACAGACGGATGACCAGTGACATTCATGAGCGGAACACGAACAGGCTCCTGCAACAACCGCCATTGCCACACAGCCAGTCCTGCCCACAGAAAGATAAGCGAGGCAGCAAGAATCGTCTTCTTTTTGACATCCATGGCTACTGCCTTGGTCTTGATAGACTAGACTCCCCCGTATTGCCGCGAAGGTACGTTGCGATCCTAATATTGAATGTCAACAGTGCGTCCTGCGCGCCACCGGACCGAGTCAGTTCAAGATCTTCGATAAACAGCAACTCTTCCGCCGTTTCGAGACCATAGATGAATCGGCGGAGATCCTCGTATCGCCCGGTCATCGGCCCCTGTAACAGCCCTTTGCTCGTATTCGAGACGAGCGTAGGCTCAGTCTTATAGGACAACGCGGGCAAGGTAACTCGATCACGCTTCGCTTCGTCTGAAATTCCGAGGGCTAACGGAGTAAAGTCGCGCTCGGCCGGAAGCACCGCCCATACTTGATTCAGATCCTTTTTCGCTTTTCTTGCTTCTCGGTGATACATCAATGCCTGTCGGGTTGCAGTCCATTCGTTCTCCAAACGCTCCCGACTTGCTTGGGCTCCTGCTACACAGAGATTCTGGATGAGGAACAGCATGAAAAGAAGGCCCAGAGCGACTCCCACCCATGGAAACAACGGGGCGAAGGGGTGCTGCCAGAGAAAGAGCAGGCGATCTTTCACGCTCAAGTTCCTTCGTACCGGTATTGTAATGTGACGTCGAATTCCACCAACCCGTTTGGCCCAACATGATGCTGTGCCAAGATCGGATCCTTGAAGGTCGGGTGATCCTGCAGTCCGACGGTGAAAGCAGTGATATCTTCGAGACTCGTAGCAGTTCCCGTGAGTCGAACCATAGTGCCGGCTTGATCAAGACGAACACTGCTGAGTACTAGTTGTGAAGGGATCGCCTGTTCTAATTCGGTTAGAAACTTTGTCCACGAAAATGTTCTTCTTTCAAGCAGCTGATTGGCCAACTCGACCTCGAAAGGCAGTCTCTTCAACGCCTCTTCAGACAAATCAATGCCTTCGTGCCGAGCCTCTGCAATCAAGTCTAGGTCCTGTTGCCGTACTCGATCGAGTTCAGCTTGGATGGTTAAAGATCCTTGATACGTAAGGATCGCTTGCCTGAGATTCCAACAAATCCCTACCACAAGCAAGATGCAACTGCCGATCAAGAGCAATCGTAGCGGAACAACCACCGGACGATAACGACGGCTCAGGTTTATCTGGAACCGATCGTCGGCGCCGACCAGAAATGGACTCAACTTGAGTTCGAAGAGCCTAGCGAGTGTGGAACTCATGATTGCCATGCTAAAGCACCCCAGCCATCGCAGCCAACGATGTCATCCCTCGATGGTTCCCTTTGGCCATCCGACCAAGGGCTTCAACCGACTCCCAACCTAGTTGTTCGACGGACAGTTGGAGCTCTGCCTCAATCAATTCTTGAAATGTCGAAATGTCTCCGTCTGCACAAATAACGGCTTCCTTAACGACGGCTGAAGGATGCTGTTGTTGACAGATCTCCAGCGATACGCAGCATTCCTCAAGAATCTTATTCAGCATGTCGGTTTTCGTAAGCGCTTCAGCCGCCTCGAACCCGAGAAGCTTGCATCGGTAGAACAGTAAGCGCCCTTGCTGACAAATCATGGTCGTCAAGGCTCGATCCGATACGTTGACCCATAGACAATCTCGGCTTCGCCAATAAGATCCACTGGAAGCCCTTCTCCATAGATCAAAGATCCGTAGACTCGTGATCCCCACTTCTTGGGGAATCAACCCGACAGACTCACACAGAGACTCATACTGCTTCAGCACCGATTCCTGGACCGCCAGTGTCAACACAGTATAGGCTGGTCCTTTGCCTCCTGCTCGATCGTGAAATACCTGGAACAACACCTTCGCACCGCTCAGCGGGAACAGCTGCTCTTGACCAAGTCGCCAACGAATCAGCGCATCGCGTTCTTCATGTCTGCCAGGGAGCTGCTCCAGGTGCAGGACTGTCGCTCTGACCGCCGTGTCAGGCAGCAACACTCCAATCCGTCGAGGAAAATCAGCGAGGGTTGCTCCCTCGACAGCTTGGTGAACCGAGCCCATCAGGGTACGAATACGATCCGCCAATGCCGAGGGATCCGATACATTCTCTTCAGTCGGAGAAGGTTTGATCATGCCATTGGAAAGCGGGGACATGACGCACTTATGTCGACGCTGTCCACACCAATTTCGCTCGGTTTCGGCCCACCCGATCGAGTCGGTTCCGAACTTCAAGCAACGCTGTGGTCGGCCACTGACCCATTCCCACATCGTATTAACCTTCCTCACTGAACGTCACCCGATTAATCTCTCGCAGCGACGTTTCCCCATTCAAAACTTTTTTCAGCGCTGACTGCCGCAGCGTAATCATTCCATCGGTCACGGCTCGATACCGTATTTCTGAAAGCGGCCTGTCCGCAAGGATCATCTCTTTGATTTCATCCGTCAAATCGAGGAATTCCGTGATGCACTTTCTGCCTCGATACCCTGTACCGTGGCATTGTGGACACCCTTTCCCTTCGTAGAAGGTCGTATCTTTGTACTGCTCGTAGTCCAATCCTGATTCTTCGATAAGAGCCTGCTGTACCTTGACGGGAGTCCGACATGACGGACACAAGATTCGAATGAGCCGCTGCGCCAACACGCAGTTGAGAGCGGCCAGAAAATTATAGGCGTCGATCCCCATCGACGCGAACCGTCCGATGACGTCGAACACATTGTTCGCATGCACCGTCGTCAACAGGAGATGGCCGGTCAGAGCTGATTGGATGGCGATCTGCGCCGTCTCGGCATCTCGAATTTCACCGACCATAATTTTGTCCGGATCATGACGGAGTATGGACCGAAGGCCGCGAGCAAATGTGACTCCCTTCTTTTCATTGACGGGAATCTGCACCACTCCCGAGAGTTGGTATTCAACGGGATCTTCGATCGTAATCAACTTGTCCTCAAGCGTATTCATCTCCGAGATCGCAGCGTACAGCGTCGTCGTCTTCCCGCTTCCGGTTGGCCCAGTCACCAATACCATGCCGTAGGGACGAGTAATCGCTTTCCGGAATCGCTTCAGATCTTCCGGATTGAACCCGAGCCGTTCGAGCTTCAAGGCCGACACTCCGGTCGCTATCGACTCCCGATCCAATATGCGAATCACGACCGACTCGCCAAAGACGCTGGGCAGAATGGAGACACGAAAATCCACCGTCTTTCGATCCAGCCTCATGCGGAAACTTCCGTCTTGAGGCACTCGGCGCTCGGCAATATCAAGCTCCGACATGACCTTCAAACGCGACACTAAAGGGGCATGTAATCGAACATCCAGCGGCTCCATGGCAGGAATCAAGATGCCGTCGACACGAAGTTTAACTTTGGTCGCACGATCTGCGGCTTCGATGTGGATGTCACTTGCGCGGCGTTGCATCGCACTCAACAGGATAGAGTCCAGCAGCTTCACGGCCGGACTCTGCTCTTCCCCCGCATGATCGAGGGTTGGTATTTCTTCTCCTCGATCATCTTCCTTCACCAGGATCGACCGATACTCCGCTTCTAGCTCACGGAGCGCCTGACTCGATCCTTCACTACGATCCAGCACCGCCAGAATGGCACTCTTGGAGCTGACGATTCGATCCACGGGCTTTCCGATTAGAAGTTCCAGTTCGTCAAGCCCGAGCAAGTTTTGTGGATCGGCAACAGCGATCGTCAATGCTCCGGAACGCTCAGCAATCGGCACGAAAGGAAATCGCTGCATTAACTTGATCGAGATGGTCTCGTAGTATCGTGAGTCAACTTGGAAATCCGTCAGCGGATCATAGGGAAGATCGTATTGAACAGCCAGGGCGTGGGCCAATTGATCTTCCGAGAGGAGTCCTTCACTGATTAACGTTTGTCCTAAGGCGGCAGTTACTCCATTCAATCTCCGTAGGACGTCCTCGACCGTGCGCTTGGTAAGCATTCCTTGCTCGACCAAGACCTCGGCAAGAGGTGGCTTCGTAAGGCTACGCGGCATACGCGCCCTCTCTCATCATTGTGTGGTCGTTACCCTCCGATCCCACATCTCCCCCTGATTTAGCCGCCGACCGTCCCAGCCATCTGAAATACCGGCAGGTACATCACAATGACGATTCCGCCGACCACCACTCCCATAACGAGCAGCAGAGCTGGCTCTATCCACGTGGTGAGCTGCGTAAGCCTTGTATCGAGGTCAGCCTCATAAAACTCCGCAACGTCTCGCAACATCGTATCAAGCGAACCAGTTTCCTCCCCTACCGATAACATCTCGATGGCGAGTCTCGGGAGCACCCTGGGACGATCCAACGCATCTGCCAGTGTCGCCCCTTCACGAATCTCATCGGCAGCACCGATCATTTCTTGTGAAATCCATCGATTTGAAACGGCTCCTCGTGCACCTTGCAAGGCATCAACGAGCGGGGTTCCTCCGGCGAGAATAGTGCCGAGCGTTCGCGTCAGCTGGACGGTGTTGTGTTCAACTGCGATCTGACCTACGAGTGGAAGTTTCAGCATAAGGCGATCAATCGCCAGCTGTCCCGCCGAGGTGGCATAATAGACATGTATTCCGAGCATGATACCGATCATGATGACTGCTACAGGCACTATCCGTGACTCAGCATGCGTGACCATATCGAGCAAAACCTGAGTCGCCCAGGGCAAAGTCTTTGCCGACTCTCCATAGACCGATACGAAAGTCGGCATGACATACGCTAACAGAAAACCGACCACGGCCAGGCCGATACCGATAAGAACGATGGGATAAGAGAGCGCCTTCTTCATTTTCTGACGAAGCCCGACCATCAGCTTCAGATACACAACGTACCGCAGTAGAACCTCGGGAAGATTGCCCGATTGCTCTCCTGCCTTTACCGTGGCGACATAGAGTTCCGGGAAATATACGGGGTGTTTAGCTAATGCGTCCGAGGCCGAGGTTCCACCTCGGATGTCTTCCCGCACATCACGCAGTGCACGCTGAAACCCGGCATGGCCGGCTCGTTCGATCAGGAGATCCCAGATGCGTAAAATGGGTAACCCGGACTTGACCAGAGCCAGCAATTCTTGATTGAAGACCAAGAACTGCCCAAGCGGAAGCTTTCCCCATGACCACGACGTCTTTGTCTTGACCGAGGTGATTCCTCGTCGATGAAGGTTAAAAACCAACCATCCTTGTGACTCTAGTTTGGCACGAACCAACGATTCATTTTCTCCTTCCACATGCCCATGGATTGTCGACCCATCAGGCCGTGCGACTCGATACGCAAATACTGCCATAGATCTAGGCCCTCACGCCTTGCCGCCTAGCCCATCGTAGCCATTACATCCGTTCGTGCTCGGGCTCTTCAATAAGAGGCTCCGTAAGCCAAAGGGCTTGCCCAACTTGAATACGGTCGCTAGGAAGCGCGTTGCGAACCATGAGGAATTTGACGGAAGTGTGATATCGGCGTGCGATACTCCACAACGTGTCCCCAGACTTGACCATCACCTGCAAGCGGGAAGGCACAGTTGCCGACTGAGAAACCACCGGTGCTTCATCGCCCGAAGATGCTCCCGCTACCTGGGTCGCCGGTCCAGAGACAACCGGAGGCCCTTCCTCCAAAGAAGCCAATAGGGCATCCTCCTGAGAGCCGAAAGTCCCAAACTCAAGTTGTCCATCTTTTGGAGAAGCCATAACTGCGGGAGACACATTTCCATTCACGTGTTTCCCTACTTTCGATACCTGTTTTTGAATTTGCTTCAGTTGATTCTGCAGTGCCGCTCGAGTCCGTCTCACCTGCTCCCGTTCGGAACGAGTGCTGGCCAATTCTTCCCGCTGGAGATCAATCACATGGCGCGCTTCAGTCAGTCGACGTTCCGCCTCCCGCAGACGCCCTTCAAGCTGAGCCCGGGCGATCTGCACATCGGCCAATTCCTGGCGCCGTGCGTCGACCTCTGTCCTCAACTCAGCAACCGTTCGCTGGGCATCTCGCAATGATGTCTTGAGGGTATCCACTGTGAGTTGGAGATCCGACATCTCCGGCTCTATGATAATGGGTTCGAGCGGGCTACAGGCCGACATTCCGAGCAGAAGGATTGCGATGGACGCACTTCCCCATTTCCCCATCACGCGAAACACTTTACGCCTAGGGCAGAATCTACTCCGAGGCAATCTCACCTGTCTGTTCACCATTGGTTGTACGGAGTCCCGTTTGTCCCAACAAGTTCCGACCCGGAATACACATCAAAGATACCGCCCTCTGTCGGTTCAATGATCTGTTGCCAAGAGCTCGGCGAATTCGTAAAGGGGTCTTTGGGAAGGACCCGAAGATATCCTGCAGTTACCAGACCATCCAAGGACGGAGGGTATTTCCCTTTGTCCGCACGGTGATGGTCCAACAACTCGCGCAGCGTGAAAAGATCCTGCCGCAGCACCGTCTCCCTCGCTTTGATCAATGATGACTGATAGGACGGAACGGCTATCGTAGCCAAAATGCCGACAATGGACACGACGATCATGAGTTCAATTAGCGTAAAACCCTTTGCATTCCATCTGTCCGCCTTACCAATCTTGGTACTTGGTACCATCGAGCGCAGACTCCTCGCTTTGCGTCATCACATCGTAGACATCTTCACCGCACCAGCTGGACGGCTTTGGGCGATCCTTATAGCAACGCAAAGCCCAATCCGCTTTGCCTGTCATTGGGTCGGTCGGCATCACTCGCAAATACCGTCTTACCGTGGTCCCTCGAACCGTTGCCTCTTCTCCCGTCAGTTTTACTCCTAACAAAGCATCGAGGGACTTGGGATAACCGTACGGCCCGGTTATTTCCTTACACACCAACCTATTCTTCATACAGACCGCTCCAACTAAGACATCTCCATCTCGATTCCATTCCATCTTGAACAGATCGATTGCGCCACGAATCGTCCGAAGATGCTGGCGCAGCTCAATCTCCTGAGCTCGTTTTGTCGACACCTTACTCAGAGGCATAGCGACCGAAGCCAAGATCACAATGATGGTCATAGTGACGAGAATCTCGATGAGTGTTAGCCCATCCTCCCTCACCTCACTCTCACCACCCCTGTCCCGATTACTTCTGATGATGCCTGCACCGCATTGCCAGGATCGGTCAGTTCGACGCGAATCGGAGACACTCCTGGCGCCTTTGCCACGAAGGTGACGTTCATGGTTCGTGGCGAGCGCTTGGCCGGACCAGCGAAGTGGAATGTGATGGTTCCTTCTTGCCCTCCATTATCCGTCGTTGTAGTCTCCCCCATATCGATCAACTCCGCATTGTCAAGTCGATTGTATCGCAGAATCTGGGGATCATAACCCAGCTTGAATGTATGCTCGCCAGATGCACTGATTCGCCCATCAACGACAGAAAGCCGTATTTCTTTACCGGATTGAACAATCGATTCTTCCGGCTTGATCGCCAAAAGAGGATCGGGCGTCGCCAACTGGGCCAATGATCGGACCATGTTTGTCTGCCCTGCCTCTTTCGTCATAGCGCCACCATAGGTAGGTATCTTCACGTAATCGCTTCCCATCAAAGCTGACACCTTTCTGGAGGGACTGGAAAAAACCGGGCTGGTCGCATAGTTGAACTCCGTACCGGACCAGAATGCGTGATTGCTGGAGCCGGGAAGAAGCGCCGGTTGTGCAATGCGGGGAGTGATAGTCAGAATGACTTCCGTCGTAACACGCTCGGTTTTGAAAGAGCTCAGCAGTTTTCCGATCACCGGCAAATCCCCAATCCATGGCATAGTCACCCGCGTTCGACGATCTTCTTCCTGAAGCAGCCCTCCGAGGACGATCGTTTCTCCATCCCGCATATTCAGCGTTGTCTCTGCCGAACGATTACCGAATTTGAATTGTTGAATGAGCGGAGATGCCTGTAGTGTGACCTGATCTCCAACCCGGATGACCTCGACCTTCATCTTTAACGACAATTCATTACCCAATCGGATCGAAGGCTCGACAGTCAGCTTGACGCCCGTATCTCGGAATTCGATCGACGTGACGGTTGAAGTGGTCGGTACGGCTCCTGTGGCAGCCTGCCCAGGCAAGACATTGGTGGTGGAGAGAAGAATCGGTTGTTTATCTCCGATATTGATCTCCGCTTTTTTGTTATTCATCACGCGGACTTTAGGTGAAGCAAGAGTCTTGGCATCGGATTGCTGCTTGAAGAAATCCAGCAACACCGTCGTCGGCAGCTTAAAGAGATAGTTGGTCGGCCCCAGGTCCGTCAGTTGTCGGTACGTCATGTGCACGGCCTCTGCCGCCAATGGCCCTGCGAACCCGGCAGCGACCAACCCCGCCCCAGCTTGTTTTGGATAGTTCAACCCATATGTCTGACTCTTCGTCCGATTGACTTCCAACACTTCGAGATCAAAAAGCACCTCTGGTTCCTGCCGGTCATTAGCCAAGATAATCTTTTCGGCAAGTTCCAATTTCTCCGGCTGGTCGCGAATGACGATGGTATTAAGTTGTTCGTTCGCGTGCATTCTCTTCGAATCCAGCATGCTCTTCAGCAAGAGCAGCATATCTTTGGCTTTCGCCGTCGAAAGATAAAATGTCCGAATCATCAGATCTCGGTACTGCTCCTGTTTCTGCTTGGTATCAGGGCTGACGATCAGGACAGCCGGAGATATCTGCCGAGAAAACAAACTGTTACTATTGAGAATTAGTTGCAGTGCTTCTTCAAAAGGTGTGTCCTGAATCGAAATAGAAACAGGGTCGTTCCGGACATCCTTGTCGAAAACCAGCGTGAACCCGCCAACCTTCGCCACACTCTCCAAGACTTCCTTAATGCCAGCCTTTTTGAACTTTAACGTCACAGGCTGCTTCGAACGCTCTTCTCGTGCGATCTTTTGTTGCTCTTCGGTAAGCTGGGTAATGCTCTGCAGCGCTTCTTTGTACGTTGGATCGAGTTCCACAGCCCGCGCAAAGCCGCTCATCGCCTCCTCGATTCGTCCAAGTCGAGCCAGCCGTTCCGCCTCGCGGTACTGAGACCGGGATTCTTTCTCGCGAGTGGCTTCCATGAAACCCGCTTGGTGATCGGCGCTGGAGGGGTTGATGGCCAGAGCCCGCTTGAATTCCTCAATGGCAAGATCGAATTGCTTCTCCTTCAGATACGCCCGACCGCGCTCGACATACGTTGCCGCAGCGCGCTCACGCGCCAACGCGTACTTACCCTGCAGAGAAGAATCGAAAGGATCCTCTTTTAGTGCCTGTTTGTAAGCGAGGATGGCCTCTTCCCAGCGTTCCGCAGCCAAATGCTGATCTCCTCGCTTGACGTCAGGAGACACCAATAGGGCGCACCCGGACATCCCCAGGATTCCCAGAACCTGGATGATTTCTATCGTTCGGCTATGAAGACACGCCTTCAGTTGACGAGCCACAATATTCGTTTCCTACAAACATTCCGTATGGCCTTGGAGCATTGCGCCGGCCAGGCACCAATTTTTCTTATACTACGGATCAAGACAGGCTCAAAGGAAAAGCCTAGAAGATGAGAGGGTGGCGTCACCCAACGTTAGCAAGCTATTGAAAAGCTGATCTGACTCGTCAGCAATGCAGGCCCCTAACAGATTTCGAACCAAATTGGAGTAGGTCTACAGGATGCCTCCAAAAGGTCTGGCCTCTCACCGTCCAGCCTCGGCGCGTCAAGACGCGTTCCTTCTACAGGGCGGCGGTGAGCGAAGAGTTGAGACTTAGTCTTGGCTGTGCGGTGAGCCTCTGAACGACGCGACAGCGAAACGGACGGATCTTTCAATAATTCTGCCGGTTATTCGATGCTTCGGGAAAAGGCCACCGTCATCTGTCAGAACGCTCTCTCTAGCCGATATCTATGCTTGCGGGAAGCACAGAGGTTCTCGTCATCCCTCGGGTGGGTCAGAAAATACTCTTGCTGACTTCGTTTGAATAAGCGCTTTCATTCCCGGCAATGTCAAAAGCCGTCACGACAAAGAAATACGTCGTGCCGAATTGGAGCCCTGCCGCAATGTAGCTGGTCGTATTACCTTGGATCGTTGCAATGGGAGCTCCGTAGGTTCCTGATGAAGTCGCTCGATACACTCTATATCCCGCTAGATCACTTTCGGTATTTGCATTCCAGGTCAACGTGACGGACGAACTCGATGGTGCGTTCAACGTCAAGGTGACATTTACGGTTCTGGTTATGCCACCACTCATCACAGTGATAGTGGTTGAATTATTTCCCTGGGTCGCGTTAGCGGTATTTACGCTTGCCGTGATGGATCCATTGCTAGAGCCGGATGTCGGACTAAGCGATAGCCAGGGGGCCCCATCACTGGCACTCCACGTGCCAGTTGAATTAATAGCGATGGTCTGGGCGGAAGGGTTGGCCGCTCCCTGCGTAGCAGTGTAGGTCACGCTGTTGGGGGAAGCCGTCAAGGAGGCGGCTGATACGGTCAGCGTGGCGGAAATAGTTCTCGCCACTCCACCGCTTGTAACGGTGATTGTGGCGTTGTTCGTGCCGACAACAGCGGAAGACAGGGCAACGGTGGCCGTGATGGATCCGTTGCCGTTGCCTGACGATGGACTGAGAGTGAGCCAGGTGGCGCTGCTACTGGCTGTCCAATTACCGTTCGAATTGACCGCCACGGTTTGGCTCGCTGGATTCACCCCACCCTGGACGCCTGAGAACGTCAACGATGACGGACTAAGTGCAACAGTCGTCGAGGGGGCAGTGACTGTGAGGACGATGGGAATGGTAACGGGTGTTGCGTTGGTTGCATTGACGGTAACTAGAGTATTGTATGTGCCTACTGCCAGTGAGCCGGGAGTGGTCGTTACAGTGACTGAACCATTGCCGGTCCCCGAGGTTGGGGAGATGCCAAGCCAAGCAACGTTCTCGCTGGCCGACCAGGTAAGGAGCTCGCCACCAGTGTTGGAAATGCTGACAGTCTGCGAACTGGAAATGCTGTCCCCCTGCACGGATGTAAAGGAAAGGGTGGCCGGACTTGTTCGAATTATAGGGGGTACTGGGGCAGCCTCTACGGTTAGGTTGACTGGAATAGTGACGGCTGTAGCGCCAGCCGCGCTCAGGGTAATTATTGTATTGTAGGTACCGCTGGTGAGGGAGCCAGCAGTGGCGGTTAGCACGATTGTGCCAGTATCTTTGCCGGAGGCTGGCCCCAGAGCCAACCATGCCGCAGTAGCAGTGGCATTCCAGTTCAATGTTCCCCCGCCTATGTTTGTAACAGTAAGAGTTTGTATTGTCGGTCTGTTGTCTCCCTGATGAGCGCCGAATGAAAAACTTGAGGAACTCACTCCTATAGCTGGTTTTGGTGCTGGTGAAGATGGAATAGGGATAGGCGGTGCAGCAAGCTGTTTCAATTCTGGCATTTCCGACATGAGTCTGCGCATGGGAGCTATTGGCGGTCGGGTTTGTATCGGACTGGCCAGCGGTGCAGCCACTGCTTTGGAAGTTGGGGAAGTAGACCCGAGTAGAGAGGAGGTATCCTTTACAATCGGAGTAGCGCTGAGCCCTGGCCGCATGGTTTCCCCCAATGTCGCGGAAGGAATAACCGTGTTGGGACTTGAAAATTGCGAGGGCATAACTTTTGACTGAGAACCGCCAGATCCGGATGGTGTAACTTGTGAAGCCGACGATGAAGGCTGCAGCGACACATCGCTACCCATTTCTGCTGGAGGTTGAGGTGATGTATTTCGCCCGAGGAGACGATGATGTGCAGCGGTTTCTCTGGCACGCTCATTCTTTCGCAAGATTGTTCGTCGATCGATTTGACTGAAACTCTGATATTTTTCCTGAGAGTGGTTCTGCGGAGATGTAACCGTATCCTGACCAGTCGCCGCTAATGCAGGCTGTATCAATGAAATCACCGACTCACAAGCGAACAAGACCATGCCCATACCGGCCGAGAGGAACAACAATCGCTGAATCTTCTGGAGCATTGTCGGAGTCCTCCATAGAAAGCACATTGCGAACAGTGGCGTTCGCACAAGGCTAGGAGGGAATGAGCAAGTTAGGTGCCCTTTGCGAATGAGAAAAACTATTTTGACTCGTGGAGGCTCAAACGAAGAGGATTTTTATGGGTTTTACTGAAAACCGTCCCCCAGGAGAGCGTTTCGAAGAAAGGTGTCCTGGATGTGTAAGGGGAATTTTAGTATTTCGAAGATGTACACATAAAGTGATGGTTCATGTTTATGCTCATCAATGTTGCGGCAACTCATATTGTATTCATTTGGAATGCGCCTGCATAGGGAGATCTCTTTGATATTGTTGAAGACTATGAGGGATGCTTTCTTTAGGGAGGTTGTGTAGAGCAGCCAAGCTTATTAAGATGTATGTGCTAGAACTTAATCTGACAGTCAGGTAGAGTCCTCCCTCTTCAAGAAAGGAGTGAGGACCATGACGATCGAGCAGAAGATCATCAAGACAAGGTAGGGCTCTTGGAACTGGCGAAGCAACTCGGTAATGTCTCGAAGGCTTGTCACCTGATGGGCTATAGCCGAGACAGCTTCTATCGTTTCAAAGAGCTCTATGAGACGGGCGGCGAGGCGGCGCTCCAGGAGATTTCGCGCCAGAAACCGCTGCTGAAGAATCGAGTGGCCCAGGAGGTCGAAGCGGCCATCGTCCAGTTGGCGGTCACCCAACCGGCGTGGGGCCAAGTGCGGGTGGCCAATGAACTGCGCAAGCAGGCGGTGACCATCTCCCCCGCCGGAGTCCGGTGTATCTGGCTCCGGCATGATCTGGAAACGATGCGCAAGCGGCTGAAGGCGTTGGAGGCGAAGGTGGCTCAAGAAGGGCTGGTCTTAACGGAGGCCCAGGTCGGCGCCTTGGAGAAGGCCAAGGCGGACAAAGACGCGCACGGCGAATTCGAGAGCGAATGTCCGGGCTACTGTGGGGCCCAAGACACCTTCTATGTGGGGACGCTGAAGGGGGTGGGGCGCATCTATCAGCAAACCTTCATCGACACGTACAGCAAGGTCGGCTTCGCGAAGCTGTATGACCGGAAAACCTCGCTCACCGCTGCCGAGCTGCTCAATGACCGCGTGCTCCCGTTCTTCGAGCAGCACGACATCCCACTGAACCGGGTCCTCACCGATCGCGGCACGGAGTACTGTGGGGCCCCGGAGCGCCACGAATACGAACTGTACCTGGCCGTGGAGAATATCGATCATACCCGGACCAAGACCCGGCATCCCCAGACCAACGGGATCTGCGAACGGTTTCACAAGACCATGCTGAACGAGTTCTATCGTGTGGTGTTCCGCAAGAAGATCTATCGGACCCTGGAGGAATTGCAGGCCGATCTCGACGGATGGATGACGGCCTACCACGAGCAGCGGTCTCATCAGGGCCGCTGGTGTTATGGCAAAACGCCCATGCAGACGTTTGTGGACAGTGTGCCGTTGGCGAAGGAGAAAATGTTAGCGGCGTAAACCCGGTGAGGACTCACTGTCTGTCTGATGAAGTCTTGACTTATACATATTAGGCTGCATCCATGTCCAAGCATGTGGTGCCACGCAGTCGAATCGTCAATTGAACCGCCTGATCGAGTTCTTTGCTCTTGAAGTCTCGGCTGTGAAGGCCGCCCGTGTCTTTGGTATTCATCGGCACAGTGCGGCCCGCGTTTCCCGCGTGATTCGTCAATGTATGCTCAGGATTGCGAGCAGCATACTCCGCTCAGAGCGACACGAGGGTCTGCCTCGTCAGATCAGGCGAATCCTCAGGCAGGGGAATCTCAGAATTCAAGTTGGCACTTGTCCGCGTCCTCCATCCTTTGCCGGGAAACGTACCGGCTGATGATCTCCTCCGTAATCCCAACCATGGGCACAAAATACCCGGTTGACCAGATGCTGTCGTGATCCCCAATATATCTTATCCAAAAACCAAAACTTCTCTCGCAGGGTGCGATTCGTGTTCTTCTTGATCGTCCCCACGGCAAAACTCACGCTGTATTTGGATGGAATCACCATATGCACGTGCATATAATCCTTGTCGATCCTGATCTCCGTGAAATACTAGAACCTATCTCAAAATTGTTTGAGGAGCTTTGAGGAGCATGGTGATACAGGCGAGCTACACAAACCCGAGGAAGTTGGTGGCATAGTACTCCCAGCGTATGAGGAGTCGTCGCTTCCACTGCAGCCCGGCAAAGAAACGTTTAACGAGCCAACGACGTTCATATCGGCGTAAGTGGCACCCATCTTGGGTCTTGAGTTTTCGCATGGACCGATACGGCGCAATGAGGTTCACCCCGCCCTGCTTGAGGTCATCATCAAGTCCGTCACTGTTATACGCGCGATCGCCAATCAGATACTCCGGTTTAGCCTCGCGCATGTAGAAGTCAAAACTACGTTGAACTAAGGTGACTTCATGGCGGCAAGATGTTCAGCGGGAGATTCGCGAGAACTTCTGGGGCGACCTCGTGCAACACACGCGAGAGTTGGCAAGACTTCTTAGGGCGGCTGTCCCTTGAAGCGCGAGATCGGCATCTTGGGGTGCGGGACTATGAACGGAGTGCCGCGCGGACCGACGTCCGCAACCGCCTCTATGAACGAGACTTCGTTATGCGTCTGGGCACGCTGTGCGTGCGGGTGGTTGAGACGCGACAGCAGGCCTTCTTACTCGCTGGACTACGACGACTAGCAGGCTGCGGAAAACCCCCTTGCGTCCCCCTATCTCCTTTGGTTAATAAATCGAAATAACTAGGGAAGGTCTGATTTATTCGTCTCGCGAGATGTGCTAAAGGAAGCGCGGCACTGAACGGGAGACGCGCCCATGAAGCAGCAGACATTGGCCGAGGCCACGTTCGAACCGTATCGCAAGCCCACCCGCCGGGAGCAGTTTCTCAACGAAATGAATCGCGTTGTTCCATGGACGGAATTGATGGCGGCCATCGAACCGGTGTATCCCAAGGCCGAGGGCCCGGGGCGGCCACCGGTGGGTGTCGAGCGCATGTTGCGTCTGCATTGTCTGCAACAGTGGTTCAATCTCTCGGATCCGGCCGTGGAGGAGGCCTTGTACGACTCCCGCGCCATGCGGCAATTCGTGGGGATTGACCTGGGCAGCGAGCCCGTGCCCGATGAGACCACGATCTGCAAGTTTCGCCATCTGCTGGAAACCCACCACCTGGGCGAACAGCTCTTTGCGCGGATCGGCGCGTATCTGGCCGCCCACGGGTTGAAGATCAGCCAGGGCACCATCGTGGATGCCACCATCATCACTGCCTCCAGTTCGACCAAAAATCGCCAGAAGGCGCGAGATCCGGATATGCATCAGACCAAGAAGGGGAATCAGTGGTATGTCGGCATGAAGGCGCATATTGGGGTGGACAGCCAGACGAAGCTGGTTCACTCCTTGGCGGCCACTGCAGCGAATGTCCATGACAGCCAGGTGTTGCCAGAGTTGCTGCATGGCGAGGAGACGCGAGTATGGGGTGATGCCGCCTACAGCGGGCACCGCTCGGTGATTCAGCACCACGCCCCCAGAGCCAAGAGCTTTGTGCAGACGAAAGCCCATCGCCATCGGCCGCTGAGTGAGACCGAGCGGGCCAGGAATCGCACCAAGTCGAAAGTTCGGGCCAAAGTCGAACATGTGTTCTTGGTGATCAAGCGGATCTTCGGGTGGGCCAAAGTCCGGTACCGGGGGCTGGCGACGAATACTCACTGGCTGCAGATCAGTTGCGGCTTGGCGAATCTGTATGTGGCGCGCCGACGGCTCTTGGTGGGGACGTAGGGAATGTGTGTCCGGAGGCGGGCCGTGGGTCATCGAACAGCGAGTGTCCCCCCACAAAAAGGCTCCCGGATCAGCGGATTCCCACCTGAGTGCCCGTGGTGATCCGCTCAGAAGCAGAGTTCTTCGTGCAAACGTGAATAAATCAGACCTTCCCTAGGAGTTAATCAAGGAGGTTCAGATGCGCGGTCAGGATCACCACCAAGCCGGGCTGTTCAGTTATTTGTCGCCGGAGGAGCGTGTCCCGGCGACGCACCCGCTGCGGCCCATTCGGCAGTACGTGGACACCGCACTGACGGCATTGTCCCCCAAGCTAGAGAAGCTCTATGCCCAGACTGGCCGTCCCTCGATTGCCCCAGAGAGACTACTGCGAGCCCTTTTGCTGCAGGTGCTCTACAGCCTCCGCAGTGAACGGCTTTTGATGGAGGAGTTGCAATACAACCTGCTGTTCCGCTGGTTTGTCGGCCTCGATCTGGACACCCCGGTGTGGGATGTCACCGTGTTCACCAAGAACCGGGATCGCTTGCTGGAGGGCAAGCTGGCCACGGCGTTCTTCAAGCAAGTCTTGGCTCAAGCCAAGGCCCAGCGCCTCCTGTCCGATGAGCATTTCACGATCGATGGCACGCTGATCGAGGCCTGGGCGGGCCAGAAGAGTTTCAAGAAGAAGGCTGAACCGATGCCGCCCCCGCCAGCGGATGACCCTGGCAATCCCAGTGTGGACTTCCGGGGCGAGCGGCGGACCAACGCGACACACACCTCGACGACCGACCCGGAGGCCCGGTTGTACAAGAAAGCGGCGGGCCAGGAGGCAAAGCTGTGTTTTCTGGGCCATGTGCTGATGGAAAACCGCCACGGCTTGGTTGTCAACTCTACAGTGACGCGGGCGACGGGGACGGCAGAACGGGAGGCGGCGCTGGCCTTGGTGGATGCTCAGGCGCCCATCGGATGCATCACGCTGAGGGGCGATAAGAATTATGACACGGCTGCCTTCGTAGACGCGTTGCGGGAGCGACAGGTGACCCCGCATGTCGCCCAGCACACCACGCGACGGAGCAGTGCCATTGACGGTCGGACCACCCATCACCTCGGCTATGCCGTGAGTCAACGGAAGCGCAAACGTGTGGAAGAGATCTTCGGCTGGTTGAAGACGGTGGGATTGCTGCGCAAGGTCAAACTCCGGGGCGTGCAACGAGTCGGCTGGTTGTTCACCTTCGCCGCGGCCGTGTACAACCTGGTGCGGATGCGCAATCTCGTGGAGGCCGCGACATGAGCAGACACGGTTCCGCCCCAGTCCGCGTGGCCCACAGTGGGCCTCCAGGGCAGGACACCCCCTCACGGATGCACGTCGACGTCTCGTGCAAGTGGACTGGGGACGCATCGGTCTCATTCAACCCGAATTTTTCCGCAGCCTGCTAGAGCGGCGGGCGGCGGAGTTATACTGCTGGTAATCCGTGAAGCCTTTTTACGGGGTCTGAGTACGCGAACGGTAGGTCGGGTTGTGGCACTCCTCACCGAAGAGCCAGTCAGTGCGCAAACAGTATCTCGCCTGGCCCAACCGCTGGATCAGGCCGTCACCCAGTTTCATCGGGCGACGCTCAGGGACGATTGGCAGTACCTATTCTTAGATGGCGTCAGCCTGCGAGTGCGACGCCAGAGCGGCCGCAAGCGAGTGCAGCCGCTGGTGGTCTATAGGGTGCGGGCCGATGGGATGCGACAGTTACTGGCCTACACTCGAAGCACAGGCGAGAGTCAGACCGCCTGAGAGGGCCTCTTGCACGATCTGTATCGGCGCGGCCTGGAGGGCCGCCATCTGCAACTGATCGTGATGGATGGCTATACCGGGTTGTCGCGGCCGTGCAGACGGTCTATCCGCGGGTGGCGTATCAGCGCTGTTGAGTGTACAAACTGCGCAATCTGTTCAGCGCGGTGCGGCGACGAGATTACGCGGCGGTCAAGGCCGATGCCCAGGCGATCTATCAAGCGGCCAGGCTGTCCGAGGCAGAAGACCATGCGCAGGTCTTCTGCCAACGCTGGCAGAACACCTATCCGCCGCTTGTGACGCGCCTGCTCCGGGACCTGCCAGGGTTGCGCGCCTTCTTCCAGTATTCGCGCCCGCTCTGGCGGAAGCTGCGGACCACGAATGTCATCGAGCGCTGCTTCGTCGAAGTCCGACGACGCACGCGGCCAAGGGTGTGCGTTGTCAATGTGCAGAGCGTGGACCGGATTATTTTCTCCATCTTTAACCGGGTCACCTTGCAGTGACGCCAACACCCCCTTCGCCAATTTACACAAGCTGCGCGACATCACCAGGGAAGAGCCTTTCCTTGACGACCAAGATGTCTTCTGCCATGTTAGTGTCATTTGCATCACTAGACACTGGTGGGGTGGTATGAATAAGCGAGAATCGCGTTCAATTGCTGTTGTGGGATTGGGCTATGTTGGTCTCCCGATTGCCGTGGCCTTTGGGAAGATTGCACCTGTCGTTGGTTTTGACATCAATAAAAAGAAGATCGAAGAATTACGAAATGGAATAGATCGGACAGGAGAGGTATCCCAAAATGACCTAGCCGCTACTCAAATAAGATATACATCGGAGCCCTCGGATCTTAAAACGGCCAACTTCATTATTGTCGCGGTTCCGACTCCTATTAATGAAGCATTACAGCCGGATCTTACTGCCTTACAAAAAGCATCCGAGTTGATCGGGCGGAACCTGTCTACAGGTACCATCGTGGTCTATGAATCGACCGTTTACCCTGGTGCGACCGAAGAAGTTTGTCTGCCAATCTTAGAAAAAACTTCCGGAATGAAAGCAGGCGTAGATTTCAAATTAGGTTACTCACCGGAGCGAATAAATCCAGGAGATAAAGAACATACACTCGAAAAGATTACCAAAGTCGTATCGGCCCAAGACCCTGAATCTCTGGACATCGCGGCAGGCACATATGCGTTAGTTGTGAAAGCGGGCATTCACCGAGCATCAAGTATCAAGGTGGCGGAGGCAGCCAAGGTCATTGAAAATACTCAACGCGACCTCAATATAGCTCTGATGAACGAACTCGCTTTGATTTTTCACCGACTAGGAATAGATACCAAATCTGTTCTTGAAGCCGCAGGGACGAAGTGGAATTTTCTCAAGTTCTCTCCTGGTCTTGTCGGTGGTCATTGCATCGGCGTGGATCCTTATTATTTGACTTCAAAGGCGGAATCAGTGGGCTATCATCCACAAGTGATTCTTTCTGGCCGACGCATTAACAACGGCATGGGAAAGTTTGTGGCAGAACACACCATGAAGCTGCTTAGCCACTCATCTCGCCCTGCTAGTGAACTCAGAGTAGGAGTACTCGGCTTGACGTTTAAGGAAAACGTGCCGGATCTCCGTAACAGCAAAGTGCCTGACATCATCTCAGAGCTTCGTGAATATGGAATCGAGGTGCTCGTCCATGATCCTATCGCAGAAAGTGAAGAAGCCGTGGCAGAGTACGGCATTCATCTCGTCGAATGGGAAAAGATGAAAGATCTTGATGGACTAATTGTCGCCGTTGCGCACAAGAAGTTTTCCGATATGAGTGTCATCGACTTGCTGAAGCCTCTCCGCAATCAGAAACAAGGCGTTGTGATCGACGTTAAGAGCATTCTTGATCCAGATCAATTTCCTTCCTCGATAAGATACTGGCGGTTATAAGGACAACCTGGATTCTTTAGACAATTACGGGACCCACACCCACCCCACTGTCAAGAAGTGGCTGGTGAAACATCCACGATTTCATCTGCACTTTACCTGGACGAGTGCTTCGTGGCTGAACCTAATCGAGCGGTGGTTCGGTGAGATTATGCGCAAGCGCATTCGACGCGGCGTCTTCACGAGCGTGCCGGAGTTGGTGGCGGCGATCGACGAGTTCATTCGACTCAATAACAAGAACCCCAAGCCGTTCGTGTGGACCAAAACCGTCGACGCCATTCTGAAGAAGATCATGCATTGTACAGCCGGATTGAAACACCACACTAGTTGTTAAACAGCCACACGACCCTCGCTGACAGCGTAATCCAGCATATAACTTGGAAGAGAAGTTGATGCAACACCATTGAGAACCACATGGATGGGCCTGTCCGCGCGCAGCGATCCAAGCGCCTGTGTGACAGCTTGCTTGGATGTCAGGTTAGCTCTCACCACAAGGAGGAGGAGATCGCTGTGGCTTTCCAACACATTCATCGTGGCCACAGGTAGAATCGGTGGGGCATTCAAGAGGATATAATCAAACTCCTCTCGCAATTGTGACAAAACACGATTGAGTTGACCCGCTCTTAATAGGTCGTTTGAATCAGCAACGGATTCACCAGCCGGCATAATCCAACATGGAACATCTGTGAAGGAACTCATGGCCTGCTGGAGGGGAATGTCACTTCTTAGACAATCGATGAGCCCATACCTGACCGGTGATTCTAAGAAGGCCGTTAGTTCTGGATAGACAAAGTCACAATCCAGCAGGAGCACGCGCCTTCCAAAATCTCGCGACAGAGTATAGCCGAGATTAATCACGGTCGTCGTTTTTCCTTCACCTTTGATGGCACTCGTCACAGCGATAACCATCGGAGCCCCCGTCGCGTTGAGCAACTGCAATCTCGCCGCGGCCACACGATACTGCTCAGCAGCCATTGAACGAGGGAACATCTTTGCAATAAATCTTCGGTCGATCTCATGCAATGACCGCTCGGCTAACGGTGACTTGCTCGGCACGATCTCCGACCGAGACCCTATGGTCATACCCAACGAAGGTCTTGGTAGAGCAAGAGTCTGAAAATACCCTGGGTCACTGGCTGTACGCCACAGCGATGAAAAATCAGGAATGGATGCCAACAGCCGAGGGCCTGCGAGCAGAAGCTCGACATCTTCTGGACCTCGGAACTGAGGCGTGAGTCGTTCGCGCAATATAGAAAGCCCTGCTCCAGAAACACATCCGAACAAGAATCCTAATACCAGAACCTTCAGCTTATTTGGAACGACAGGAGATCTCGGAAAACTGGCACGATCGAGAATCCGAAACTTCCCTCCCTTTTGGCGCTTTTCCACGTTTTCTTGAACCCGCGTATGCAACCGCTTATCAAGGAGCATCGCGTAATTGGCTTTCATATTGTTGTAGTCGCGTTCGAGAACCAACAGTTCCTGTTCAACGTGCGGCGAACGATCCAACCGCTTCTCGAGATCCCGCTTGGTAGTATGCAGCTGCTCTAGACGTCGTTGGAGAAGAGTTACTTCGGTACGCGCTTCGCTCTGCTGCCTCAACAAATCCTGGAGGTACGGGTCCAGCGTGGCTTTGTCTGGTCGGATCGCGTCTTTACCGTACAAATTAGTCAACTCCTCTTCCACTTGACGGATTTCTTCCTTTGTCAAGATGATCTCTGGGTATCCGTCATAAAACTCAGCTCTAAGCTTGACCAGTTTCTCTCGGAGTTCCCTGAGATGCCGAAACAACGGGTCTGGTTCCACTGTGCGTCCCGTCGCAAATCCTGGACTCTGCTGACCGGACACACGATACTGGTGTACCGCCTGATTCAGCGTGGCCAGTTTATCTGAATGACGCTGAAGACTCTCGGTGCTGGTCGTGATATCAGCTTCTGTTCGATCCAAGGCCCGGATATTGGCATCTGTCTGCTGAGGAAGGTCGCCAAGGTGTGACTTCTTGAATTGGCTGATATTCTCTTCCCGCTTTTCCAGTTCGTGTTTTAGCAATCGAAGCTCTTCATCTAAGAATTCCCCTGTCCCCTCGACTTCCTTCTCACGTTCACGGTTGTTCTCCTCAATAAATTTGTCTGCGATTCGCGTCGTCACTTGCATGGCGGTTGTCGGATTCTCGTGCATAAATGAAACTACAAAGCCTTCAACTAAACTCTGTGAAGAGAGGGCCACGGCTGGGTCCATCTTGACCCGCTCCACCTTCGTCATATCCAGTATTCCAACGAGAGCATCTCGCTGCTCTTCCTGATTGAGCTCACTTGGGAACAGCCTAAATTCCTTTGCAACCTCACCCATGAAATCTTTGTTGATGATTTGCCGCTGGATAAGAAAAAGGCGCTGCTCAAAACTTCCTCCTGCGTCTCCGTCCTTATTGATGACATTGTTGATCGCCCCATGTTCTTCCGCCACAATCATCGTTTGCGATTGATAGTACTTCGTAGCAATCAGGTAGTACCCCAAAGCCAGCGTCAGCGAAAGGGCTATCGCACCGGTGATGACCCATTTGTTGCGTGAAGCAATGAGCGCATACTCTCGAAATGCAACTATTCCCGTTTGTTCTGCTGGGGTGGCTGACCCAGGGAATTGCATGCTTGTCCTCCGGACGATTTATACTGTAGAGAGATTCGAATATTGTAAAGACGCACCAGCAGAATGCCAACACATCTTTTACTTTACAACGAACCAGTCGCTACCGTCGAAGACTCCGCTTCTGAAATGCAGGTTTGGAACATCGGTACGATTTCCTTGAGTCGTTCGAGCAACACGCTGGCTTCGTCGCGATAACTTGCCGCCTCCAATGCGGATAGCTTCTCTCGAAACTCTTCGAAGTCGAACTGGCCTATCGTCCGAATCTGCAAGATTTTCTCCAAAGATGATCGCACCGCAATTTCTCCCTCACCTACTAATTCTTCATAAAGTTTTTCGCCAGGGCGGAGACCGACGAATCGAATTGGAATGTCCTTCCCCGGATTGAGTCCGGACAGCCGAATGAGACTCCTGGCGATATCAAGAACTTTAATTTGTTCTCCCATATCGAGAATATAAATGTGGCCTCGCTCACCAATAGTTGCCGCCTGAAGCACCAATTGAACCGCTTCGGGAATAAGCATGAAGTATCGTCGAATCTCCGGGTGTGTAACGGTCACGGGCCCACCAGCTTTGATTTGCTCCTGGAAGCGTAGCAACACACTGCCACTGCTGCCAAGAACATTGCCAAACCGGACCAGAAGGAAGCGAGTCCGACTAGTCCTCGCAATATCCTGAATAATGAGTTCAGCTACCCGTTTGGTAGCTCCCATCACACTCGATGGATTGACCGCCTTGTCAGTCGAAATATGGACGAATTGTTCGACTCCGTAGAGACTCGCGGCTTCAGCGGTGACACGCGTGCCGATGCAGTTGTTCTTCACCGCCTCTAGAGGATTCAGCTCCACAAGAGGGACATGCTTGTGCGCTGCTGCGTGAAACAAGATCTGAGGTTTATACTGCTCTAGAACGGCACAGAGCCGCTGAGCGTCAGTAACGTCCCCAATCAGCGGGATAATGGGAAACGCAAGTCTCCGATCATCTAACTCTTTATGGATGTTGTATAGACTGTTCTCATGGCGCTCAAAAAGCAATAGCACTTTCGGTTCGAACAAAGTAATTTGACGGGCCAATTCCGAACCAATCGACCCGCCAGCCCCCGTAATCAGGACACACTTACCTCTAACCATCTGTCTTGTAGACTCATTGTCTAGAGCAATGGGTGCACGCGACAAAAGGTCCGGGATCGAAACATTACGTATTTGGCTGACCGTACTTTGGTCTGCGAGGAGTTCCTCTTTGGCAGGCAGTGTCTTGATCGAAATATTATACGGTTCCAATTTGATAACGAGGTCTCGAAGGAATTCAGGAGCTGCATTCGGTACAGCAACCACAACTACTTCAGGCTTGAGTCCTTCGACAAGTTTGGGAAGGTCCTGCACCGTACCCAATACTCTCACTCCATGGATGCGTTGGTTGAGAAGCCCAACATTATCATCAACGAATCCTATCGGCTGACAGTTAAATACCGTACGAGTTTTCATCTCCCGAACGACTCGTTCTCCTGAGTCCCCAGCACCAACGACCAGAACCTTTCGTTTTTTCTGAAAAATTGGCTTATCGCGAAGGACCCTGGAGGATAATCTCACACCGGCAAGAAACCCAATGAGTAAGATAGCATCTATAGCAAATATGGAACGGGGGTAACTATGGATCCCCATCACCCAATGGACCCAACCATAAAATATGACCGTACTTGTTAAGACCCCACCTATGATATTCTGAAGATCCCAAATGCTTGTATACCTCCACAAACCTTCGTTCAGACCAAACAAAGCAAACGCCACTCCTCTAATGGCCACCAACGCGAGTACTGTTTGCTCGAAGGTGTGGATCTCCCCTTCGGGGATACTACCGTCATATCGCAGGGCAAATGCAAAGTAGTTTGCCAGAATTATTAAGACTACATCAAGCACGACAATGATTGGCTTCCGCCACCTCATAAGAAAAGACGATAGGCTTGTCCAAGGAGAGACCAACGGAGGCTCGACGGCAGCCTTTAGCTCGGGAAGTGCGAAGACCACAATCGGGAGCCTAGCAATATGCAGCACGGTTTGTATAACAATGGCGAGATCGAGCCGCAAAGACATATGGCGGATATACAATTTTGCCAGCCGGAGCTTTTCCGGAAGAACTTTGAACTGATACTCTTCTTCAGGATTTGAGGAATAGGCGAGAAGCGCCGCCTCGTCAATGTACCTCAACGAGGCCAGGTCTGTAATGCCGGGACGAACCGTGAGTACCTCCGAAAAGTCAGAACGTAGGCGTTCAACATAGCGCAGGACTTCCGGTCTTGGACCGACAAAGCTCATGTCACCTACGAGAACATTCAACAGCTGAGGCAATTCATCGAGCTTGAATTGCCGTAGAATTCGACCAATTCTCGTTATGCGCGGATCTTGTCCGACTGTGAGAGGCAAACAGGTATCAGGAGCTTCCACGGCCATGGTCCTGAATTTTTGTATCGCGAACGGACGAAATCCCTGTCCCATACGAACCTGACGAAAGATCACCGGGCCCTGCGAGTCGAGCTTGATCAAAACAGAGATGATCGCTAGTAGCGGCGCCGTAACAACCAACCCTAGCACGGCCATGCAGATATCAAATGTGCGTTTCATCACCGTCGGTTCCGCTTGACAAGATCACGAACGGTTTCAATCACACGATTGACCTCGTCCTCCGTCATCTTCGAGTACAACGGCAATGAAACGATTCGTTGGAACACCCCGCTAGCAACAGGGAAATCTTCAGGTCGGTAGCCTCCCCTGTCCCGATGATAGGGATGCAAATGGAGAGGGATGAAATGCACACTGCATCCGACACCGGCTTGCTGTAGTTGACGGATGAATTCATCGCGACCGATCCGCAAGCGATCCAAATTCAATTGAATGACATACAGATGCCATGCGTGCTGTACATGAGAAGCAGTAGGAGGGCACATGATTTCAGGAAGATCTTGAAAACCTTCCTGGTATAGAGCGGCATAGCGTTCACGCCCTTTCCAAAAACGTTCACACTTCTTCAGTTGAGCCAAACCAAGCGCCGCAGCAATGTCGGTCAGATTGTACTTAAAACCAGGCGAGAGTATTTCATAATACCACGAGCCTTGAGCAGAGTAGCGATTCCAAGCATCTCGACTGAGACCGTGCAAACTCATCATCCGCATACGAGCGGCCCACTCAGCGTTATTAGTGGTAACCATGCCCCCTTCGCCAGTGGTGATATTCTTCGTCGCGTAGAACGAAAAACAAGTGGCGTCAGAGACCCCGCCGATCATTTTGCCGTGATATCGTGCCGGTAAGGCATGTGCCGCGTCTTCGATCACGTGCAGATTATGATCTTTTGCGATCGTCTGAATAGGTCTTAGGTCGCACGGTTGTCCTGCAAAATGGACAGGGATGATCGCTTTCGTTTTATCTGTGATGGCCTGTTGGATAAGATCCGTATTCAAATTCAGCGTGTCTTGCACGCAATCGATCAGAACTGGTCGAGCCTTGAAGTAGGTGACGACCTCTGCCGTTGCGGCAAAGGTCATTGTTGGAACCAGTACCTCATCCCCCTCTCTCACGCCAGCCGCTTCAAGAGCAAGATGGAGGGCGGCCGTACAGGAATTAACTGCAATGGCGTGTTCCACCCCCACCACCGCGGCAAATTCACGCTCAAATTCCCTCACCTTGGGTCCCGTTGTCAACCAACCAGAGCGGAGAACCTCCAGTACTTCTGAAACCTCTTCTTCGCCAACATCAGACCTATGAAAAGGCAAAAAGTCTTTCATTCACAGATCTCCTCTTTGGCTAATGAACATGCCCTTATCACGGTTACACTTTCCCATAATTCCGGAAAAGCACAACCCATCTTTGGAGGGGCTAAGAAGCTTAGTTTGTCTAAGAAAACACCCCAAGAATCAAACAAGCATCAATACTACAACATTGAAAAGACTCAAGGCTATTGGAGAATATTGAGGTTAGAATTTTATAATTTTATACGTGAAGTTTACCTATGCTGAGATGGGCCCTGGCGTCTCCCCCGAAACCGACGACGGGTTAAAACCGGAGTAGACTAGCGGTTGACGTTGGTCCCCTTTCGAGACAACGTTTAGCCAGAGCAGAGGGCTTCTTCGACGATCTGTTGAGCCTGACGTTGTCCAACAAACTCATCCGGTGTCAGGTTACCCAGTGAGCTGGATGGCTGCTGCTGGTTGTAGTCGCGGCGCCAGACTTCGATGACAGCCTGCGCCTCGGCGAGCGAGGCGAACTGGTGGACGTTCAAACACTCATCGCGCAGCCGCCCGTTAAATGATTCAATGAAGGCATTTTCCACGGGTTTCCCTGGGCGAATGAAGTCAAGCGGGACACCCCGCCGATACGCCCAGTCTTCCAGCGCCCGCGATTGGAATTCGGTCCCATGATCCACCGTAATCGAGCGAGGCACCACGCGTGTGCTCACCACACGCTCGAGCACCTGACTGACCGTCTCTCCCGTCATCCGAAATCCTGCCT
>JAHBWU010000055.1 GCA_019636835.1 Nitrospira sp.
TCTTTTTGTTCCCAGTGTTCCAGAGCTTGAAATCTTGTTCCTGGCTCCGGAGAAGCGAGGTCATCGGCAACTGAATATGGGATTGGAACCGACGCCGGATCACGATCTTCAGACTGATTCACCGCTGCAGCACCGCTCGTGTCCCTCTCGATCATTTTCTGATGCGTGGTCATTTCCCCCACCGGCAGCGAATGAGACGCACTCGCCTTCTCGGCATGGCTTGCGTTCACCATCGGTGGTGACGGGAGACTTGTAGATTCGTCAGGGACAGACGATCCGCATCCTCCACCCGCCATCACAAGAACGATGGCTGGTATCCGCATCAATCTATGAGTGAGGGAAGAGAACATTCGGCTAGTACATTGCCTTGCGGTAAACTCCTGGACTGACCGTCTGTAGACACCGGACAGCAGTGCCATGCCAATTTCATTCCAGCAATCTTCAGCCAATCAGGAGCGGCCCCCCTTGAATGCTCGGATTGCTGATAGCAAGCGTACGACGTGATGGGAAAGGATCTACGTAGCGCATAGTAGTCAGTGGAAACTCATTTCCAGTGACTGTAGAGAGAGCCCATCAAGAAGATGTATCTAAATGGATTCTGTATCTGATTCGATTCATCTCATCGGGATAGGAGGCTTATGCATGAAACAGTGGAGTCACCTTTTTGGGTGTTCCTACCAGACACTCGTATGCCGCAAGAGTTCGGAACTACAATCAATCAGTACGGCAGTTTGCTTGGGACTCTAACCGACGGTGATGAGATGGCCGCTAATGAGAAAGATTCGCATGGCCAGAGAGTCCTTTTTCCCGCTGCACAAAGTACTTCGCCGCTTCTGATCTCCGCGAGATGTTCAACCGTTTATAGACTGCCCGGAGGCAAGCCGTTACAGCGCTCGGCGTGATGTTCAGCTCCTGCGCAATCTCCTTGTTGCTTTTTCCGGCTGCAACGAGTGACAGGACTCGAAGATCGACGCGTGAGCCTTCTTCCCTTCGCTCGCGTTGAGCCGTTCCTCTTTCATCCCGGACCCACGCAAGGAGCTGCTGTGTCAATCGCGGGTCCATGATTGCCTGGCCGCCTGCGACGACTTCGATACTCTTGACGATGGCTTCCTCCGACGCACTCTTCAGCAGGTAGCCCTGGGCGCCGGCGAGAACGGCGGATCGCAGCATGTACTTGTCGTCATCGGCGGTGATGAAGAGGACGGCGGTTTTCGGGTACGATTCACGGATGATCCCGCATAGAGTGATGCCGCTCGCTTGCCCCACTCGAACATCCAAGACGACCACATCCGGCTGACATGCCCGTAGGAGAGCAACGGCCTCACTTTCTGTTCGTGCAGTGCCGACGACATGGATACGACTGCTCTTTGACAGGGCGATCTGTAGCGCTGTCAAAACGAAATCCGAATCATCGATCAGAACCACACGGACTCGTTCTCGCATTCGAATCGATTGTTCCATCAATAACTGTCCATCTTGAGTATCTCGGGTCGTTAGGAATAGTCGATGGCTTGGAGTCAGACCGGCGAGGAGCGGACGTGATGGGTATGGATCATGAGCTTCTGCCGATTAGGCCCGCCGACCTTGTCGAAAATGCCGGTGAGATGGTGGCGGACCGTACTCTCTGAAATACACAACCGGTCGGCGACGTCTTTGTTCGAAAGCCCCTGACCGACCAGTTTGATAATCTCTCGTTGGCGTTCAGTCAATCCATCGGGCCACACAAACGGCTGTGCGTGGGGATCGACATCCTGTGGGGCGGTTGTCCTCATGGCCCCGTCCACCACATGATGACGTTTGGCGGCAGCCTGATTATCGGCGTCGGAATAGAGCGCTTCGATCGCAGCGAGCACGACTGCAGGAGGTTGAATCTTCAAAATGACGCCGTCAACGCCGCATCCAAAAGCCTTGCGCGTGCGGCCGCTGCCTTCCAACCCGCATAACAACACGATCTTGCTTTTCGGAGCCGACTCCCTAATCTGCCGAATCGCGCCGACGGCGTCTTGCGCGGTCTCCATATCGAGAATGAACACGTCTGGTGGTCTCTCTGCGAGCAGCGCAGCAGCTGTCATCCTCAGGTGCAGTTGCACGACGATCCGGACCGTCTTCTTGCTCTCGAAAATTTTCTCCAGGCCGAGCCCCACGAGATGCTGACTGCTGACAATCGCTATGGTGCGCGATGGAACGATGGTGCCGACGTCCGACATGAAGTCTCCTTGACCAGGACGAATGACTGAGGACCACCACTGCCTACGGAACGTACGCGGCAATGGATTTAGGAACGGCTTGAACTCATCAAGCAAATACCATTCCATCGCTGATAGGTCTTCTTGCCGAGCCAGAATTGAAGCTGCTCACCACTGGATGATGAAGCCCTGTAAGAAGATTCAGGAGCGAGTGAACCCGACTGGGTAATCAGCGTGGGGCGATTTCCTCTAGCGATGTATCTAAATGGATTCTGCATCCAATTCGATCCACCTGACGGCGAAGAGCCGACGAATTCCATTCTTTGCTTCTGGCCAAGCCATCTTGATTTGAAATCCTAATGCAGCAAAAACGGCAGACGCGAGCAAGGCCAAGCACGAAATCAGTTCTTATAGCGAATACTCTTTGTTCCTAAATGTGGATACCATGATCGACTTCCGTTAAATTCTCACAGCTCAGGTCCGTAATGGAGCAATCTATTGCTCGCAATCATGCCGATGATTGAATGGAAGAGTGGACGAGAGCACCGGCTACAAGTCGAACTCAACACGTTGCATGAACAGAAGCTGGAGCGCGACCCTCTTCATCACCGCTTGTTCGCTGAGTGTTCCACTCCACGGTTGGGCTGAGACTTCTCTTCCCATTCCCCGAACATCTTCATCAACGGAGCAGGAGATTCAGCAGGAAGTACTGTATTTGAAAGAGGAAACGGTGAGCATCGCGAGCCGGTACGAACAGCCGATCTCTGACGCGCCGTCGAACGTCTACGTGATCACAGACGAAGACATCCGTATGTCTGGGGCAATCGATATACCCACAGTCCTTCGCCGAATCCCTGGGCTTGAAATCATGCAAATGAGCGGCGCTGATTTCAACGTCAGCGTACGCGGGAACAATCAACCGATGGCCAATAAGCTGTTGGTCCTCGTGGACGGACGTTCGATTTATGTAGACCTACAAGGGACAGTGTACTGGAAGGCGTTGCCGGTAACACTGCCGGAAATCAAACGCATTGAGGTGTTGAAGGGCCCGGCATCAGCCCTGTACGGGTTCAATGCGTTCGACGGCATCGTGAATATCATCACCAAAACACCGGATGAACTGAAAGGCACGACCCTTCAGTTCGGAGGGGGTGAGTTGGGAACCATTACGAGCGCCGCGGTGACTGCCGGCACGGTCGGCAATCTGGGGTTTCGTGTGTCCGCAGGAAGAGACCAGAACCAACAATGGCGAGAGCAGGATGCCCTCGCCTTTCGATCGCATAAGCTCAACGTCGCCACGACTTATGCGCTTTCGGGGAACGGCACTCTCCACCTATCGGGCGGTGTCGTCGACACGAATCGATATGACGGACAGATCGGAGAAACCGTTTCATCCAGCACCCGCTTAACACAAGCCTACCTCAGTGCCGGACTTGAGTGGGGAACCTTCTCACTTCGAACTTGGTGGTCCAGACTCTCAAGTGATTCACTCCCAACCACCAACCCACTCTTATCTGATTTTCTGACCATTGCTAATCGGGACGGAAGCTCACAGTCTTTGACCTCAGCCGACACCTACAACCTTGATCTCCAACACATGATCGGGTTAGGACCTTCGCATCAGTTCACCTACGGGCTCAACTATCGACACATCAGCCTTTTCGGCAACATCAGCTCAGGGTTGACTCGTGAAGATCGGCTTGGTCTCTTCGTGCAGGATGAGTGGCGGCTGGCGCCGACACTTTCCGTAGTGGCCGGCGGACGTTACGACATCGACACCTTTATCAATCCCACCATAAGCCCACGCCTGGCCGTCATTTATCACTTATCACCCAACCATTCATTCCGTACCTCCGCATCCGTCGCATATCGTCCACCGACTCTTATTGAAACCTCCCTTGATCAACGCGCGAGAACGACGATTCCGACGGGGTTAGCACCGCCGTTTCCCACGACTGTCACGAACAGTATTCCCGTACTTGGCTCGACAAACCTCGACCCGGAGCAAATTATTTCTTGTGATCTTGGCTACCAAGGCTGGTGGGTTCAACATCGAGTGCGTACACGGGGGGATCTCTACTTCAATCACCTCTCGGACCTGATCGGCAATCGCAATGCGTCCCCCTCTCAGGCAACTTTCGTCAACGACAGAGGCCACGCCAATATTTACGGACTGGAGGCGGGGGTTGAGATTCTGGCGACGGCGTGGCTCTCCGGTTATGCCAATTACAGCTATGAGTTCTTCGATCAAACCTTTCTCGGCACAGTTCGCCGAGGAGCCCCGCATCACAAGGCCAACGTCGGTCTCCGAGGCATCTGGGTCAACGGAGTCTCGGCCGACATGTCCTACCATTATGTCGGGCAAGCCACTTATCCTGTCGCCCATACATTCACGGCGTTAGCCCCATTCGGCGTACCGTTCGTCGATCCGCATGTCAGTAGCTATAATCTGCTGAACCTCCGCCTTGGTTATCGCTTTTGGCAGCAACAAGCAGCGGCAGGCTATGTGCGCGAGGCCGAAGTGGCAGTTTCCGTGTTCAACGCTTTGAATGATCGGCACCGTGAGCACCCCTTGGGTGATCTCATCGGCAGCCGAGTGATGGGCTGGCTCACGGTGAAGCTTTGAGCCACTCGTCACATACAGATCTGTGGCCCAAGAGTTGCTTAGTTATTTTGACTCGCCCACACCTGTGGTCGAAGGTACAGATGTTCCAGGGCACTTGAGAATATGCGTGCTGGTCATGGAAAATCGGCTAATATAGCAAAGCGGTTGTCGAGGGAGACCCTGATGCCAGCAGTATTCTTTGTTCTCTCTCTCTTCGTGTTCACAAGCCTATCCGGCAGAGCCGGCGCCGCAGAAATTGCCGTCCTCAAATCGGCTAGCCTCCCGTACTATGAGCAAGCCGTTATCGGATTTAAAGCGGGAATCCCTGCGACTACATCGGTCAAAGAATATAACCTCAACGGCCAACTTGCAGAAGGACGGCAAATCGCCAAGTCATTGCGAGCCTCTCCCCCCGATCTGATCTTCGCCGTTGGGCTCAAGGCCGCCATGGCCGCGAAGCTGGAGATTCTCGACCAGCCGGTGGTGTTCTGCATGGTGCTCAACCCCGAAATGCACGGACTCCCCGCCCCTCACATGACCGGAATTGCCGTCCGCCTGTCGGCAGAAACCCAACTCGCGGCGCTTCGGTCGGCCATACCCAATCGCAATCGCGTCGGAGTCCTCTATGATGAAGAGCAAAGCGGTGACTTTATCCGCCAGGCCCATCGTGCAGCGAAACAACAGGGGTTGGAGCTCCTCGCAGTCGACGTCCACCGCCAAGAGGAGATTCCCAACGCAGTCCGAGCGTTACTTCCAAAGATCAATGCACTCTGGTTGATACAAGACCAAACCGTGGTCTCCGAATCAGCCATTCCGTTTTTTTTGGAATCCACGCTTGATGCCAAAGTGCCGTTGTTCACCTTCTCGTCGACACTGGTTCAGCAAGGAGCGCTCGGCGCACTGGTCTTGGATCCTTGGGCTGTCGGACAGCAGGCAGCCCATATTGCGCTCGCTCGTCTTAACGGACAACAGGCGTCAACTGGTTCGCTCCAGGCTCCCGAACGCCCTCAATTGGCGTTGAACGTGAACTCCGCAGCGCACGTAGGCCTCGTTCTGCCCCCTGATCTGATACGTATGGCCGGTCACCTGTTTGGTGGTCCTGGAGCATTAGCCCGGGAACCGGGTCATTTCGATTTGATCCCCTAAAGGGGATGGCTTATGGCCGACGGTCAATAGAGATACGGTAATGGTTGAACCGGCTCATCCATCCCCCTCGTTCTCGATCACGCTCAGAACGAAGCTCGTCTTCAGTACGGCCGTCATTCTGGTTGTCGCCTGTCTCTTATTAGGCTGGTTGTTTATTCGACAGCAAGTGCGATCGGTTGCCGAGAACCTGGTGCAAAGCGGAACGCTGCTCGCGCAACACCTGGCAGCCATGGGGCGATTCAGCATCGTCGCCGGCGATACCCATCGATTAGATCAACTCATCCAGGAGATTCTCGCCGTCAGAACGGTGGCGTATGTCGCGGTCGTGTCTTCGAGCGGTGAGATCCAAGCCGGCTATGGAAGAGCCGAGTGGCACCAGCAGTTTTCCGCTCAACCGGGAGGCCTGCGACGGTTTTCGGTGACGACATTGGTCCAGCCCCGGCGGCTCGATGCCGATACGAATGAGCCGCTCATCAACGGGATTTGGCTCGCCGACGACGGACCAGTCCTTCGATCGACCACGGAGTTTACGCTGGGAGAATTGTTCACCCTCATGGGAGGTTCCGAGCTGCCGATCTTTTACGACTTGCTGGTCCAAGTCCCGCGTCACTCTCACGCAACCGTATGGGATCCTGCCCTGCAACTCACGCTTGAGGAAGAGTTGGATACACCGGAAGGCTCCGCCGCTCCTCAGGCTGTGGTCCCCTCACTTGTGCAGGTCGGACTTTCGACGTCCAATCTGCAACACGTCCTGCGTCAGTTGTTGTGTCAAGCGCTCCTCATTACGCTGAGTACACTGATGGGGGGGATCTGTATCATCGTCCTGCTGGCGCGCCGAATTACCATTCCATTGCAAGGGCTCACCACGGCGGCGACCAAACTCGCCGATGGGGAGACCGTGCCGACCGTAGCCATGCGCACAAACGACGAAGTCGGAACCCTGACACACGTCTTCAACACCATGGCTTCGACGCTGCAATCACGCGAGCACGAGTTGCGGGAGCTGGCTCATACCCTGGAAGACCGCGTGGATGCCCGCACGCAGGAACTTGCCGCAGCCAATGCCAAACTGCAGGAGATCGACCGACGCAAGTCGATCTTCGTTTCCACGGCCTCACATGAACTGCGCACGCCGTTGACGTCGATGAAAGTCGACCTGGCCAATCTGCGGGATGGGATAGACGGCGCCGTCACCGACGATCAGCGGCGATCGCTTACGCGTGTGGAAGCCAACCTTTCACGCCTTCGGATTTTGATCGATGATCTGCTGGATCTCTCTCAAATCGAGATGGTGGGCCAAATCACCGTACGCCTGGAACCGGTGTCGCTCGGAAACGTGATCGCCAAAACGGTCGAAGATCTTCGCCCGTTCAGCTCCGAACGCCGCGTGAGCATCGTACTCTCGCTGCCGTCCGAGCTGCCCCTTGTCTGTGCCGACCCTGACAAATTGCGCCAGATCCTTCTCAATCTCCTCCACAATGCGGTGAAATTCACACCGATGGACACGATCGTCGACCTGACCGTCATGAGAATATCCACCGATGAAATCCAGATCTCCGTGCGCGATGTCGGGCCCGGCATCGCCCCGGAAGATGTGGACAAGATTTTCCAACCGTTCTATCGCGCGCCCACCACACACAAGAAAACCAAGGGAGCAGGGCTTGGACTGGCAATCGCCAAGTTGCTGGTCGAACTGCATCATGGGCGACTGTGGGTTGAGACGGAACCTCACGGAGGCAGCTGCTTTTCGTTTACCTTGCACTCGGCCACACCGGCACGACCGACCACGACAGAGCCCGTTGCGCCAATCCCATCACAGCAGCACATTACCGCACTCTGATACCAGCAAGATGCAGAGGGAAAGACTGTAAGATCCGAGGCGATCACGAAGATTTCTGCAACTGTTGAAAAAGGTCTTCCCGCAAGGCCGTAGCGAGCGAAGAGGCGAGGAGGTACATACCAAGCTTCGCTTGACCCGTTCGCTTCGATCAGATGCGAGCGGATAGGTACTTTGCCTTTGGCTTCCTAGCGTTGAGCCTCTGAGCGACGCGAGAACGAAGCGGGAGGACTTTTTCAACAGTTGCAGGCGCGGTTACGTGGAGAGAGGCTTGGCAGATACACCTCTCTGCCTGATCAGCCTCGTCAAATAGGTTCGTTGCAGCCCGAGAAGTTCTGCCGCCTTGGTTTGATTCCATCCCGCTCGGCGCAAGCCTTCTTCAATGACTTTCCTGCTGTACTGCTCCATCACGGCATGGTAGTTCAGACGATCGTCTTCCGCAAAGTCCGCTTCCACCGGCAACCTTCGTTGAACCGTGATCCCGAGATGTTCCGGTTCAATACAGTCATCGGGGCACAGCGCGATGGCCCGCACCAGGACATTTTCCAACTCACGCACGTTTCCAGGCCAGTGATACCCACGAATGAGCTCCAGGGCATCCGGGCTCACGGTAAACGTTCGGCGGCCCATGGCCGTCCCATGTCTCCGGACAAAATGATCCACCAACGGTGGGAGATCCTCCGGTCGTTTCCGCAAGGGGAGCAACGTGAGTGAGATGACGTTCAGGCGATAAAACAAATCCTGACGGAAGAGTCCGTCTTCAATGGCCTCTTTCAGATCCTTGTTCGTCGCCGCGACAAAACGCACATCGGTGCGGATGGGTTGCGTGCCGCCGACACGGTAAAACTCCTGATCCTGCAGCAAGCGGAGCAGGCGTGTCTGTAGTCCTGCCGGCATGTCGCCGATCTCATCAAGAAAGACGGTGCCGCCTTCCGCGGATTCGATCTTGCCTGGTTCACGCCTCACCGCTCCGGTGTAGGCCCCCTTCTCGTGTCCGAATAACTCGTTTTCCAATAGACTCTCGGGCAACGCCGCGCAGTTCACGACGACAAACGATTTCGAGGCGCGTGGGCTCCACCGATGCAGCGCGCGCGCAATCACCTCTTTGCCCGTCCCTGTTTCTCCCAATAACAGTACCGTGGCGGAAGAGCCGGCCGCCCGCCGCGCCGTCTCAAGTAACTCAACCATGCGTGGGTTCTGCCCGACTACATGCTCATACCGTTCCCCCACTTCTGCTTGCAGGAAACCGATCTGACGGGTGAGGGCCACCTGTGCCATGGCTTTCTCAATCACGATGGAGAGGTAATCGGGTTCGAACGGCTTCGTCAGGAAATCGCAGGCTCCGAGCCGTATCGCCTCCACAGCCCGATCGATCGTCCCGAACGCCGTGATGACGACCACTTCCGGGACAGGCTGCGGCGGAATGCCGGAACGTTTTTCGGCAAGCCGTTTGAGGATATCGAGTCCGCTGAGCCCTGGTAATTCAATGTCGAGCAGCATCAGATCGGGTTGCTCCTCTGCCGCCACTCTCAGCGCCTGTTCGCCATCCTCGGCGGTGAGCACCTCATGACCTATCCAGGTCAACCGCTTCTTGAGCGCGCTGAGAATATCTTGGTCATCATCGACGATGAGGATACGTGCTTGCATCGGACCCCCTTCAGGAGAGATTCGCGAGGGGCTATTGTAGTGGAAGAGGGGGCTGAAGAGAAAGTGCGCCGATTACCGGTCTTACGCAAACATTATTCAGGCTCGTAATTCAGATTCGGTGAGAGCCAGCGCTCGATGATCCGACGATCCATCCCCTTGCGGCGAGCATAGTCTTCAACTTGGTCTTTGCCGATTTTGCCGACGGCGAAGTACTTGGCGTCCGGATGGGCGAAATAGAACCCGCTCACGGCCGCAGCCGGCAACATCGCAAAGCTTTCCGTCAATGTGATGCCGGTATTCTTCTCCACCTGCAAGAGATCAAACAGCAGCTTCTTTTCTGTGTGGTCCGGACAAGCCGGATATCCCGGCGCAGGACGGATCCCACGGTATCGCTCACGGATCAGATCATCATTCGTCAATCGTTCTTTCTTGCCGTATCCCCATTCTTCCCTGACCCGTTTATGGAGAAATTCAGCAAAGGCTTCGGCCAGCCTGTCGGCGAGGGCCTTGGCCATGATCGAATTATAGTCGTCATGGTCTTTGTCGAACCGTTTGCAGAGGTCATCCAACCCGATACCGGCTGTGACGGCGAACGCTCCGATGTAATCCTGCCGATTTGATTCCTTCGGCGCGACATAATCGGACAGCGAAAGATTTGGTTGGCCCGCCGGCTTCTCCGATTGCTGACGAAGATGATGAATCGTCGTAGCCCTGATCTTTCGCGATACATCCGCGTACAATTCAATGTCATCACCGACCGACGCGGCAGCAAAGAATCCGTAGACCCCCTTGGCCTTGAGCTGTCGATTCTGGACGATCTCATCCAGAAGGCGTCGCGCATCGTCATACAGCTCCTTGGCCTTTGGTCCGACGGTGGCATCCTCAAAAATCGTCGGATAGCGGCCTCTTAATTCCCATGTGTGGAAGAAGGGGGACCAGTCGATATACGGCATGAGTTCAACCAACGACTGATCGGAGATCGTCTGAACGCTTAACGTCGCCGGCGTGGGAATATCGGTTTTCTCCCAGTCCGGCATGAACCGATTGGCGCGCGCCTGTATGATCGAAATAAGCGGCTTCGCACCGCGATCGTGATGCGATTGTCTCACTCGCTCATAGTCGTCCCTTACTTGTTTGACGAAATCCTGCTTCTGCGCTTGGCTGACCAGACTTCCCACGACACCCACGGCGCGTGAGGCATCCAACACATGGACGACACCCGGCTCATAAGATGGGGCGATCTTGACCGCCGTATGAGCCTTACTGGTGGTCGCACCGCCGATCAAGAGAGGCAGATCAAAACCCTCGCGCGTCATTTCTTTGGCCACGTGGACCATCTCGTCGAGTGAAGGAGTGATGAGCCCGCTCAAACCGATGATGTCGGGTTTGTTCTCTCGAGCAGCGGCTAGAATTTTTTCACAGGGCACCATCACGCCGAGATCGATGACTTCATAGTTGTTGCAGCCGAGCACGACGCCCACGATGTTTTTCCCGATGTCATGAACATCACCCTTGACGGTCGCGAGCAAGACCTTCCCCTGCGCCTGAAAATTGCCGGACCGCTTCTTCTCTTCCTCCATAAAGGGCATGAGATAGGCCACGGCCTTCTTCATCACGCGGGCGCTCTTGACGACCTGAGGCAAGAACATCTTGCCCGAACCGAACAAGTCGCCGACGACGTTCATGCCGGCCATCAGCGGTCCCTCGATGACTTCCAAAGGCTTGGCATATTTCCGACGCGCCTCTTCCGTATCCTGGTCGATATAGTCCGTGATGCCCTTGATGAGCGCATGGGATAATCGTTCCTCAACCGTCCCATGACGCCACTCATCGTCTTTGACAGCCGCTTTTCCTTTCGCTTTCACAGTCTCAGCAAAATTCACCAGACGTTCGGTGGCGTCCGGCCGTCGATTGAGCAACACGTCTTCTACAAGTTCGAGCAAGTCTTTAGGAACTTCCTCGTAAACCGCCAGCTGCCCTGCATTGACAATACCCATGTCGAGACCGGCCTTGATCGCGTGATACAGGAAGGCCGCGTGCATCGCCTCTCGAACCACGTTGTTACCACGGAACGAAAAAGAAATATTGCTGATACCCCCGCTGACCTTCGCTCCCGGCAGATTGTGCTTAATCCAGCGCGTCGCCTCGATGAAATTCATTGCGTAGTGGTTGTGCTCCTCGATCCCCGTTGCGACAGTCAGGATGTTGGGATCGAAGATGATGTCTTGCGGAGGAAAACCGACTTGCTCCGTGAGAATCTTGTATGAGCGCGCACAGATCTCCTTCTTTCGTTCCAGCGTGTCAGCCTGACCTTTTTCGTCGAAAGCCATGACGACAACGGCCGCCCCATAGCGGCGAATGAGTGTCGCTTGGTCGATGAATTTCTGCTCACCTTCCTTCAGGCTGGTACTGTTGACGACGGCTTTACCTTGGATATTTTTCAGACCGGTCTCCAGCACCTCCCACTTGGAGCTGTCGACCATGATAGGTACTTTGCAGATATCCGGCTCCGAGGCCACCAAGCGGAGAAACTTCTCCATCGCGGCCCTGGAGTCCAACATGCCCTCATCCATGTTGATGTCGATGATCTGTGCTCCGCCCTCCACTTGTTGCCGTGCGACCGATAAAGCTGCTTCATAATCGCCGGCCAAAATCAGCTTCGCGAACGCGGGCGAGCCGGTCACGTTCGTTCGTTCGCCGATATTGACGAAGTTCGAGTCTGGCCGGATCGTAGCGGCTTCAAGACCGCTCAATCTGGTGTATGGGGCGACTTTCGAGAGCGCATGCGGTTTCACCCCGCGCACTGCTTCAGCGATGCGTTTAATATGGGCCGGTGTAGTGCCGCAGCACCCTCCGACAATGTTCAGCCATCCGTTTTCCGCCCATTCCCGCAGCTGGGGCGCCAACGTTTCCGGCGTTTCGGGGAATCCTGTCGGTAACAACGGATTCGGCAGGCCGGCGTTGGGATGGGCGCTGATGTAGATCGGCGCGATCTGCGACAATTCTTCGATCAGCGGACGCATTTCTTTGGGGCCGAGAGCGCAGTTCATCCCCACGCTCAACAACGGCACATGGGAAATGGAATTCCAGAAGGCTTCGACGGTCTGCCCGGTCACCCCACGATTGTTGCCGGCCTGGATGAACGTCACGGAAGCCATGATCGGAACCTGAAGCGCGCCGGACGCAAACGCCTGTTGGATCGCAAAAAACGCGGCCTTCGCATTCAATGTATCGAAGATGGTCTCTACGAGCAGAAGATCGGCGCCACCGTCGAGCAACCCCAGTATTTGTTGTCCGTAGGCCTTCACCAGCTCCTCGAAAGTCGTCCCACGAGCCGCGGGATTGTTCACATCGGTGGAAATCGACGAGGTCTTGGTCGTAGGACCGATCGCCCCAGCGACAAAACAACGCCGTCCCGGTTGTGCCGACTGTACCGCCCCCACTGCCCGTTTGGCACATTCCGCCCCGGCTTTGGACAGTTCATAGCCCAGGGTCTCCATCTTGTAGTCGGCAAGCGAGATCGCCTGCGAATTGAACGTGTTGGTCTCGATAATGTCCGCGCCGGCTTCAAGATACTGTCGATGAATCTCTTCGATGACGGCCGGCTGCGTGATATTCAACAGATCGTTGTGACCTTTGAGATCCTTCGTCCAGTCCTTGAACCGCTCTCCCCGAAAAGCCGCCTCATCCAGCTTTCGCTGCTGGATCATTGTCCCCATGGCACCGTCCAGGATTAGGATGCGCTCGTGCAAGAGCGTCGCAATGGAACTCTCATGCGATATGGGCATGATCACCTTGTGAAGGTTTTCCGATGTATTATTCGCGATCATACTGGAAGGTCCTCGGACCGGGCAAGCAGGCGATCCTTCCTTGACATAAAATTCGAGGCCTAGCTACGATGACCTATGAGGCACGTCTCGGTCCTCTTACGAATCACGGCATTGAGCCTTCTTCTTTACGTCGGCTTATTTTTTACCGGACCTTCTCTCGCCTCCGCCGCACCCTATTTTGAAGACGGCTTTCTCGGGCTTTCTCAGCAAGAACTACACGAGAAACTCGGCATGCCGCAGGCCGTGCGGGACCGGAAATCTGCGCTGCGTGTCTTCACGTATTATCCGTTCGCCGATTGGTCGAAGTATTTCAGTAAACTCGTGTCGCCTGAAAACGGCGAAGATGTGTACACGTTCAATCGCGAGGGCATCGAGGTCCGTTACTCCTTCAGCTACGCGGTTGACCCGAATGATCAACGTGAAAACAGACCGCTGACCGTACGGCTGGTGGACATCGAGTTTTCCCCGGCAGTGCCGATCGGTCGGCTCCCAAGTTTGATTCCGGAGTTTCACCCTTCAACCGACTCGACCAGCCCCACCTTTCGATCCAACATTTGGGTACTGTTGTTCAAAGGCCCCCCTTCGTCTGATGCCCGTTTCATCGTGAGAGAGCATGGAAAAGAACAGCTCGATTGGACGCTCTGCTACCAACTATTTTCGATGCAAGGACTTTCCGATCGCTTGACGACCGAGGCATTGATAGACCGAATGGAAATCAGCACGCAGAGTCCGCAGTTGGTGACCCTCCGGCAGCGGCACACCCATGAACGGACTCCGAATCCCTACTCCTATCAATTCGACAAGCAGTCTGCTCCTCCCAAGCCGTCATCCAAATCAATACCGGTTCCAAAGTACGAGGAATAGTTTTCAGAAAACAGGCGGGGGAAGGAGAGAACGTTTACTGCGGGGCTTGCCGAAGGCGATCGTGCTGAGCTTGTCCGGAGGCGGCGGCTTTTTTCTTCATGTTGTCCATCGGACCACCCTCACTCGTATACATGAGTACGGGAGTCCCGATCCCAAGGACAATCAACAACCCGAGAGCCAACAGCCGGAGCATGGGGCTTTCTTTGCTGAAATACATGATGAGCAGCAGGACGATCGCCGCGATGCCGGCATAGGTCAAAATGGGTGACTGGGCCGAGCTGAAATTCTTCATGTCGAGTTGAACAGACGGCACCTGAAACCCGAAACTCTTGACCTGTTCTTTGACCGTATCGCGCACCGTGTCCGCCACCGAGGGCGACTTTTTCGCCGCATCAGGACGCTCATGTGTCTTGACCTTGGCCCGATATTTTTCAGGAATCGTCTCCGGTGTGTCGGTAAAGACCGGGTTCCCTTGATCGTCGATGTAGGAATACACGGTCGCGGCGCGAGCCGCGACGATTCCCCATTGGCAAACAGCCAAGATCCCGACGAGTACACAGAGCGGAACGATCGTCCGGCATTCGCGATAGGACATGGGTGTAAGTATATCGCGTCGTCTGTTATTTGGAATTGATTACTGAAAATAACCGTTCCTTGACTCCATCACAATCCGTTGTTAGCATGCGCCGCCTCTGCGTGACATCATGACCACCGACCTTCATCCGGCTTTGCCCGAGTCACAACCCGACGAACCGTCGTTCATTCGCCGCCGTCCCGTTAGGATCATCATTTATGCCGGGCTTGTGCTGTTTCTCATCATGGCGGTGGTATGGCCGATGATCGTTCAGCTTGGCGATCCGGACTTTCAAAAGCACATCGAGCAACACCGTGTCATGGTGGGGATGACCAAAGAACAGGTCCTGCAATCTTGGGGCGGACCGCAGACGATCAACACCACGTTCACCAAAGATGGTATCCGGCAAGAGGAATGGATTTTTGAAGATTGGGAAAGTTCGGCGATTGTCCGTCACCGCTACCTCTATTTCGAAGAAGGAATACTGATGGGAGGATGGTACGAAGGATCACGTGAACGCCGCTCCGGTAATTTTCCCGCAGAAAAACCGCACCCAAAAATTCAACCGTAACCGGCCGGCCGGTAACTCGTGAAGCGTCGTTCGTATCCCGCAGTCAAGAATCTAGCCGCCTCATTCTTGTTTGCGCTTCACGAACGACGAGTATGATTTTCTTCGCCTAGCGTTCGGCGGGCGTCTCTCGAATAGACAGTCGGAGCCGGCTCAGAAGGACTTCGGCACGAACCTGATCGGACACGTCGACCATGACGCGGCTGACAAAGAAGGGCACCCCGGGATAGAGGCTGCTGACATGTTCACCATGGACGACATAGGCGATGCGGTTGCCGTCGAGCAAGCTTTTGATCATCGCGAGCTCGCCGACGTTTTGCGCGTTGGTGAGATGAATCATCCTCACGAGCCGCTCACCGATCGATCGTTCACGCATGAATCTCGCCCATTGGTTGCACTTGACCGCATATGGCTTTACACTCGAACACGAGTTACGGAGTTTCGGTAATTCGCGCACGACGTTCCCGGCCCGGACCGCCGGAGATGGTGAGCACGCGCTTCCACTCACGGACCTGGTAAACGGCCCACGCGTTCGGTTGGCCCTTGAAGAAGGCAGTGGGATCCTCGCCACTGGCGTTGAGGAAGATTGGTTCGGTAAATCCCTCTTCTAACACGTAGTCGAGCAACGATTCGGTCGTAAACCCCGTCCCACGAAGGGTCACATCGGCCAACACAGTGAGGATGTCGTCGGGATTCTGAATCGTTATCGGGTTCATCGGCTGTTCCTCTGCAATCCGAATTGTAGCGAGGCTTCACCCGAGAAGGCAAGGCATCGTGTCCGCTCACATGAAGAAATCTGCGTTTCTTGAAGCGCTCCTCCGGACCATGGACGACAAGCATCACTGGGCTTGGGAATATTTTTCTTCCGGCCGACTCAGCAAAGCCCAGCTCAAGCTCCACTTTCAGCATGAGTATGCCGTTTACGTTCGAGACTTCCCCGTTTTCTTATCACGAATCCTTGCAACCAACCCTCCGCTTTCAGTCCGCCGGATGTTGGCTGAGAACATTTACGAGGAGGAAACCGGAGGACTCTCGTTAGGGAAATCTCATCCTGAACTCTTCCTGACGATGATGGAAGGGTTGGGCTTCCGCCGACGGGATTTCGAACAGGCCCGTCTGCTGCCTGCGGCCCGAACCTATCGCGCCTGGCTTGAGCGCATGTCGAGCCACCGTCATTGGGTGATGGCTGCTGCAACCTTGACCATCTTCGTTGAAGGCAGCGTGAAGGATCGCAAGGAGATTCTCGCGCCTCCCGAAAAAAAACACCCGGAAGAGATTGAATCCATCATCAGCCTTCATCCCTTGGTGCGGTATCATGAGGTCTCGCCGAACCGAATGGACCTGATTCGAGCCCACCAGATGGTCGAAGCAGGCCATCGGCATGATGCCTATGACATGGTCGTCAATTACACCGCGCCAGCCCTTCGTCAGTCGGTTCTGACGTGCATAACAAAGAGCTTGTCTCTGTGGCTGGACTATCGCGATGCCGTCGCCGGGGCCTGTGGCATCAAGACTCCGTGATGGTCCGATCCTCTCTCCCCTTGTGTGTACTTTTCCTTGCCGTCAGCCATTCCCCTTCGGCTACCGGAGCCGACATTCCTACAGACATGACCCTGATTCCTCCGGGAGAGTTTACGATGGGGAGCCCCGAAGGAAGCGACGGCTTCCCTGATGAACGTCCGGAACGACGTGTCTACCTCAGTGGATACTTCCTTGACCGTTTTGAGGTGACCAACCAAGCCTATGCCGCCTTCGTGCAAGCAACGGGTCATCGCTCTCCGTCGAATATAAGCCAAGGGGCAACCGTCTGGACGAACGATCGCCCCATCCAAGGCATAGAACACCATCCAGTCGTCAATGTGAGCTGGGAGGATGCCGACGCCTACTGCCGTTGGGCCGGGAAACGCCTCCCGACCGAAGCGGAGTGGGAAAAGGCCGCACGCGGAACCGATGGCCGGCGGTACCCCTGGGGAAACATCTGGGACTTGACCATGGCGAATAGCGCCAGTTATTGGGCACAACAGACGATCGAGTTCAATAGCGGAGCGGATTGGGATGCCTTCTGGGTCAGAGGCGACGGCGCTCGTCTGGCCAAAGAGAAAGGAATACAGGGAGAAGTTCTGACGATGCCGGTCGACAGTTTTCCACAATCAGTAAGCCCTTACGGTCTGCACGGGATGGCAGGCAATGCCGCGGAATGGGTACAAGATTGGTACGACCCAAATTATTATAAACATGCCCCGCTCACAGACCCTACGGGTCCGATTCGAGGGGCGATCAAAGCCATGCGTGGCGGGTCATGGCTCAAACCGGCTGCCAGCCTCCGCACAACTGATCGCGACTGGGGCACGATGGACAGCCGTCCCAGTGGGACCGGCTTTCGTTGCGCAAAAGACGCGTATTAACCAGTAGCAACTCCAATAGCCTCTCACCACGATTCGCGTCAGTCGGATCGCGGCGCTTGCGGCGCTCTGAAAAGAACTTCCACCTGTTCAACCCTCACCACAGGCATGATGAGGCCGACCCCTTCCTCCTCGTGCGAAAAATCGTAGATGATCGATTCGCAAGGAATCAGCACACCGGCCATCACGACCAACACCTGTGTTTTTTCGCGCTTGGCGAGACTCCGACTGATCCGACCGGCGAGCTTCTTGTCCGGCCTCACGCGTAGATTGTTTGGAAACTCCTCAGGCTTGAATCGAACCATACCCCAACGTGTTGGATTGAGCTCCGGCCCGACCGCCACCGCATAGCTCTTGGTTTCGGGATCGAATTGCGACAACTCTCCAGGCCAGATGAACGCCACACGCCGGCTCAGAACGGGGTTGCTCTCGCGTGCAGCATCCCGCTCGCGGTTCAGATTGAATAGCCGTTCATCATGTCCCGGATCATGGTGACCGTGGCCATAGACTGTGGCCCAATCAGGAGGCGCCCCTTCCAGCGCCACAAGAAACGCTTCAATGGCGCTCCGCTCGATCAGAAGATGCGTATCAGAGGGAAGAATCGAGGCAAGCTTGGCCGGAGGGATTGTTCTCAGGAGGCGAAATCCGACTGCATCGTCCGCCTGTATTGTAGTAGGCAAGATGACCAGACCACAGAGGCACAAGGGAGAAAGGAGGAGTGCGAGCAACCTATTCAGTGTGGGCACAAGCCAGCAGTTCATCGTAAGCGGCCCTCAGAGCCGTCACACCCGAGTGATCGTCGGTGAGCACTCCGGTCTCGATAAGGATCGCTAGCCGAGGGGCGGGATTCAGTCGCCGAAGGCCGGATTGAGTCAGGCCATCCGTGGCCAAGGCTTTCTCGTAGATACCCAGCCAAGACTCCGTCACAGCGCGTAAGCCCGTATCAGTAGGTTTCATGCGACCCAATCGAACTTGCTGCAGCAGTTTGATCAGCGGATCGGATTGCGAGATGGTCGAGATCGCGCGTTGCACCGCCTGTTCGTCCGTCCGCATACTTATTAGGCTTGTCGCAGCGACGTATCGGTGGTTGCAGTTGAAGCGATCATGGATAATGTGGGCTAATTCATCGAGCAAGCGCCGGGTCCGCGGGGATCGCCGCAACTGCCGCAGGCGCCGGGACCGGCTGAGGACGCCCAGCCGGTCGTAGCCCCCACTCCAAAAGCGGAGAACTGCTTATCGACCTTGGTCGTCTTGCACTGGGGACAAGCCGCCTCCGCCGACCCTTGGATCAACAGTTCAAAACGATGATTGCATTCGCGACACACATATTCGAAGATAGGCATAGCTCAAGACTCCTTCGGTTGCCAAAAACATTATAAAATCTCGCCGACTGAATCGCAACGACAGAGGATCCTATGTACCAGGAAGACAAAACGTTTACTATTCGCTTCACGTTGGAAGCTTCGTTTCCGGACGACTATGCCGGAGACGAAGATGAACGCAATTGGCTGCGCGAGTGGGAAGCCCGGATCAAACCGCAACTGCTTAAATCAGTCTTTGAGTCACTCCGCAGACATGATGGATGGGCATCGCACATCCGCAACCGAGGCGTCTCGCCGTCCGATGAAATCGAAATCGTCCTGGGTAAGGATTTCTCACAACCGCCTCCCTTCTCGCTGAAACGATGAGCCCTTCGAACAAAGACCTCGGTCTGTATGTTCATATCCCATTTTGCCGGCGCCGTTGCCATTTTTGCGCCTTCTATCTCGAAATCGCGAAACCCGCTCCGATGGCGCGGTTTCACTCCGCGCTCATCCAAGAAATTTCACTCCATCGTCGGCAAGAGTCCTTGGATGGCCGCGCCCTGCAGAGCATTTATTTCGGTGGAGGGACGCCGACATCCCTTCCTGCCGATCAGCTGGCCGCGCTTCTCACGCTGATTCGAGCCACCTGGCCGACCAACGTCACGGCAGAAGTCACGGTGGAGGCACACCCCTCTTCCGTCACCGTAAGGGATCTCGAAGTCTTGGCCGATGCCGGATTCAATCGGATCAGCTTTGGAGCGGAATCCATGGCGGACAAGGATTTCGTCTCCATCGGTCGTTTTGGACAAGTGCAGGATACGGCGACTGCAGTTCAGGCCGCACGTAGCGCAGGGTTCACAAACATCAACCTCGATCTCATGTATGGGCTGCCTGGCCAATTCCTACCTGATTGGATACGCACCCTGGAATCGCTCATGCCGTTGGCCCCATCACATATCTCTTGTTATGCGCTGACCATTGAGGAAGGCACCAGGCTTGCTCAGGACATCGCTCGGAATTTTTTCTCGCCACCTGACGAAATGCTTCAGATCGACATGGAATCCGCGGCGGAGCGTTTCCTTACTGAAGCGGGATTTTCCCGCTATGAAATTTCCAACTACGCCAAACCCGACGATGCTTGCCGTCACAATCTCCTCTACTGGACCGGCGGCGAGTATCTTGGACTCGGCCCCAGCGCGCAGTCCTATCTCCACGGCGCTCGGTTTGGAAATGTTGCGGATCTCGAAGCCTATGCGGCATGCTTGAACGACAACCGTCTGCCGATCACCGAACGCACCATCCTCTCGGCATCGGAGCGCCAGCGGGATGCCCTTGTGTTCGGCTTGCGCCTTCTTCGTGGTGTCCCTCGAAAAGCCATCGCAGCCGCGGAACGAGATCGTCAGATCGACGAACTGATCGAGAAGGGCCTACTCGAGGCCGATCACGATCGAATACAACTGACGTCCTTGGGTCGACGCTACGCTGATACGGTGGCAGAGCAGCTGTTCTGAGTGGGCCAGGCGAACCAGCACATCGAACATCCGGCAAGGCCGGTAGAACTCACTCCGGTCCAGGCACCGGCGTCTTTCGCCGATTGACAAGACGGTCACAATTAGAGAAGACTACGGAGTTATTGGAGGTACCTCATGCCGGTCAACATGGATCCGTCAAAGAAGCGGCGCCGTCCTCAGACGACTACCCCATCAACTACTGGGGATGAACTCACAGGCACCACATCGACAGCACCGCAACAGTCTTTTGGAGAAGAAACGGAAGTGGATCGTGAAAAGGATTTGGCTGATGCCGAGTTGAAAAACTTATGGGACGCAACCGAAGTGATTGATATGGATAAGGTTTAAGCCCTGCATGACATCCGGCAAGTCACAGTTGAACTGTTTCCGCCAGGCCTGCTAGAAGCCCCGCTCCATGCCGACACCCTCCACGCCCCAGACAATTCCGGAAACCACTGAAGATGTGCAAATCGGTTCAGGAGCCGGATTTGAGTCTCGTGTCGTTGTCTACAACTGCGACTGTCACACCTACCAACAAGTGATCGAGCTATTTTGCCGGTTTATTCCCGCGATGACCTCGACCAAGGCGTTTGAGTTGGCCTATCGGATCGATCATGAGGGGGAAGCCATCGTCTTCACCGGATCAACAGAACGGGCTGATGATATTGCGGCAAAACTGGCAGGAGGCGGACTCAGAGTGGCCGTGCAGTAATCCAGCCCTCTTTATTTATGTTTGGAGTGACCCTTGGCCGATTTTTTAGTGGTGCTTGTCGGCTCCTTCTTGACAACCATCTTAGAGGACTTGCCTGATTTCTTCACTGTCTTCAAAGTGCTCGATTTTTCGCTTTTACCCGCAGCAGCCTTTGATTTGCTGTTGTGCTTTACGGGAGTCATGTAGACAGACGTGCGGTTGACCTTCGCCAATTGGTCTCCGCTGAGCACACGTACTTGATAGAGTTCGAACAGCCTGCTGATGGCCTTCGTGTCGCCTCGTCTCGCCGCACTCAAGAGTTTGCGGCGTTGATTCATCTCTTCTTCTTCGGTATGCGAAGCAGCTCGTCGTTCCATGCCCATCCTTCCTCAACACAGGCTGACCGGCTGATCAAAGGCCGCTGCGGTCCAACGTCCCGGCCTAAAAAATTTCCGAAGTATATCATAATTATGATGATTTTTGGAACATCGAAAGTTGCGCTACCGTGCGATGCACCATGAAGGCTCTCGCATAAGAGACCGTCGGCCCCCAAGGCATTTCACTATTGAGTGCGATCACTCGCATCGGTATAAGTATAGAATGTCGACGCTTGCCTTAAGAGGAGATCTATTATGGAGCACACACAAGAATCTTCGACCATCACCGATGACCCTCAAGCGCGTGATCTACTGCGCCGAGCGTTCGAATGGACCGCACGGTGGCAAAAAGACTTTAAGGGGTTTACGGCTGACCTCACCGTCAATGTGAACGGGAAAGAGACCAGCGGCCCCGTCATGGTCAAAGGCCCACGCGAAGTATCTGTTCAGCTCGGCGATGGCGAAACTCAAAAATGGGCGCAAGAGCAACTGGGCATGATCGCGGTCCATCGGGGGCCACGCAGCTTCGAAGAGTCCGACGGAAAGTATTCCTTGACCATGGAGGAAGACGGCCATCCGTTCGGCACGAAACTGAACATCCATGGCTCTCATTCCTACTACCGAATCAAGGACAACCGGATCACACAGATCAACCGCAAGATGGCCCATCCAGGCATGAACCCGTTCGCCTTTACGATCAACGTCGAGGAGAGCGCGATCACACAGGACCAGAAGAATCTCACGACCAAATACACGGTCTATTATTATTCGCCGACCGACGGAAAACTGACCAACGTAGAAAGCTTCACCGACACCCATGTCCGCGTCGGCTCGTCAGACCTTCCAGCGACCAGACGGATCATCACCTACGAAAACGGCCAGGTCGTCGTGAAGAGCCTAACCTTCAAAAACCACAAGTTGCTGTAAACATGGACCTACGGAAAGACTTTCCGCGCAGCATGCGGTTCAAATTGGCGGGCTATGCCCACCTCGCCCGCATGATCGACAAGTGCCGGGCCGTGCTGGCAGGAACAGAGGGGGAATATATCTACCCTTGTCCAATGGATGAACGGCTGATGAAGTTTGTCGGAATTTCCAGCGATCAGTTCACGTCTGCGGTGAAAGCCAATTCGACCGATGAGGGAGTCGTGAAGTGGCTTGAGCAAACGGCAACACCGCAGCAGCCTACTGAGTTGGAAGAATGGAATCAGAAGCTGTTGGCACGCGGACCGAGTTCTCCTGAAAGTGCGGCCAAGTTCAAAAAATACCTGGCCGCCGTCGATCCATCACGCACCGATATTACAGCTTGGTCGGATCTTCAAGATCTGGAAGAAGGACGGGCTGTTCCGAAACGAGAGTCGGCAACTCGATCCACCACTGCCCGGTAACGCTTCCCATCCAACTGAAGAGAGAACCGTCCCCCTCGCTTTCACTACTCCCGTAACTGCTATCACGGACGCCTATCGTTCCATCCTTTCCCAGAAGCGGCGCCGGTTTGGAATGTTCGGGAAGACGAGCTGTTCCTCGTGGATTGTAAATGGCTGAGAGATATGCTGGTTACCTTCAAGCAGCAGATGAAGAGTTTTGCCTTCGACGTTCCACCGACCAGTCGTCGTCGCTGAGCGGCTGGAAACCGTCACGATCCAGTTCTCTGCGGTCCCGTCGGCATGTAAGACCAAATGTTCGTCCTTCGGCTGGTCGAACACGATTGTGGTCTTGCGCCAGTGCCCCACAAGGATACGCTCGTTCTCAGAGATCGGTCCGATCGACGGCGCGGGTTCAGGAGTAACCGGCACCTGGGCCATCAGAACCGGTGCTTTCTCCAAAATCGGTTCGACCTCTGATGCCGTCACAGAAATCTCGGCTACTGCGATCACCAATGCCGCTACGATAGACATGATGCAAACCCATGTGGTGTTTGACTTCATGGCACGACCTCCTGCGCGACGAGAACAGGCGTTTTGGTCCCCCACAGTCAGGGAACGCTTCCTTTTCCTCCACCGGCTTAGGATTCGGCTCAATCTATTCGCAGCCTAGCACCGGCGGCAACTCATCATGAGGCGACCTCCGGATCGATGTCAGTACGTGAGCGCCACGTACTTGCCAAGGTAGGTGGGTTGTTCCGCCTGCGTCACCATGAAATGCGCCACATCAGCACGGGAAATGGCACCCACCTGCATCCCTTCCGCAAGGTGGTCCAGTACGCGATAGTGGCCTGTCATTGTGCCGTTGGTTAACCGGCCGGGGCGCACGATCTCCCAGCGCGGATACGCCCCAGCAATTATGCGCTCCTGCTCACCTTTATCTGCGTACACTTTCTTGAGGAGCAGCGTGAAGAGGATCTTCATGGGGAACGGGTTGTAGCTCCAGCTGTCGCCTGCACCGAATCCAGTGAGAACGAGGAGTATGGGAGAGGAGCCGGTTTCTTGTAGGACGCGCAACAAGATGCGCGCAGAGTCGGAAAATAAAGTAGTGGTAAAGGGACTCTTCACACCGAGCGTGACCAGAACTGCGTCAGCCCCTTCCACTGCGGCCCGTACATCGTTTGGATCGGTCGCACTGCCCTGCACTCTTCTCAGGTTAGCGTGATCTGGGAGCGGAACGGTTCGGCGCGATAAGGTGGTGACCTCCCGCCCTTTTTCAAGGGCAAGACGCGTGCACTGGAGTCCTATCCCAGCCGAGGCTCCGATGACCGTGATCTTCATGTTCTCTGTGTTTGATGTCAGAGCCCAACAATGTCTACATGGACCCGGGTAAGCCGCGGATATTTGACTTACAAGACATTCTCGGCCTGTTCATAGGCTCTGGTCAAGCGCCGCTGAGTCAGCTGGGAGCTATTATGAGATCTGGGTTTTCGTTAGGAAGGAGGCACTGGCTTATCGTAATCGCGATTGCCAATAGCCCGGTCGTCGTTTCAGATGCATCACAGCGACGACAAGCAAACTGTTAAAACGTTGACTGTAGAGCACTGCGAACGGAAAACGATGAACAAGGAAGCGTCGCGTTCCTTGTCGAAGCTCAGGCCAGATATTCGGAGTTTCCTGAATTCGAGTAATCGCAGAAGCAATTTCTTGAAAGAACGACTCCCCGAGCCCATGCCGTTGCCTGTCATACCATTGCTTGGCTTGCTCCAGCTCGACGAGCGCATGGGATGAAATTCGAGAGGCAACTTATCGGCCATGTCGCAGCCGCCTCTGCACCTCCTCCCAGGGAATCGCCTTCACCTCGCCGCGCTCGATTTGCTGAAGCCTTCGCTGCACTTCCTCTTGCCAGGCCTGCTCGACGTCGGGATCCGGCGCCTCATCCAGACTTGCAATCAACTGCTCCGCTACTTCAGCACGTTCCTGGGCGGTCAACTTGAGCGCTTCCTCTAAGACGACTTGTGACTTTTGCGTCATATTAACCTCTTCTTACGCCGTCAGAGCCTTGTTCAGGTATTCTACTATCGTCTGAATGCCTTTGTGAAACAACCGTCGCTCACTTCCCTGCCTACGATGGCGGACTAAGGACCTCCCGCCAAACAATAGCCAGATCACGCAGCGCTTTACTTCCATCGCCGACGTAGACCGAGCCGTGCATGGTCGCCAGCCGCTTCGGCTGTAGCGCTGCTAACCGGTGCAACGTTGCATCCGTCAACGAGCAATAGGGCACGTAGTTCGCCAAGGGACCTTGCTGATAATCCTCCAGCGTCTTCCGACAGCGATCGATCACGTCCGATTCCGTCATCGGTTCGACGTCCCCCTCTTGGTGAAAGAGATCCGAGCACAGGAGCGTCCGCTCCATCTCCTCGAACAACAACCCCGCTTCCCAGCAGTGTGGAACATGCGGTGTCGCCAGAAAGCGGAAGCGGTATCGTCCGGTCTCGATTACCTCGCCATCGGCCATCCCTTTGGCGGGACGAAGCGCCAGACAATCATCGATACTCACCATCTTACCCACCAGGCTGCACACCGCTTCCGAGTGCGGAGCCAGTTGCTGCCACTCCGGCACTGTCGCGCATTCGTCGGATTCAAAATGGCTAAACCCAATCCAGCGCAAAGTCTTCGGCTCGATGAGCGATGCCACAGCGGCTTTGACTTCGGGAAAGAGTGCGCGCGGACCGGTATGGAACAGCAGCGGCTGATCATCGCGCATCAAGAATTGACTGAACTGAATATTGAATGGTTCAAGGAACGTCGTGATGCGGAATAGATCCGGAGCGATCTCGGTAATCTTCGCCATAGCACCCCTTCAAGAATGGAGCCGTGGATCATACGCACCGCCGGGCAGAGGTGCAATACGGAGAGAACGATCAGAGTGATGTGCGAATCGTGGCAGGCTAGCAACTCATCAAGGTCTTACTAAGAGACGATGCAGAAGCGTTACGTAAAGACATTGAAATAATCACTCTGACCTCCTTTTCTTGCATGGGAATTCCCCTGATAATCACGCCGGGTGCCGGGAAGTTCGATGAGTGTATCAAAATCACCGTCTATTGCGATGAAAGTTTTTAACAGGTCTGAGTGCTCCATAAGTTGGACCTGTCGGTTGTAGGTCAGCGCGCTTTGATACTCCAGGAATGGAATCCTCATTTCTCAGGCTCTCCTGGCCACCTATACTCCTACCCTCCCAACGTAACCGTTAAGTGGTCGCGCCCTTTTGCATCTCTGCCAATGTTGGGAGCAGCACAGGCTAGCCAGCAACTACTCCCTTTGTAACAGCCGCTTTCACCTGTGCAGTGACATCAATGCCATTCTCGTCGGTGATTTTAAGGTCTGTGGAAAATCTTACGTTTTCAATCAAGTCTGGCCGCGATTGCTCTAGTTTGTTGAAATCCGCAGCCTGCCTCTCAGGCGCCGCCCCTGACCACACCGTGTTCGCAAGGCCGCAAAAGTGATCCGAGAGCAAATCCAATAGGCGAAAACGGTTGTTTGTGGGGAGAGATATCTGAGGTTTCGGATCGCGCATATTTAGAAGCCAGTTAACAAAAGCAACTCCTTTGGCCTTTCCAGTGCCCGGTCCCAGCTCGTCGTTGCAGAAGTTATCGCTTATAAATTTCCCATCAATACCCTTACCGTCGCTGAGGTAACGAACTACGTTGTGATACCAGATTAAGTAACCCGCTCTAAGCACTGGGAACTTGATCGACTCTCCATTTCCTAAATCGAAATTCAGGCAATTTCGATTTTTAGCATCGGCTCCCTGAGTTATTAGGTGTCGGTTGGGAAAGTAAAACGCCCATGCGAACCAACTCATCTCATCTTCACGACTCGACACGCAGGTAACCGAAAAATCAAACTCGTTAGCGTGATCAAGGCACGCGGAGAGGAACACATTTCTGGTCTCGTCCTTTCTGCGACCACCAGCCCATTTCACAAATTCACCATTTTTGTTTTTTGGTA
>JAHBWU010000056.1 GCA_019636835.1 Nitrospira sp.
ACATCACATGACGAGTATTTTCGACAAAGTCGGCGTGCCCAATCGGCAGAAGCTCCTGGTCCACGCACAGCAGTTGCACAGCACGCCGGCCTAACCACCGCCGATTCATAGATTCCCGCACCCAAACTCCCCACGGCTCGCACATGCTAGTTTCGCAATTCTAGCCAGTCCCCCCAGGTGGGAGCAAAAGGCACGTCGCCTATCGTCTCCCGGAACCGGTGTAAGAACCAGGCGGTGCAAACCCACCACCATCCATGCCGCTCAAATCCTTGACCGACGGATCGCCCAGTGCTCTACGCTCCCACCACATGCCAAGGCCTGGAGAGTGACCATCGACGCTGGGAGAGATACTGGGAGATGGAGCCAGATCCTTGGGACTTGTCGAATCGTCAGACTTCTCGCTGGTAGATCCGACGCCGCCCTTACCAACCGTGTCTCCGTAATATGAATCGCGGGGTGCCACGCCGAAGCGATCCTTAAATTGCTCGGCTGAAACCGTAACCGGTACGATTGCATACATGACCACCGACACTAAACTCACCAAGATATATTTCATCATGGGCCAACTCCTCTCGTTAAAGGTTTCTATTCTTCTGCTGTCACCTCTAACTTGCTCACCACGTCTTTCACGCCGGCTTGATACGCATCGGCCACGGCGCTTCCGACGGAGTACCGATCCTTTACCAGCCCTCTCAATGTAGTAGTGCCGTCATTAACAGAAACATTGATCTCTCCTCACTCGACAAAGGGTCTTTTGAAAGCTGACCTTCCACCGCTTGTCGAAGCTCAGAGTCGGATTTCCACTGCCAATCCCTTGTATTGACGAGTGGACCTCGGGATGAAACGTTCTGGAAACCATAGTGACTATTGGCCTTACAACGTTACACTAGGAAACCCCATGGTTTCAACCGGTGGTTAAGTAAGAATGACGTGCCACGATTCTTATGGGCATTCCATGAAAGAACGGCCTGCCACAGATACACCGATAGCTACGCCCTCGACCAAAAATCGATTTTGAGATAGGTTCGAATTATAGGTTCGAATTAGTGACGGTCAGGTAGGACGCTTCCCGATTAGCTTACAACTTACAAATAGGGAGCGTGGTTCATGAATTAAGAACACCGGCATTCCACGTCGATGTGTATCGGGCAATGGCGGCAACAGTGAGGCCGATTAACGCAATCCAAAAGAGAAACCCGAGACCAGTCAGGTTCGAGGATCCGTCCTGTCCCTGCTGCATCGAAACATTTGCCTGAATTGAAACATCTGTCGAGGCATGCGTTCGCGTCGAATGATAAGAACTGCTTCCCACCCAAAACAGTACCAGAATAACGCCTATGGCCAAGGAAGAGAGCCAGTAATGCCCCACGGCATCGAATCGAAATGGAATCAACCAGAGGCCTCCAGCCCATATCAAGAGCGCCGGGAGGCCGGCCCACCCTTCCATGTAATTATTATCCGCTGTGGCCATAATCCAAAGTACGGCAGACGTGAAAAGACTTACGACCACAATCTGCAAACACTTGCTCCGTTCAGGAGTTTGCCATGATTGAGCAAAGGTTTTGACAAAGGTTTTGATAGGAGCGGCGATTTTATCTACGCCTCCCCATGCGATGGCGATGACGATCAAACCCAGCATCCACAAGACGATGATTTCTGCCATGAAAAGCCTCTTGATGTATCGTGTGCTTCAGTACTTCCATTCAAAGTGCAGATAGACTGAATCCGGAAATAGTTCAGCTCCATTCGGCGTTGTCTGTTTCTTAAGACCGGCAAAGATATATATGGACGATGTGCAAGATGCACGCCATGTCATCATGCCACGGCGGTAAATCATTCACCTAGTTTTTGCTGAGATTCATCACTCAAGCGAAACCGGCGGCACACAGGCATACGACTCAGCTGTATTTTTTCCCGGGACGGGATGGACTTGAAGTCCTTTCAGCTGTCCAATGATTACAACATGAGCATTGCGAACACTCTCGAAGACCCGCCGATCATTAACGCTAAAACTGCGCGTCATGGGAATGAGCTGCGTGCCGGTATCGGACTACGGGAGGTCACGTAACGACTACTCGTCACCAAGACGGTTCTTCCCCTCTTGAATTCCGTTGTAGTCCTGATTAATTCCGTTCTTTTTCGGCCGGAGGTGTCGCGTAATCAACACATTACTCGCCAAAATACTATGCCCATCATTTGCTTTGCGCCCATTGGAGACGTTTGTCACTGAAGGGGATGAGTTTCAGGAAGCCTGCATAACAGATCCGCCTGACGTGGCATAACGAAAGAGAGAGCGGTCTCGTCGAGTAACGTTGGCTCGTCTTTTTCAATTCAGAAATTTCGCAAAACTTGAGCCGTGTCCCTATTTATCAGACAAGTTCTTGATAATAGGATTTCAAACGCTCCCCCATGAAAAAACTGAAAGCATGTCCACCGCTGGACAGGATGAGAATGTCCCGCTGATGGACAACTCGTCCACAAAGCCTTTCGATGTGCTCGTTCGGCGATAAAGAGAATTTCCGAACCGGCGGGTCTACTCGCGATCGCTACCGGAACTCCTTGGACCAGAACACAAAGCAACCGTGCCTCCCGGCTATCGGCGGGCCACCGCTGCGGTCGCTGTAGATGCCGAAATTATAGCTGTAGTTAACTTCGATCTGTGAACGCCAGGGAGCGCCACTTACCAAACCGGCGCTTACTGCAGGCATGGCGTCCATTTGATTTTGGATACGGCCACCTGGTTGAAAGCGCGGTTGCTCCACCAATCCATAGATGCCACGAATATACGGATAGAGGAAAAAGAAGGCCTCGTACTGATAGGTCGCATGCACGACGGCATAACGAGTGGGAACCAGCTCATTGAAAGCGACGCTCGGTAAGATCGGCAATGCGAGCGCTTCCCACTCGTAGCCGGTTGGTCGACCAGGCAGGCGAAAGGCGGAGAATCGGTCGAGATCCTGCCCAATGCCGCCATAAAACGAGACGATGAGCCGATGCCGTTCGTTCTTGACCCAAGGAATACCGGCGGCGGCAAGCGCATAGAAACTGCTCGCGATATAGTCTCGTTCTCGACTCGCATTCGGATTATCGAAAGCAACACCTCCCCATGGCCCCCACTTGGCGCGATGACCATAGAAGAAATCGCCGCCGAAGGCGTACCCGCGATGTGGAAGTTCCATGAGGTTGCGTTCCAGGGCATCGTTTCGCAGACACAGATGCACCCGCCCTTCGTACGTATCGGTCGGCACAACGAAATTCGGCGAGGCATCCCCACTGCCTCTGAACCAACGATAGCCTGGTTCATACGTCAGCGACAGCTCAAGCGCATTGTCCTGATGACCGGGCGACAAAAGCCTCCGATAGGCAATTCCAAACCCCGCGAACACGTAATTCCACTCCACCTCCACACCCCGAATAATCTGTCCCTCGACGTATTCCGCTCGACCGAGCGGAATAATCATGTTGTTGAGCGTGAATCGCAACTCCCATCCAGGCAAGGAACGAATGCCGACATTGTAGGCGAGGTCATTGACAGCCACGGCAAATGAACCTCGGAACCGTTCGGTATAATCATCTGAATGGCGCCACACATAGAAGGCGCCAAAGGGCAATACTTGATAGAAGCTCGGCCCATCGTGAAGGTACTGCATGCCGAAGCTCGCGGCGGTCACGGTCTTACGGTCGCGGGGCTGCACCTCCACCTCCTCGCCGAGCACTTTCGTGTGAAACTCTTCTCCCGCCAATGGAGTCGGTTGGTCCCGGGCTCGAACCGGATCAATCGATAGAACTGAAACGAAACAACAGAGTGCAAGAGGCAAGTACGAATGGCAGACGGACGGAAATGCATATCCAAACATTTCTTTAGAATGAATGGTTTAATTGGATCGCCGTACTAGGGCCTTGCCTAGGTCGCCCCCAACACGGCCCAATCATGATGCTTGAATAATGATGCGCGCAGCAGTTTCTGGATAAAGTTCAGATAGGGTGAGGGAAAGACTGCACACGCTGATCAATTTCGTTCAGCTGCTTCTAAGAACCTGCGTGTTAAGTCACGCTGCCGCTTTCCCATAGTGCTTGAAGAGCTGTATTTCATAATCCGGCGTAATGAGCATCGACGGATCATAAGCCGGTGCCGATTGAATGGCGTGCCTGGTCAGCGACATAGTGACCGATCGGGTATACCAATCGATCTGCTTGATGCGGCCGGTTTGTACCAACACTTTTTTGCCCGGGAGCCAATTCCTCGTATCCACCTCCGCATATCCGACGATCCAATCCTCATCGTCAACAACCAGATCTTCGATATGGCCGATCTCTCCATCCTGTGCATGAATTCCATAGCCTGTCACCTCCGCGCTGCTGCAAAGATGGGACTTCTCCGGCGATTCAAATAAAACCGGCTCGTCCACACTCATCGTGGTCGGCTCGGGATAGGGGACCGGGCTTCCCAAGACCGCCAAATCTGGTTGCCAGTACGGCGCCCACCGGAAATACTCATAGTACGCCTCTTCGTACCGGCGTGAGATCGGCTTCGCCTTCTCGATCGGCGGTGCCTGCTCGATCTGGTCTTTTCGCAGATTGATCCGCATGGAGGCATCAGCATCGTCGATGCCGGACACTGCAATAGGCGGAATGAGCACATTGCGCCCCGAGAGCCACCCGCCGGTCTTTACGATCAGATATCTGATAGTCCAGTGCTGATCATCGAAATACAATTCCTGCACCGATCCCATTTGGCCGTCGATGGCATGCAGCGTCAACGAGGTGATATCTCGAACACGCCGAAACTGCTTCATACTCTCCTTCCTGGTTTCATTGGTTTCACCAAAATGACACAACACAGAATATGTTCCCCCATCGCGCGGTTCTGTTCTACTGGAAAGATCCCTTGTCACCGGACCGGGACGGACAAATCGCTCGCAAGAGGAAAGTTCTGTCCGTCGGCGCGCCGAAACCGAACTTAAAAACCCGCCATAACGTGTGCCCTGAAAGGCAATAGAAGCGGAATAGCGTTTGCACCTTCATGTTTGAATCTGCCAAGGCGGCCACAATGGGGAACCACATGAACCCGAATCACAATGGAAAAGGAAAACCCGAGGTCGTCGTTGTGACAGGCGCCTCAGCCGGTGTGGGTAGAACCATCGCCAGGGAGTTCGCAGCGCATGGCGCCTCCGTTGTCCTGCGGGCTCGCAGCCGGGACGGCCTGGAAAGAGCCAGGGAGGATGTCGAACGCCTCGGGGGCCGGGCTCTGCCCATCCTGACGGACGTCGCCGACGACTTGCAGGTGGAAGCGGCGGCGGATCGAGCAGAGCGAGAGTTCGGCCCGATCGATATCTGGATCAACAATTCGATGGTTTCCGTATTATCGCCTGCGCTCCAGATGACGGCGGCAGACTACCGGCGAGTGACCGAGGTCACGTATCTTGGATATGTGTATGGCCTTATCTTCTCTCTATCTGACAGCCAGGAGGTCAGCATGAAAACCACCACTGCCTTTCGATTCTTGATCCTCGTAATTCCGTTCACCTGGGTGATCATGCACCTGCCACCGGCAGCGCAACATAGTTACGGCAATGTGCATCTCGTCGCATCGCAAACACAAGAGCCGTCAGCGCAACAAAACCAGGACCGCATCGCGATCATGACCGAGCGTGAAAAAGAAACATTGGACAAGTTCGTGAAACACGAGTCGCGGTTCAAAGACCATTATCAAGCGCACTTTTCGACATCGCATTATGAATACAACCAATACCGGCCGGCCTACCAACATGGGTTTGAACTTGGCCTTGACCCGCGTTACCGAGAGATGGACTGGAGCAACGTCGAACCGGAAGCACGCCGAACCTGGGACGAAAGTACGATGGGACTCTGGGCTCAATACAAGGATGCAGTCCGCTACGGATGGGAACAGGGCGTCGCATTGGAACAGAGGTGACGACGGCGGGTAGCAGATCGAAAGCCGTAGTTATGATGACGGATCTGACCGCCGCTCGATCTCAGATGGCCATGTCCCGAGAAGGAGCGCCGGAAATTCATCAAGGCCTGACGAGAACGGCGTTAGGTCCCGCGACTGTCGTGACTACGGCACTGATCCATCTCGTAGCCCTCTGGACGCTGATCACACAACGTGATCTACTGGCTCGATTTCTAGCGGGAAGCGGGGCGGTCGCCGTTCTGTGGAGCTGGGCTCTGTCGCAGTATCCCTATCTTGTCGAGCCTATCGTTGGCATCAACCGAGTTTTTCCGCAGCCTGCTAAAACTATTTCAGGATGTCATGGTGACACTTATCGCGGGCAGTTTGTTACTGGGAATCATCATCGTGGCACTGTACTTCTTCGGGGCATTTAAATCCCCCTACGTAGGCCTCCCCTACTTCTGGCTGTTCCGTTTTGCCTTGATGCTCTTGCTGATGCTGACGCTCTGGTATGGCGGGAATTGATGGTCAGTGGGGTTGTGTGACCTTGTCGGCGGATACGCCGATCTCCTGGACGATCGCGTCGTGCAGCTGATCGACTGCCATGTCTTTTGGAAGGACGATAGCGGCTCCGGCTCGCTTCATCGCGTCACTATTATGGTCTCCGGTGTTGACCGAGATCCCGATCACAGTCGTCTCCGGCCAGTGAGTCTTGATGTGTGTCGTGGCATCGATCCCGTTCATTCTCGGCATGTTGATGTCCATCACCACTACGCGTGGGTGTAGGTCTTCGACGAGCTTTACCGCCTCCGCGCCATCCCGAGCTTCCGCAACGACGTGAAGATCGTCATAGGCCTCCAATACAGAACGAAGACCCTGCCGGACCATCGTATGATCATCCACAAGTAACACTTGCACCATAGTTTTTGTCCTTATTGGGATTTCGACCTTATTGTTCCAGCATCGGTTGCGCGGACAGCAGACACTCTGGAGAACTCAGGTCTCAGTGGATCATCCTCGGCATTCCTTGCCAAGGCAATACCCAAGATCAGCGCAGACTCGTTCTCCTCCCGCTGCTCATCGGATGATTAACGACAGCCCAGTGCCTCCATCCATTCATTCCCTTATACTAGCTTGGAGAAATCCCACCACTAGGAATTCCCCGCAGTAACAGTAACCTTTCGCCTTTATCACCCACTGTTCCATGCAATTCTCACGCGTTGTTCCATTTGGACGCCGGCTTTCCCTTTTCCTTCCGGATTCTCGGATGTCTCCCTATTTAGGGCTCGGGACAGTACCAGTGCCGGAAATGGTTCTTTCCAGGTATGGTGGGTGGTCTTATTTTTAACCTTTAGAATCAAGGAGGCTTCAATGAAAACGCTGCTGGGTTTGGCGATTACGCTGGTTTCTTTCCTGAGCTTTACCGCGTTCGGCTTTACCGGCATCGCCGCCGGCGCGGCGAGCATCGCAAAGATCTTGTTCTATTTATTCCTTGGAATCTTTGTCGTGTTCTTGATCGCCGACATCATCGTGGGTCGCAAGGTGTTTTCTTAGCACACCGTCTGTCTCGGGCTATTTCTACCTTCCACAAATACCGCTCTCGTCCACTGAAGAAGCGGTTGTGTCCTGTTGCCCGATAGCTATTTGGAACAAGACAAGCTGTCCATCATGGGATGCTTTTAGGGGCCCCAACAAATTTCCCCTGCAAATTTCCCTTGATGGCCCTGTGTCCCTCGGCTGCTCCAAATACTCAGTCCTTTTTTGTTGTCGTCCGTTGGTTCCCATTCTGGTCCATTGCTTGCCTTTTGTGGATGGACTGATAACATCGAGGCAACGGAGGCGTGCGGGTGGAGTTTCAGTGGATATTACAGATTGGGCTGTACGGCGCAACAGTTCTGATCGTGATCGTCGTGATGCTGGGCTTGCCGGCGCTCCTTGGAGAGCGGCATCGGCGAAAGCCCGAACGCCGACAGGAGATTGCGACCGGTGTTCCGTATGAATCCGGCATCCTTCCGACGGGGAGCGCACAAATTCGCCTTCCCATCCAGTATTACTTGGTCGCCATGTTTTTCGTGATTTTCGACTTGGAGGCCGTCTTCCTCTATGCCTGGGCGGTGGCCGTCAAGGAGACGGGCTGGCCCGGCTTCATAGAAGCGGCGATCTTCGCGGCGATCTTGCTGGCGGCACTGGCTTATCTGTGGCGCATCGGCGCGCTGGACTGGAACGCACAGTTCCAGCAACCGCCCATCCATCGCCTTCATCGTCTGCAAGCCAAGGAGCGGCGTGATGCGCGTGTGGCATAACGGGCGGCTGGAGGGTGCTTCCATCAGAGACGGAGGGGACGGATCTCTGACCACTGTGGTGGGTCAGTCGGTGTTGCTGGCAAAGCTGCAAGACATGCTGGCTTGGGGCAGAAAGAATTCGCTATGGCCGCTGAACTTCGGGCTGTCCTGCTGCTACGTGGAAATGGCGACGAGCCTCACCAGCGTGTACGACGTGGCGAGGTTCGGTGCTGAAGTCGTTCGCGGTTCTCCGCGCCAAGCCGATGTGCTCATTGTGTCCGGAACAGTGTTCATCAAGGTCGCTCCGATCATCAAACAGCTCTACGAACAGATGATGGAACCGCGGTGGGTGATCTCGATGGGGTCCTGCGCCAACTCCGGCGGGATGTTCGATGCGTACTCCGTCGTACAGGGAGTGGACAAATTTCTTCCGGTAGATGTCTACATGCCCGGTTGCCCTCCGCCGCCCCATGCATTCATGGAGTGTCTGCTGTTGTTGCAAGACAAAGTCGGCAAGGAGCGACGGCCTTTAAGCTGGTGGTTCGGTCCGCAGGAAGTCCGGAAACCCATTATGCCGTCGATGCGGGATGCCAAACGAGAGGAGCGGGTTCGCCGGCGAGAATATCCGACCACGGACAAGCTTCCCAGAACCGATCTACTCTCGCCGCACTTCGCGGGTGAATTTCTCGATCGACCGGCCTCCCAACCATGAACCATCGACCATCAACCATCGAGGATGCTCCGGCTCATTTTTCCGGCCTGGTGGAGGAACTCGAGAGGCACTTCGGCTCCGAGGGAATCTTGGCCGTTCAACCGACAAAAGATGAGATCACGACCGTCTGGGTCGATACGAATCGGCTGCGTGAAGCACTCCGGTATTTGAAATCCGAGATTCCTCGTCCGTTTCCGATGCTCTTCGATTTGAGCGCGACCGATGAACGGCTGCGCCGGAACCATGATGGACTGCCGATCGGTACCTTTACCGTCTTTTATCGCCTGTTTTCGTTCGATCGGAATCAATCAGTCCGCATTAAAGTGCCTCTCCGTGACGAACATCTTTCGCTGCCATCCGTCATGGATCTTTGGCCCAACGCCGATTGGTACGAGCGTGAGATCTATGACATGTTCGGCATTCGGTTCGAAGGACACCCGTTTCTCCGCCGCCTCCTCATGCCGTCTTGGTGGAACGGTCACCCGCTCCAAAAAGACCATCCCGCGCGCGGAACAGAAATGGGCCGGTTCCAACTGCCGCCGGAAAAGCTGGCCATGGCACAGGAAGCGTTGCAGTTCAAACCCGAGGACTGGGGTTTGGCCCGCCGGCATCATGATCCGGATTTCGACTATATGTTCATCAACCTCGGTCCCGCCCATACCGGTACGCACGGGGTCTTGCGGCTCGTCACGCAACTCGCAGGCGAAGAAATCATCGACATCGTGCCTGACATCGGGTTTCACCATCGAGCCACAGAAAAAATCGCCGAGCGGCAGACCTGGCATACATTCATTCCCTATACCGACCGTGTCGACTATCTCCAAGGCGTACTCAACGAAATGCCCTACTGTCTCTCGGTCGAACGACTGGCCGGCATTACGGTTCCCGACCGGGCGCAGGTCATCCGCGTGATGATGTGCGAGTTCTACCGCCTTGCCAGTCACCTCGTGTGGTACGGCACCTTCGCGCAGGACGTCGGCGCCCTCTCGCCGGTCTTCTATATGTTCACCGATCGCGAGCGGATTCATGCCATTACGGAAGCCATCTGCGGCGGCCGCATGCACCCGAACTGGTTCCGTATCGGTGGAGTGTCCCAGGATCTTCCCATCGGATGGGACAAACTGGTCCGGCAGTTCGTGGACTACTTCCCCAGCCGCCTGGATGAATATGAACGCCTCGTCATGGACAATCCGATTTTCAGGCAACGAACTGTCGGCATCGGAGCCTTCACGCTCGAAGACGCCATGGCCTGGGGTGCCACGGGACCGATGTTGCGCGCCTGTGGACTGCCGTGGGATCTGCGAAAAGTTCGTCCCTACTCCGGCTACGATCAGTTCGACTTTGAAGTTCCGGTCGGTTCTCACGGAGACTGTTACGATCGGGCGGTGGTGCACGTCCTGGAGATGAGACAGTCGCTGCGCATCATACGTCAGTGCCTTGAGCACATGCCTGACGGTCCCTACAAATCGCTCGATCCCCTTGCAACGCCTCCCCCGAAGGAACGCACGATGCAGGATATCGAGACACTCATCCATCACTTCCTGGGGGTGAGCTGGGGACCGGTACTTCCCCCGGGTGAAGCGGAAGTCCCGACGGAATCCTCGAAGGGCCAAACCAGCTATTACCTCACCAGCGACGGGTCTCAAGTTTCGTACCGGACTAGAATCCGCACCCCGTCATTCGCGCACATTCAGATGGTGCCGTTCATGGCAAGGGGCGCGTTGTTGTCCGATCTGCTGGCCGTCTTGGGCAGCATCGATTTTGTGTTGTCGGATGTGGACAGGTGAAAAAAGCGTTGCGTGCTGAGCATGAAGCAATGGGATTCCAAAACTCGAACATGACCACAGCGCTCAGAACTTAGCACTCAGGACTCAGTCATTATGTTGTCAGATACTGAACGCGACGAACTGGAAGAAGCCTTAAAACACTATCCCGACAAACGAGCCGGTACCATCGATGCGTTGTTGCTCCTCCAGCGGCGGCGGGGATGGATCTCGGATGACTCACTCGTTGATATCGCGCAGTTTCTCGACATGACGTGTGAGGACGTGGATAGCGTGGCGACCTTTTACAACCTTGTCTTCCGGAGGCCGGTCGGTCGTCATGTGCTATTCATGTGCGACAGCATCAGTTGTTGGATCATGGGATGCGAACGGGTACGTGAACGGTTGCACGATCACTACGGTGTGGACGTGGGACAGACGACGAGCGATGGTCGGCTAACGATGTTGCCGATCGCCTGTCTCGGGCATTGCGAACGGGCGCCGGCGATTATGATCGACGGTGATGTCTACGGCAACGTCACGCCGGACAAGGTTGAAGAAATCGTGGAGAAGTATCGTTAATCGCCTGATGCTTCGTTATTCGTTAAACGTTATTCGTTAAACGCAGGAAACTTCTTGCGATTCACGATTTACGATTCACGAATAACGATGAACGAAAATGGAACGTCCCCTCACCCAACACATCGCCCGGGACGGCCGGTATCGGTCACTATCCGAATATGGCAAGACCGGAGGCTATCGCAGCCTCAAGCGCCTTGCCGATGGGCTGTCCCCTCAAAATGTCCAACGGCTGGTGACTGAAGCGGGTCTGCGTGGCAGAGGCGGCGCTGGATTCCCAACGGGCAACAAGTGGAGTTTCGTCCCGATGGGATCCGATGCGCCGAGGCCGAAGTATCTCGTGGCCAATGCCGACGAGATGGAACCGGGCACGTTCAAGGATCGTGTGCTCATGGAGGGCAACCCCCATGGCTTGGTGGAAGGCATGATCCTCGCCGGGTATGCCGTACAGGCGGAAGTCGGCTTCATTTTTCTACGCGGCGAATACCATCTATCTGCGCAGTACTTAACGAACGCCATCTCCGAAGCCTACCAAGCAGGGCATCTCGGAAGGACGCTTCCAGGGACGGACTTTCGCTTCGACCTTCACCTCCATGCCAGCGCGGGTCGTTACATCTGCGGAGAGGAAACGGCGCTGCTCAATGCCTTGGAAGGCAAACGGGCGATTCCTCGCGCAAAGCCCCCTTACCCTCAGACGTCCGGTCTGTGGGGACAGCCGACCGTCGTTCAGAACGTCGAGACCCTATCCAACCTTCCTCACATCATCACCCATGACTCGACTTGGTATCGCAGCCTAAGCCGCAGTAAGGACGGCGGCACAAAACTCTACGGCATGAGCGGCCGCGTTGCGCATCCCGGATGCTGGGAGCTTCCGCTCGGCACGACGGCGCGCGAGCTGTTGGAGAACCATGCCGGCGGCATGTCCGACGACTTCGGCTTTCGCGGGCTGCTTCCAGGCGGCGCCTCCACGGCTTTTCTCGTCGAGGAACATCTCGATCTCCCCATGGATTTTTCTTCGATTCCTCCACAAGTGGGCCGGCTAGGAACCGGCACCATGATCGTGCTCGACGACCGTACCTGTCCGGTCGGATTCGTCCTCAATCTGGAAAAGTTCTTTGCCCGGGAGTCCTGCGGCTGGTGTACGCCGTGTCGAGAAGGGCTGCCGTGGGTGGCGCGTATATTACAGCTCTTCGAGGAAGGACGAGCCACCAACGATGATCTCACGTTGCTGGAGATGCACGCCAAATTCCTCAGCCCGGGCCATACCTTCTGCGCGTTGGCACCGGGCGCGGTGGAACCTTTGAAATCGGCGTTGAAATACTTCCGCGACGACTTTGTGCGGCATATCCGGTTGGGACACTGCCCATGGAATGTGCAGTCGAAACGACACAGGATCCTGGTCTAGCCCAAGATAAGGCGAACACAAAATGGCAACGATTGTCGTCGATAACCGATCCTATTCGGTGGATGAGCGCACAAATTTGCTTGCCGCTTGTCTCGGAGCGGGGTTGAACCTGCCGTATTTCTGTTGGCACCCGGCCATGGGATCGGTCGGCGCCTGCCGCCAGTGCGCGGTCAAACAGTTCAAGGACGAACACGATCAACGTGGCCGTCTGGTCATGGCGTGTATGACACCGGCTTCGGACGGCGCCCGGATTTCGATCGATGATCCCGAAGCCAAGGCCTTTCGGGCCTCGGTCGTCGAATGGCTGATGGTGAACCATCCGCACGACTGCCCGGTGTGCGACGAGGGCGGTGAATGCCACTTACAAGACGTGACCGTCATGACCGGCCATGCATACCGCCGTTATCGATTTCCCAAACGGACATACCACAATCAGTATCTCGGTCCCTTCATCAAGCACGAGATGAACCGCTGCATCCAATGTTACCGCTGCGTTCGGTTCTATCGGGACTATGCCGGCGGTCGTGATCTCAATGTATTCGGCTCGCACGATGCCGTCTATTTCGGCAGGGAACAGGATGGAACATTGGAGAACGAATTCAGCGGCAACCTCGTCGAGGTCTGCCCGACCGGCGTGTTCACCGACAAGACGCTGTTCCACCACTACACGAGGAAATGGGACTTGCAATCGGCCCAGTCGATCTGCCCCCATTGCAGTCTGGGGTGCAATACCACACTGGGAGAGCGCTACGGTATCGTGCGCCGGGTGGTCAATCGCTACAATCACCAGGTCAACGGATACTTTCTCTGCGACCGTGGCCGGTTCGGATACGACTACGTCAACGACGATGGCCGGATGCGACGAGCCCTCTTGAGACCGAAGCACGACCGCGTCAGCCAAGCGAAACCAGAGGGAGTTTCCGAGGTTCTCGCATCAGCGGCCGATCGTTTACGACGAGCGCGCGGGATCGTCGGAATCGGCTCACCTCGGGCTTCGTTGGAGGCGAATGTCGCCCTCCGCTCGCTCGTCGGTCCCGACCGGTTTTTTCTGGGCATCGGCGAACGCGACCACCGACTTTTTTCGACGATTCTGACTATTCTGCGAACCGGTCCGGTACCGTCCGCTTCCCTGCGTGAAGCGGAAGACTCGGACGCTGTGCTCGTGCTTGGCGAAGACCTGTTGAACAGCGCGCCACGCCTGGCGCTTGCTCTTCTGCAATCGGTTCGGCAACAGCCGATGAAGCGGGCGGATGAACTGAAGATACCCCGATGGGACGATGCCGCCGTGCGCAATGTCGTCCAAGGCAGACGAGGGCCGCTCTTTTTGGCCGGCTATCGGCGCACCTGGTTTCACGATTATGCAACGGAGAACTATTTCGCCGCGCCGGACGATATTGCAAGGTTGGGGTTCTCCGTCGCGCAATCGATCGGCACGGACAGTCCATCCGTCCCGAATCTCTCGAAGGACGTACGCGACAGGGCTCATCGTATCGCTGAAGCCTTGATACGAGCCGAGCGTCCTCTGATCGTCGCCGGCACAGTGAGCGGGTCCCAAGCCACGATCGAGGCTGCCGCCAATGTCGCCTGGGCTTTGCATCTGGCAGGAAAGCATCCCCGCCTCAGTTTCGTACTCCCCGACTGCAACAGCTTGGGACTCGCTCAACTTGGCGGTGGAATACTGGAGGATGCGTTCCAGTCGGTTCGGCATCGAAAAGCGGACGGTGTCATCGTGCTGGAGAATGACCTCTACCGCCATGCCGATTCCGCCAAAGCCGATGCATTTTTTGATGCGGCACAAACTGTCATCGTCATCGACTCCTTCGATCATCGCACGACGGCGCGCGCCGACATTCTTCTGCCGGCTGCCACGTTCCCGGAATCCGACGGAACCCTGGTCAATCATGAAGGCCGGGCGCAGCGGTTTTACCAGGTGTTCGTGCCTGAAGGCGATATCACAGAAAGCTGGCGCTGGCTGAGGGATCTTGCCCGAATGACATCGGACCCGGCAGAAAAGCTGTCCGGCGCAGCCGCCTGGCAAACCTTCGATGATGCCGTCTCCGGTACGGCGGAAGCCGTTCCCGAATTCGCGAAGATCAGAGCGGTTGCTCCGCCTGCCGGGCTTCGCTTGATCGGACAAAAAATCCCGCGACAGCCTGAGCGGTACAGCGGACGAACGGCCATGATCTCCCATCTCACCGTCCATGAACCGCGGCCTCCTCACGATCCTGATACGGCGCTCGCTTTTTCTATGGAAGGGCATCGAGGACGGATGCCCTCGCCGCTCATTCCGCAGTTCTGGGCTCCCGGTTGGAACTCCAACCAAGCCTTGAACAAATACCAGGATGAGATCGGCGGCCCGCTGCGCGAAGAAATGCCCGGCGTGCGGCTGATTGAGCCGGTAGCCACGAAGGCTCCATTGTGGTTCACGCGCATCCCGCTTCCCTTTCGGCCCGCGTATCGCCGGTGGTTGCTGTTGCCGCTGACCGCTCTTTTTGGAAGCGAGGAATTGAGCAACCGATCGCCGGCCATCGCTGAACGGATATCGGAGCCGTTCATTTCACTACATCCATCGGATGCAACCCGCCTCCGTCTTGAGGAGGGAACGGCGATTGAATTGGCCTTGCAAGGAACGACATGCCGCTTAGCCGTGCGTTTGGAGTCTTCCACGCCGCCCGGCACGGCAGGCCTGTCCCTGATGCATGAAATGGGTTTTGCCCAATTGCCGACTTGGGTGGATCTTACCGAATCGATCAAAGCCGAGCGGAGGGTGGCGTGATCGACTGGGGACGTACCTGCCTCATCACCGTCACAATGCTCGGTGGACTGCTCACACTCGCCTCTCTTTTGATCTGGGTGGAACGTCGACTGCTTGGAATCTGGCAAGAACGCTGCGGACCGAACCGCGTCGGACCGGGCGGAATTCTGCAACCACTCGCCGACATGATCAAAATGTTCACCAAAGAAGATTGGATTCCGCCGTTCGCCGATAAGGTCGTCTTCGTGCTGACGCCGGCCATCGTCGTCGTCACGACGCTGATGACGTTTGCCGTAGTCCCGATCGCGCCGGGCTTTATCGTCGCCGACGTCAACGTGGGAATCCTGTTTTTTTTGGCCATGTCGAGCCTGGCCGCTTACAGCGTGATCGTCGGCGGCTGGGCATCGAACAGCAAGTTCGCATTTCTCGGAAGCCTCCGCGCCACCGCACAGTTGATAAGCTATGAAGTCTTCATGGGGTTGTCGCTCATGGGTACGGTCGCGCTGGCAGGCTCCTTCAGCTTGACGGACATCGTAGAGGCACAACGAGGGCTCTGGTTTATCGTGCCTCAGTTCCTCGGCTTCATCATCTTTTTCATCGCCGGACTGGCTGAAACCCATCGCGCGCCGTTCGACGTGCCGGAAGCCGAGGCTGAACTGGTGGCCGGGTACCACGCGGAATACAGCGGAATGAAGTTCGGCATGTTTTTCGTCGGCGAATACCTGAGTATCACGTTGCTTTCGGCGATGATCGTGATCCTGTTTTTCGGCGGATGGCATGGTCCGGTGCTGCCGCCGGTGCTGTGGTTTCTTCTCAAGACCTCCGTATTCATTGCGTTGATCATCCTCATTCGAGGGACGTGGCCGCGGTTACGATTCGACCAATTTTTGTCGTTCAGTTGGAAAGTCTTGATACCACTCGCCTTGATCAATCTGGTGGTCACCGGAGGAATCGTGCTGGCTAGGAATGGTTGAGGAGAGAGATCATCTACCGTCAACCATAACCATCAAATAACCATCGAGTACATGATGATAGTATTCGCATACACCCGCGATCTCTTGCTGGGCCTCTGGATCGTCTTCAAGCGCACGTTCACCAAGCCTGTCACGGTACAGTATCCCGAGGAACGCCCCTATTTACCGCCGCGTTGGCGGGGACGGATCGTGCTGACTCGCGACCCCGACGGCGAAGAACGTTGCGTCGCCTGCCATCTCTGCGCAGCCGTCTGCCCCGTCGATTGCATCGCGCTGCAGGCTGCCGAAGACCCGACGTCATATGATCGCCGATACCCTGAATTTTTCAGGATCAATTTTTCTCGCTGCATCTACTGCGGATACTGCGAAGAAGCCTGTCCGACCTACGCCATCCAACTCGTCCCGGATTTTGAGCAGAGCGAGTACGCCCGCCGAAATATGGTCTACGAGAAGGAAGACCTATTGATCAGCGGCACCGGCAAGTATCCCGACTACAACTTCTATCGAGTGGCGGGGGTGAAGATTCGCGACAAAGATAAGGGCGGGGCTGAAAATGAAAGGCCGCCGGTGGACGTGAAGAGTTTGATGCCGTGACGGAGACGTGAACATGGAAATACTTTTTTACATCGCCGCCTCGGTCGCCGTCTTGGCGACTCTCCGCGTGATCACCCACCTGCACGCCGTGCATGCCCTGCTCTATCTCATCGTCGCGCTGATCGCGTCAGCCTTGATCTTCTATTTGCTGGGGGCGCCGTTTGCCGCGGCGTTAGAGATCATCGTCTATGCCGGCGCCATCATGGTGCTCTTCATTTTTGTGGTGATGCTCCTGAACCAAGGCCCCTTAACCGTGGAGCAGGAACGCCGCTGGCTGTCGCCCGGCATCTGGATAGGACCCAGCTTACTGGCTTTCGTGCTGCTGGGGGAAGCGTTCTACGTCATCATGGCCGAGCACGCGCCGTCGCACGATCTCGTCTACGTCCAACCGAAGGAAGTGGCGATCAGTCTCTACGGCCCGTATATGATCGCCATCGAACTGGCGTCGATGCTGCTGCTGGCCGGTCTGATCGGCGCTTACCACATGGGGCGACGACGCGGCAAGGAGCGTCGCTGATGCTGACGACTCACGCGTTGATTCTGGCCATGATTCTATTCTGCTTGGGACTCATCGGTGCGCTGATGCGGCGCAATATTTTATACATGTTGCTTTCCATTGAGATCATGCTCAACGCCGCCAGTTTGGCTTTCATCGCCGCCGGAGCCCGATGGGGACAGGCCGATGGCCAGATTATGTACTTGTTCATTTTGACGCTGGCCGCGGCCGAAGTGTCGGTGGCGCTGGGGATCGTGCTCCAGATTTCCTCCCGCTTCAACACTCTGGATGCCGATGCCATCAGTGAGATGAAAGGCTGAGTATGCTTCGTCTGCTTTGGCTCATCCCGGCGCTTCCTCTCGCCGGATACCTGTTGCTTCTGGCGCTCGGCGCCCGACTATCCCGTCGGCAGATCGCATGGGTCGGCTGCGGTTCGGTGGGCGCCGCCGCGTTGATCACCGGACTCGCCGCGGTCGAGTTCATACCGCAGCTGTCTCGCAGAACGTCGTACCGTCAAGTCTTGTGGAGTTGGATAGACGTGTCCGACATGACCGTGGAAGTGGCATGGCATCTTGATGCGCTCGCCTTACTCATGCTGTTCGTCGTGACCGGCATCGGTTTTCTCATTCATCTCTACTCCACAAGCTATATGGGCGCCGACGAAGGGTACCGTCGATTCTTTGCCTACATGAATTTGTTCGTGGCCGCCATGGCGACCTTGGTCCTCGCCGACAATCTGCTCCTGTTCTACGTGGGGTGGGAAGGCGTCGGCCTCTGCAGCTACCTGTTGATCGGTTTCTGGTATCGAGACCCTGAGAATGGAGCGGCGGCGCAGAAGGCGTTTATCGTCACCCGCATCGGAGATACGGCATTGGCGATCGGCCTGTTCATCATCTTTTCCTATCTGGGAACGTTGTCGATGCAAGAAGTTTCTATACGCGCCGTCGAGGCGTGGCCCACCGGATCGGCGCTCGCCGTCACGGTCGCAGCTCTTCTGTTGATCGGAGCGCTCGGCAAATCGGCGCAGCTCCCTTTACATGTGTGGCTTCCGGACGCCATGGCCGGCCCTACGCCGGTGAGCGCATTGATTCATGCGGCAACCATGGTGACCGCCGGGGTCTACCTCATCGCCCGCATGCACGGTCTCTTCACGCTCGCGCCGGCGGTGCAGCTTGCCGTGGCAATCATCGGTGTCCTGACGCTCTTGCTTGCCTCCGTCAATGCGCTCATGCAGCGGGACATCAAACGCGTGTTGGCCTATTCAACGATCAGTCAAATCGGCTACATGTTCCTGGCACTGGGCGTCGGGGCTTGGTCTGCGGCGCTGTTCCATTTTTTGACGCACGCCTGTTTCAAGGCTCTCCTCTTCCTCTCTGCCGGATCTGTGATCTTGAGTCTCCACCATGAACAAGATATGTATAGGATGGGCGGATTACGACGAAGCTTGCCCCTGACCTTTTGGTCCTTTCTCATCGGAGCAGCCGCTCTGTCGGGTGTCCCGCTCATCACGTCCGGCTTCTACAGCAAGGATTGGATTCTCTGGTCGGCATGGTCGTCGCCGTTCAGCAACCACTGGCTTTGGATCGGTGGCATCATCGGCGCCATGCTGACGGGACTCTACAGTTTTCGAATGGTGTTTCTGGTGTTCTTCGGCGAACAGCGGACCAGGCCCGGTCCGGAGGCAGGACCCGCCGTCTCCATTCCGCTGATCCTACTTGCCCTGCTCGCCTTGACGGTCGGATTCTTGGAGGTACCCAGGACGCTCGGAGAGCTACCGCTCTTCAGCCACTATCTGGCCCATACCTTGCCGAACCAAGCCGCCGTCCAGGAGAGGGATGTCGGAGAAGAAGTCCGTCAACAAATCGCGGCCGGGTTTATGTCATTGCTCGGCATTGGCTTGGCCTTCTCAGCGTTTTTTCCAAGAACAGATCCATCGAGCCGCACGGCATATCCTTCCTGGCGAGATAACGTCGCAGCGCTGTGGCAGCGAGAGTGGGGATTTGATCACACATACGATCGCCTGTTGGTGCGGCCATGGCTCTCATTGACAAGCACCTCCGTTGATGCGCTCGACCGCGCGTATCAACGCCTTGTCGATGCGATCAGCCTGACGCATGGGCAATTTGTGCGCACGCAGACGGGCAAGGTCCGGTGGTATGCCGCCACCTTCGCCATAGGAACTCTGGTCCTTCTTGGACTCTTCATTGGATTTCAACCTCGATGATACTGTGGCTGCTCATCGGCATTCCTTTGCTCGCCGCTCCACTCGCGTGGTGGGCGGAACGTCTATCGAGTGTGGCGCCCCGTTGGATCGCCTTTGCAGCCCTCATAAGCGATACGTTGCTGTCATTGTGGTTTTGGGTATTTCCCTATGCTTGCGACGCAGCCGAGCACGGGCGATGGCTATGCGAAACCCGAACGCCTTGGATCCCGCAATGGGGAATCGCTCTCCACCTCGGCCTGGATGGGCTCAGTTTCGTCCTCATCGCACTGATACCGGCGATCGGGTTGGTCGCAGTCGTTGCATCATGGACCGAAATACGGGAACGCATCGGCTTCTTCCATTTCAATCTTCTCCTTGCGTTGAGCGGCGTCATCGGAGTGCTTGTCGCGCTCGACCTGTTCCTGTTTTTTCTGTTCTGGGAAGTCATGTTGTTGCCGGTGTATCTCCTCATCGGCGTATGGGGACACGAACATCGTCGACAGGCTGCCGTCAAGTTTTTTCTGTTCACGCAGAGCGGTGGTCTGATCCTGCTTGTCTCAATCATCGCCTTAGCGGTTGTTCACCAAGGCGCGGCAGGATCGCCCAGTTTCGACTACGACGATCTCCTTGGACTGACGATCTCATCGGATGTCGGCCGGTGGTTGATGCTGGGTTTCTTCATCGCGTTCGCGATCAAACTGCCGATTGTCTCGTTCCATACATGGCTTCCCGACGCGTATGAGAAAGCCCCGACCGGCGCCAGCATCATACTCGCCGGGGCGCTTCAGATACCAAGCGCCTATGGGCTGTTACGTTTCCTTCTTCCCCTCTTTCCGGATGCTGCACGAGAGGCGGCTCCCATCGCGATGGGTCTGGGTATTGTGGGCACCCTGTATGGGGCCCTGTTGGCGTTTGCTCAGACGGATTACAAGCGGCTTGTCGCATACAGCAGCGTCAGTCATCTCGGGATTGCGTTGATCGGCATCTTTGCCATGAACAGGCTGGCTCTCCAAGGCGTGGTGCTGCAACTCATCGCGCATGGGGTCAGCTCGGCCGCTCTTTTTATGCTGGCGGGCGCGTTACAAGAAAGGCTCCGCACGCGGGATATGCGCCTGATGGGCGGCCTATGGGCGTCGGTGCCGCGGCTCGCATCCATCGCTCTCTTTTTCGCCGTCGCGTCCCTCGGTCTGCCGGGACTCGCCAATTTCATCGGGGAATTCCTGGTGCTCTTCGGATCATTTCGCGCGCATCCATGGTTGACGACACTGGCCTCCACGGGCATGGTGACCGCAGCGATTTATTCGCTGGCGTTGATTCAGCGAACGTTTCACGGGCCCCTCAGAGTCGATCGGGACTTGCCGGATCTCTCAGGATCTCCCTTCGCCGTGCTGGTTGCGATGATGATCATTCTGGTCTGGCTGGGCTGGTATCCCATGGCCGTGTTTTCGGCGACTGAGCCCACACTGCCGTTCCTCCATTACCTTGAACCATCCACGCCGAATGCAGCTCCGTGGCAGCCGATCGACGATCCTTCGACGTTGCTGCTTCAGCCTGTCCCGCATCTTCCACATGGGAGCGCAGGATGACGACGACGGACCTTTTCGCGCTCTCCCCCATTCTCGCGATGGGATCACTCTGCATCATGACCATGCTGGGGATCGCCGTTCGCAGACACCATGCGACGATTGCCACGCTTGCCGCCGCGAGTGTCGTGATCACCCTCGGCACGTTGCCTCTGGCGGCATCCGTCGCGCCTCGGACGGTGGCGATGTTATTGCGGCTCGATACCTATGCCCTGCTGTATATGGGGCTCGTTTTGGCCGCGACACTGATCGTCATTGCGCTGTCCTACCATTATTGGACGCTGCGCGTGAACGATCGCGAGGAATGCGAGGAATTCTATCTCCTCGTATTGGTGGCCACGTTCGGCGCCCTCATTCTTACGGCGTCCGTGCACTTCGTCTCATTTTTTCTGGGATTGGAGTTGATCAGCGTCTCGTTGTACGGCCTGATCGGCTACTTGCGGACACGTCGTGCTCCGCTGGAAGCCTCGCTCAAGTATCTGTTGCTCTCGTCCACCGCCTCTGCCTTTCTTCTGTTCGGCATGGCGCTGCTGTACTTTCAAACCGGGACGATGGTCTTTGCCGAAGTAGGTGCCGCCATGGCGGCTCACGGCACAAAGCCGCTCCTCTGGCTGGGAGGGCTCACCCTCGTGATGGTTGCGATCGGCTTTAAGCTCGGACTTGCTCCATTCCATCTCTGGATTCCGGACGTCTATCAAGGCGCGCCGACGCCCATCACGGCGTATGTCGCGACCGTTGCCAAGGTAGCCGTCGTGGCGCTGTTGCTTCGCTTCGTCTCGGACCTGCGAATGGCCGAGATGCAGATTCTCGATCCGTTTTTTGGGTTCCTCGCCGCCGCCTCTATGCTCGCGGGAAACTTCCTGGCGCTGCTGCAACAGAATGTCAAACGATTGCTCGCCTGCTCGTCCATTGCACACTTTGGTTATTTGCAGGTGGCGCTCCTCGCGGGAGGGCCGTTCGCTGCCGAGGCCGTGACGTTCTATCTCGTGGCCTATGTCACGACGACATTGGGAGCCTTCGGTGTAGTGACGGTTCGATCCACTCCGCTTCGAGACGCCGACACATTCGAGGACTATCGCGGGTTATTTTGGTCGCGGCCTTGGCTGGCCGTCACATTTATCCTTTCCCTCTTGTCGCTGGCCGGCATTCCGATCACAGCGGGGTTCCTGGGGAAATTTTATGCGATCGCGGCAGGAGTCCAAGCCGGACTTTGGCCTTTAGTTCTGCTGCTGATCCTCAACAGCGCCATCGGCGTCTATTACTATTTGCGCTTGATCGTGACCCTGTTCGACCGTTCGACAGCGGAAATTACGATTGAAACCAGCGCATCCGGGCACGTAATCCCGGGTCACTGGGCCACCGTCCTGTCGTTGAGTGTGATTGCGTCGATGCTCCTCTGGTTGGGAAGCTATCCCGGACCGGCGATCGACTTCATCCGATTAGTCGTCACGGATCTCGCCACCACCGCACTACATGCACGCTTCTGAGATTACGAGTTGCTTCGTAGACATCGCCCGCCATGGATAAGGTCTAGAGGATTCCCTAGCTGTATGGCACTTTATGGATGGTGAACCGAAGACATCCATAGGAAGGCTCTCACCCGATCGGCGATCCGCCGAAGCGGAGACATCCTCAAACATTTTCACGGCTTCGAGACCGAACCTCGTCAACAGGAGGACGACTCGTCCATGATCGATTACCGAAGAATCGGCGCCGACGGTTCTTTGAGCATGCTTGTGGTTTTGCCGTCGAAGTGGCCCTCTCGGTCACCGAGCGCATCCTGTTTTGTGGCATGCACAATGCCGTCTTTGTGTTCCGGTGGACTGTAGATCGTGTAGAGCTTCAAGGGCTCATGACCGGAATTCCTAATATTGTGTTCGGTCCCTGCTGGAATAACTACCGCTGTTCCATCCGCAAGCGGATACTCCACACCGTTCAAATAAGCGGTGCCGCGCCCCGCTTCTACTCTGATGAATTGATCCAGCCGATGAGTTTCTGTGCCGATATCTTCCCCCGGCTTGAGGCTCATCAAGACCAGTTGACTGTGCTCTGCGGTGAACAACACTTTGCGGAACATGTCGTTTTGGATGGTTGCTTCTTCGATATTCGTGATGTAATGGTCCATAGACGGATTCCTCCTTCCTTGAAGGGACAATTTGCTCCGACTTGTAGCGGGATCCTGCGGATTTGAAACCTGGTAATCCCCCTAGCATGCGCCAGGTAGAAGATACACACCATCTCGTGTTGTGGGAAACAAACCGTGTATATTACCAACGCTGCCGGGATGAGCTGTCTTCGCTATACACATTGTCCCAGGGTTTCCCCTTGTGCCATCACTGGCATCCATTTTGTTAAGGTCTTGTCATGCGTACATGGTCAGGAACTCCATTTCCGCTGGGGGCCACGTGGGACGGTCAAGGCGTCAACTTTGCCCTATTCTCCGAAAATGCGACGAAGGTCGAGCTCTGTCTATTCGACCGCGCTGATGATCCCAAACCCTCCGCTTGCATTCTGACCGAAGAGCAAACGAATCAGGTGTGGCACATTTACTTACCGGAGATCCTGCCCGGACAGCACTATGGGTACCGTGTCCATGGCCCCTACGATCCGGCCCAAGGGCATCGCTTCAACCCTGCAAAACTGCTCATCGACCCTTATGCCAAAGCAGTGGCGGGTAACGTGCAATGGTCGGATGGGCAAATGTTCGGCTATCGAATCGGCGATCCGCAAGCCGATTTGTCGATGGACAATCGAGACAACGCCGCCTACGTCCCCAAGAGTGTCGCCGTCGATTCCTCCTTCACCTGGGGTGCCGACACATTGCTCTGCACTCCCTGGGACGAGACGGTGATCTATGAGGTTCACGTAAAAGGACTCACCGCCCGCCACCCCGAGGTGCCCGAGGCCCTGCGCGGGACGTACTTGGGGCTGACGTCTCCGGCCGTTCTGGACCACCTAAAAGCTCTCGGTGTGACCGCCGTCGAATTGTTGCCCGTCCATCACTTCATTCGCGACCAGCACCTCCACGATCGCGGTCTCACCAACTATTGGGGCTACAATTCAATCGGGTTTTTTGCGCCTGACATCCGGTACGCGCATTCCCAGAAACGCGGCGAGCAGGTGCGCGAGTTCAAGACGATGGTGAAAACGATGCACAGCGAGGGAATCGAAGTCATTCTCGACGTGGTCTATAACCATACCGCGGAGGGCAATCATCTTGGCCCGACGTTGTGCTTCCGAGGTATCGATAACGCCGCATACTACCGTCTGGTGGACGACAACAAACGCTACTACATGGACTATACCGGGTGCGGCAACACGCTCAACATGAATCATCCCCGCGTGTTGCAGCTCATCATGGACAGTCTGCGCTATTGGGTCGAAGAGATGCACGTAGACGGGTTCCGTTTCGATCTCGCCTCCACCCTTGCGCGAGAGCTACATGACGTCAACCGCCTGGGCGCCTTCTTTGACATCATCCATCAGGATCCGATTCTGTCCCGAGTCAAACTCATCGCCGAACCATGGGACTTGGCTTCGGGCGGCTACCAGGTCGGGAACTTCCCTTTAGGTTGGGCCGAATGGAACGATAAGTACCGCGATACCATCCGTCGCTATGTGAAAGGCGACGGCGGACAAGTGTCCGAGTTTGGCTACCGGCTGTCGGGCAGCAGCGATCTATACGAACGCACCGGAAAACGTCCCTACGCCAGCATCAACTTCGTGACTGCTCATGACGGTTTCACGCTCAACGATCTGGTTTCCTACAACGACAAGCACAACGAAGCGAACGGAGAAGAGAACCGAGACGGTAGCGACAACAATCAAAGCTGGAACTGCGGCGTGGAAGGCGCGACCAACGATCCGGCTATCCTGGCCCTGCGCGAGCAACAGAAGCGAAATTTTCTCGCGACGCTGCTCTTCTCTCAAGGAGTTCCCATGATTTGCGGCGGCGATGAACTCGGCCGCACTCAGGGGGGCAACAATAACGCCTATTGCCAGGACAATGAGATCAGTTGGTTCGACTGGGACCTGAAGGACCGTGATCGTCAGCTGTTGGCCTTTGTGCAACGACTGATTCAATTACGGCGCGAGCAGCCCGTGTTGCGGCGCCGTCAGTTCTTTCAAGGACGACGTATCCGCGGATCTGAAATCAAGGACATCGCCTGGTTTCGGCCGGATGGGCATGAAATGACCGATCAAGATTGGCAGGACGAGCACGCCCGCTCACTCGGCGTACGCCTGGCTGGTGATGCCATCCGTGAGAAGGACTACAGAGGGCGGCCCATACACGGCGACACGCTCTTGTTGCTGTTTAACGCCCATCACAAAGTTCTTCCGTTTACTCTCCCCGCACATCAGCGCGGAGTCCGATGGGAAAGGCTTCTGGATACGAGCGAGACGGAAGCAACGGAAGATCAGCAGCAGTTGCGGGGCGGTAAGGCGTATGATCTCAACGCCCGTTCGATCGCGGTGCTGCGGCTGCATAAAACCCTCTAAAAGCGTAGCGACATAGGCCGCGTCAGTCATTCGCCGGGCAGTTTTTTACTAGGCACTGTGCCACTGTTTCTTATCCGGAAGTGAAAGCGAAGTTGATTTCTACTGAATCGCAATCCTGCGCATAGAACCCCAACCATTTTTGAGACGCCAATGACTCGGGATGGTACCGCTGTCTCCAATGCTAACACCGCCAACCCGATGTTCCGATCCTCAGTTCCATCCTTAGCAACCCCCTGGACAGGATCCTCTCATCTGTCGCCTCGTGTCTTACTCATTCTCATGGGCTGTTGTGGACCTGATGGTTTCGTCCTTCGTGGCCTGATATGCACGGAGCACTTCGGCGACACTCCAGGCCTGTGCAATGCATCCACGTGGCACGTAGGGAGGATCGGCATCGAATATTTCACTGATGGTGCCGATCCCATCGTCCGCCAAATGCATATCGAAGGCGCTCAACATCCGACGACATTCCGCACGAGCCACTCCTGCTTTCAGAGAGGCATCGATGAAGTGACCGATCAACCAGGCCCACACTGTGCCTTGATGGTAAGCGGCATCTCGTGCGCGGAGGTCCCCGAAATACATCGTCTTATAGTCCCGGTGGCCCGGTGCCAGACTGCGCAGGCCGTACGGCGTCAATAGCTTGTCGCGCACTACGGCGAGGACAGGTGTCCATCGGTCTCTCTGCAAGACGGGATATCGCAGAGACATCGTAAGAATTTGATTGGGTCTGAGACTCGGGTCATCGCCCGCTTCACCGTCCACGATATCGTAAAG
>JAHBWU010000057.1 GCA_019636835.1 Nitrospira sp.
CATGATGTTTCCAATATCTATTCAGTCATCCTGCGGCCGGAATGTCCGTATGCGAGAAATCTCCTCCCTTAAACAAAAGAGCAGTGTCCATCACCTTGGCCAGTGCATAGGGAAAACAGGCCCCAAAATTCAATTTCGCCTGATGTCGGCCCTTACCAAATTGTCTGTAGGCCATGCGGGCGATCTTGGCTTGTTCCGCGTCTACGGCCATGATCTCGATACCGGCCTTCGCCACAAAGAGATCGAAATCCCGCACGCCGTCATAGCCGCGCCGGGCCTCGATCAGTACGCTTGTCTCCACATATGTCGCGGCCGACATTAGACACCGGTCTGCCCGCTCGATCACTTCATTGAACATGCGGTGTTCAGGTTTATTTTCCAGAATGGCCATGACTGCGGAGGTATCGATCACAATCACGTGGAGATTCCCCGATCATCGTAGCTTAGAATCTCATCCGCGCTACGCCTGTCCAGGACCGGAAGAGAGGCGCAGTGTTCCGCAATTTCATCGAGTTCATCTGCCAATCGTCTGCGCGTGCGCCGGCGTTTGAGATTCGCGAGGCGTTCCGCGAGGGCCTTTCTCACTGCTTCGGTCTTCGATTCTCCGGTCAGATCTGCAATCATCGTAGCTAATTGCTCTGCTTGACGATTTCGGATATTCAATGCCATTGATATCATCCTATCTACATTTTAGCGTACACGTGTAGATTGCAATTAAACTTCGACAGAATCTCAACCGATTTGCAGTGCCCTTCGCTTTTCAGGAGGCAAGCTGAAAGAGGTGTTTGAAATTCCGGCCCGGCTGGCCGGTGTCAATGTCCTTTTCGACAGGGAGGTGCGCGACGAGCTCATCACGATCTTCATCCAAGACCTGCTGCCGTCCTGATACCCCACCAGCCAAGGAGCCTCCGTCGTTATTCCTCTTCGGCTAATCCCAGTCGAGCGGTGAGATTGGGTAGCGAGTGGCTTTGCTTGGGCTGCAACTTCGTCAGCTTGATTCCCGCCGCATCGAGTACCGACTCGATGACATGCTGCCGTTCAGTCTGCTGAGGGTCGGCAGATTCGTGCTCGATCTGCACGACCTGTTCGACATGGCAGGACCCGGGATGGACTAAGACGAAATCGACTCGCTTGAGTGCGATCTGGCGCAAAACATCCGAACGCTCCTTTGCCCCCGCTTCGATCTCTACGAAGGACCACAGGGGCACCTGACTAAACACGAGGTAGCGCTCCTGAACGGCCATTTGCAGGAGGCTATACAACGCGATCTCCTCTTTTTCGAGCAATCGAGTAGCACCGATGGTGACGCCGGAAGGAATGGCAAACGGCGCTGTCCCCTTCTTTCTTCGTCGTGCCTTCGTCAGATAGCGCCAAAGCATGATGATCACTGCGATTACCGCACCAACCAGAAGCAGTCTCATTTCTTTTTACGTCCGCCTTTTCGTGATCGTAGCCGCTCATACCATTGTGGGCCGCTCGGGACGATGCAGCCCAATAATCTTGGGGACGCCGCCCCCGTAACTGATGGGACGTTCCCGCACTCTTCCATCACGGTCTGATAGGCCAGGACGGCAAAAGCCACCGATTCCAGCGCCTTGCTGTCCCAACCGTGCGACTCAAACGGCGTGACCGGCACTGGAGCAAAGATATCGGTTAAATGTCCCATGATCGCCCGATTCTTGACACCGCCCCCACCCACGATCACGTCATCGATTCCTCCCTTGATCCACCGCCTTGCCGTACCGACCGCTTCGGCAGTCCAACGGCTACAGGTGGCCAGAAGATCTTCGACTGATAATCGACGTGTTTGTTGCCAATTGAGTAACTCATCCAACATCTTCGCGCCGAACGCCTCACGACCGGTCGATTTGGGAGGCGCCTGAGAAAGATACGGATGTGCAAGAAGTTTGGCGAGTAATCTTGAATCGACCCGGCCTTTGGCTGCCAAGCGCCCCTCACGGTCCATCGAGGCCCGACCATTGGTGATGCGGGACATGAGCCCATCGAGCACCATATTTGCCGGTCCAGTGTCGAACGCAACGAGTTCCGTGGAGCCTGATCCCCGAGGAATGTACGTGACGTTGCTGATGCCGCCAAGATTCACGATGAGCCGCGCGCGGCGCGGGTGCCCAAACAGCAGCGCGTGGGCCCCTGGCGTAAGCGGCGCTCCTTGTCCGCCGGCTGCAATGTCGCGTGGGCGGAAATCGGCGACCGTGGTAATTCCGGTGCGTTCGGCAATCACGGCCGGCTCAGCGATTTGCAGGGTGGACCGTATTGCACCGACACCGGTATCTTTGATGCCATGCGGCAGGTGGTGCACCGTTTGGCCGTGAGATCCGATCAGATCTACGTCCTCAGGGGACAGTTGAGCCGACCGAATGACTCCCAAGGCGGCGTCGGCGAACCATTCGCCTAAGAGCGCATTCAGGTGGCAAATGTCCGCCACCGTTCCTGAAACCGATGCGGAGAGAATTCGTTGCTGCAGCGAACGGGGATAGGAAAGCGAATGAAATGCTTTCATCTCGACGTGGAGGCCGGCTTTCCGACGGACGATGGTGACCAGCGCCGCATCCACTCCGTCTGCTGAAGTTCCTGACATCAATCCGACAACATTCATCTCCGGTATCCTTTCACCACCCGCACGAATGCTGAGAGGCTCACGGGTGTGCTACGCTAATCGAACTTTTGTATATGGTCAAGGAGCGAATGGACAGGGCCCATTGCGTGATATCGCTCTCATGATCTCGTTGACACCGTACTATGCGAATGATACCGTCCCCGCCGATGTTTTTGGTCAACCACGTGCGGAAGTTGCCTGTTTTCTCTCTCCTCATCGTATTGGTCAGCTTTCTGTCCCCCTTTGACACCATTACCGAAGCTCGCGACCCCATTCCCGTGGTGGTCACGATTCCCGTCCTGAAGGATTTGGCAGAACAGGTCGGTGGCCCTCATATACAAGTCACCTCCTTGTTGAGCGGCTACGAAAACGAGCATACCTATTCACCCAAGCCCACCGATCTGGTCGCGGTCCGAAAGGCCAGGCTCTTGTTGGAGATCGGCATGGGGCTGGAGGTCTGGGTTTCATCCCTAGTGAAGAACGCGGGAGACCAATCGTTACGTGTGATCACGACCTCCCAAGGAGTAGACCTGATTCGAGACGATGCGGACGCACATGAAGGGACACATCACGATGGGGAAACAGGGAATCCGCATATTTGGCTGGACCCCGAGAATGTCGCCATTATGCTGCGCCACATCACCGAAGCCCTTATCGAGGTGGACCCAAGCCATAGGGCTGAATACCAGACCAATCAAGCGGACTACCTCCAACGGCTTGGTCAGTTGCAAAAAGAACTGTCCCTGCGTACTCAGCGCCTATCCGACCGGCGTTTCATCGCCCATCATCCGGCTTGGCCTTATTTGGCAAAGCGATTCGGCCTTGATATTGTCGGTACGATTCATAAGCAATCCGGTGCAGAACCATCCGCCTTTCATTTACAATCTCTCATTAAGAAGATAAGAAAGGAGAATATCAGGGTTGTCGTATCCGAGATTCAGCTCAGCCAGCGACTCCCGGATCTACTAGCGAGAGAAACCAAGGCCCATGTCGTCGTTTTGACGACGATGCCGGGCGGTTTGCCGGGAACCGAGACCTACCTCGACATGCTTCGCCATAATGTGCTCCAATTGGCCGGTGCGTTGGAAAGGACCTCGTAACCTTTCTCATCTTACTGCCGGAAGGAGCTTCGGATTCCGTGTCTGACCCCCGCGAGCCGATCATCCGTTTCGACCATGCCTCCTTCGGGTTTCCCGGGCTCATCGCGCTCAAAGACATTTCGTTGGATATCTACGAGGGCGAGTTCGTGGGAGTCATCGGCCCAAATGGATCAGGCAAGACGACCCTTTGCCGCGCTGTCCTGGGACTTCTCGCTCCAGTGGAGGGACATCTTCATATCTTCGACTGCGCCTGTGATGAGCTCCGCTGCCATCATCGCGCCAAAATCGGTTACCTCCCGCAGAAAGGAGTCGTCGATCGCAATTTCCCGGTGACGGTCCTCGAAACAGTGATGATGGGTCGTTACGGAGCACTCGGCCTGTTCAAGCGCCCAAGGAGAAAAGACTATGACATCGCGCTGGAAGCCCTGGCTCAGGTTGGAATGGAATCCCACAAGGATAATGCCCTCGGGCATCTGTCCGGCGGCCAGCAACAGCGCGTCTTCATCGCCAGGGCTCTCGCCCAGCAACCCAAGGTCCTGATATTGGATGAACCGACAACGGGTTTGGACATCACCACCCAGCACAATGTCATTGAGTTGGTCCAGCACCTTCATGACGAGCTCCAACTCACGGTCCTCCTTATTACGCACGACATTAATATGATCCGGTCACGGGTGGATCGATTGGTTCTTCTCAAAACCAGACTCTTCGCCGCCGCCCCCCCTGCTGATGTTCTCAAGCCGGAAATTCTTCATCAGGTGTACGGCAAAGACCTCGTGATTACAGAGAAAGATCTCGTCATCGTCGAAGACTACCACCATCACCACTGAAAATTGACTTGATATTATGCTCGATCTCCTCGCTTACGACTTCATGCAACGCTCCCTTCTTGCCGCAGCGATGGTCGGCGGACTCTGCTCGGTCATCGGCGTATTTGTCGTCTTGCGAGGACTGGCCTTTGTCGGAGCCGGGACGTCGCATGCCGCATTCGCGGGCGTGGCACTCGGTTACTTGATGGGATGGCCGCCATTGCTGCCGGCAATCTTATTCGGCCTTGCGACGGTCTGGATTACCGGCTGGGCCGAAGAACGCGGCCGAATGAAACTGGATGTCTCAATCGGCATTCTCTATACCACGACAATGGCACTGGGCATTCTCTTTATCGGACTGATGAAAACTTACAATGCAGAGGTGTACGGATACTTATTCGGCAGTGTTCTATCGGTCACTCCTGAAGAGCTACAGATCATTGGAGCGTTGAGTGTGCTCGTGCTGGGCCTCCTTCTGCTGTTCGCCAAAGAACTTTATTTCATCGCTTTCGACCAAGAGATGGCTGAAGCGTCCGGCGTGCCGGCACGACAGATATTTTTTCTCCTCCTGACCTTGGTCGCCCTGACGGTGGTTGTCTCACTGAAGACCGTCGGAGCGATCTTGGTCTTTGCCATGATCCTGATTCCCGCCTCGACCGCCTATCAACTCACTCATAGTCTGGCGGCACTGACCCTCTATTCGGCAGCGATCGGGATTCTGACGTCGGTAGCGGGTGTCGTCATGTCGGCCCTGTGGGATGTGCCTTCCGGGCCGGCCATTGTCTTACTGGCCACCACGGTGTTTTTCATCTCGGTTTTCTTCTCTCCGAAACGTGTGCGGCGCGCACGGCTCGCTCATTCCCATTAAAACTCTTGCTCCGTTTCGCCCGTAAGGCGACGCTTCAGCGCATAGTTCGTTGTGCAAGTACGTTTTGACATCGGCCGCCGGTGATTCAAGAACAGCCTTGGCCCGGCGTTTGGAAACCTGAAACTACCGAACCTTTCCTTGGGGAAAGGCCATGGGTGGGGGCGGCTTTACCTCCCGTTGCCCCATACACCTCTCCGACTCAGTAAGTATGTCGGACACCGAAGATCAAGCCCATGGTGGAAGCGTCACCACCGGATGGATGGTTCCGGTTCCAGACCGCCTCCACATTGAGCATCATGCCCGTTGGGGCGTTAGGAAACCAGTTGGTCGCGGCATAATCGAGACCACCGCCGAGTCGCCAGGCGAAGCTGTCCGAGACGTTCTTTGTGTTGATGTTTACACCAATTCCGGTGGTCAGATATGGAATGAGGTTCCCGAAATGCCCAGGACGATACTCCAGGTTGGCAGGGAGAAGGGTGACCGTATTGACCGATCCACTCCCCGGATCGACTCCATGATTTTGCCATTCCAGCATCATGCCGACACGGAACCACCGGTTGAGTCCGTACATGCCTTGGAAATTGAGGAGTGGCCCAACGGTCGATACGCCGGAACTCTGAGTCGTGAAACTCGGGCCCAGTCGAAACCCAGCGGTGAATTTGCCTTCTTCGGCCATTCCTTCATGAACCCATCTCAAATCGGCGGTTTTAGAGCTACCGATCATGGGACTGGTGCTTTGGCCTTCTTCGGGCATACCTTCATGAGCCCAACTCAAAGTGGGTGCTTTAACGCTGCCGATCATGAGGCTGAAGACGACAACTAGAGTGGCCGTGTACTGTTTGATCCAATGCATAAGCCCTCCTGTGTGGGGAAAACAGCTTTGCGAGGCACTGTAACTGAGCCTCCATTCCTGTTGCAAGACGAACTGCGGCAGACCTCCAAGAAATGGTCTCAATTGTTTGCGATGGAAGACGTGCTCGCAGAGAAGGATGAGCCGCGATCTGCGGGCACCTACACAAGAGAACAGGTGTCGATTCATCCCGGCAGAACACAATATTTTTCTTCGCGACTTTGAGACCGTTGTTGTATTGTTGGGCATACCGCATGAGCTTTCTGAGCCGTGCGGCACCGGAGGAAAGTCAACCTACTGCAAGCAGGTTGCGTTCAATCTTCGCAAAGCAGAGTTCTACCTGACTCAGCCACACCGAGTCAGTGCGCGCATGACAATGCAGAAGCGCGCGATCTAGAACCAGAGATGACCGTGGTACACCCACTGTACGGGAGGAGGTGTCTCATGCGTAGACAGTCGCTCCAAGCAGGATTGATTGGAGTATGGCTCATTGTTCTCACCACCATCTCTACATTTCCAGCACCAATTTTCGCGGAAGAGTTCGGAGGGATAGAACCAGGCAAATGGGTATTGGGCTTTAGAGTAGGGTTTGCTCCCCTCACCCAGCAGCTCTCCGAAAACACCTCGACCTCGATTGGGCCGCTCGTGAATTTTCAAGGCCTGTACAGTGTGAACACCTGGCTCTTGGTTGGAATGATGCTTGAGTGGGAACGGCACGGAGTGAGCCTGGAGCAGCCGGACGTTGATCTTGGACATCAAGACACGGTGTCGGTGCTGCCGACAGTGGAATTGCGTCCGGTGAAATTAGGTCGGATCGTCCCGTATGTGAACATGAGCTTCGGCGTGAACGTCAACAGCTTCGGCGAGGATACGGCTATTCGCATCAGTCCCAGCAACACCTTCGCCTGGCGCTTAGGCTGGGGAGCGGATTACAAGCTCAATGAACGGTTTGCCCTCAATGCAGAATGGGCTTACAAACGGAACGACGGCCACACAACCGGTACCGGCGGCCGAAACGATGACTGGAATGCGTCTTCGTTTGGGTTTCTCTTCGGTGGGAAGATGTTCTTTTGACCTGATCTTGTCACAGACAGGGGCGCCGGCACGTTCGGAATCGGTCTTCTTACTCAAGATGACTGTTCCGGCTTCGACTCCACACCATACCTGTCTGTTCTTTTGCGCTGAAGCCTAGTTTTTCATAAAAACCCGGCCGTCTGGTGCAGAGCCAAAAGAGCTCCACCCGTGTGAGACGTGGATGATCGAGGATACGTCGGACGATCTCGGTCCCCACGCCTTGCCCCTGATATGCCCGATCGACGATTACATCCCAAATCGTTGCACGGTAGATAAAGTCGGTGAGTACTCGACCGAACCCGATGAGACGATCTCCATCCCAAGCACAGAGGGTGAGATCGGTATGGCGTAGCATTTCCTTCGTGTCGTCGAGAGATCGGGCTTGAGCCCATGGGGCTTGATGGAACAGCCCAAGGAGCTGAGACGCGTCAGGGGGCTCGTTATGGGAGTAGGTGACGGCGGACTTGAGGGTTGGAGGCATCTTATACTAGAGTATCCCCCCGAATAGCTTTAAAGTGTACGGGGAAACCGATGTCAACGCAAGTCCGAACCTGCCCAAAGTGCTCCCAACTCATGTGGCTGAAACCGGATGAGGTTGAGATGCTCGACGATGAAACCGTTCGAGCGAAGTGCCCCCACTGCGGGAGCGCTTCTCGCTTCAAACTGGTCACCGTCGGCGCGAACGCGTTGGGACCCAAGATGGGCCACTGATCGCTGTGAGCGGTTGTGAGCGCTGAGCTGAGCCTCCGAAAAAACTAAGCACTCAGCACTCTTAGCTCAACACCATCGATTACATGCCTCCACCCGCGCCGTCCAACTCAGGCTTATTACCTGGAAGGACTTTGTGTAGAGCGACGCGGTACTCCTTGAGTCGATTTTCGTCCATTCGTCCGGCCTCAATTTCTTTATCCCGCTGCATTCGTTCCAAGTGATCCAATGCCGCGAGAAGCGGTTGAACGGCCCCGAGGAGGTTCCCGATTTCAAACGCCTCCAGAGAGGACACCAACGATTCATTCAGCGCCTTATATGGGGTTCCGGCACTTTGGCTTCGAATACGGGATACGATGGTTTCGTAGCTATCGACCGCCTCGAAAGAAGGCTTCAGGCCGGAGGGCAGTGCGCTCAAGTGGACAATGGGCGGAAGTTTGGCAGCATAGGACTTGAGATGAGCCGCTAACCCTCCCACGGCATCGAGTACTTCGGTGGTCAGCATGCATCCTCGGCAACGCGCATGTCGGCGATTGGTCCACGCGGCAACTTCTTCTCCCCTGGGATGGTGACCCGTTCAAGTGCATGCATCACCCGCTCCATATCGTTAGGCACCGACCTCGTGAAGTCCTCCACATTACCCGTCGTCGGATGAGTGAAGCCGAGGGTTCTGGCATGGAGCATCACGCGAGGAATCTCCACTTGGTCAATCATACACACTTTTCGCCCGCCGTAGGTGTGATCGCCCAAAATGGGATGTCCCAGGGAGGCCAGGTGAACCCGAAGCTGATGCGTTCGGCCCGTTCGAGGGTAGAGCAACACATGAGCAGCCGCTTTCCCGTACCTCCGCTCCACCACATATTCCGTCACGGATTCCTTGGGACTGGTCGTTCGCGAGGAGAATTTCTTCCTGTCTTTGACGTCCCGACCAATAGCCAGGTCGATCAGTCCTCGGCCTTTCTTGGGGACGCCCCAGACCAGTGCCTCATAGACCCTGGTGATGGTATGGAGCTTGAACTGCGCTGCAAGGGCGCGATGCGCCGCGTCGGTTTTGGTAATCACCATGACGCCGGACGTTTCTTTGTCCAGTCGATGGACGAGGCCGGGCCGTTCTTTCCCCCCAATGGTCGAAATGGTTCCACCCGACGTTTGAAAATGATGCAGCAGTGCGTTGACAAGCGTACCGGTCCAGTTCCCTGGGGCAGGATGGACGACAATCCCGGATGGCTTATTCAAGACGAGAAGGGCGTTATCTTCAACAAGGATGTCCAGCGGAATCGCCTCTCCTCTGATCGAGAGTGGCTCCGGCTTCGGCACATCCATGGTGATCCTATCGCCGGGTTTGATCTTGTGACTGGCCTTCACGACCTGATCGTTTATTCGAATGCGACCCAGCTCGATCAGCCTCTGTAACGCCGACCGCGAGATGTCTCGTTCTCGATTGACGAGAAAGAGATCCAGCCGCTTGGGCTGTTCTCCCGAAGTAACGACAAATTCGGTAATCATCGGCGAGTACGCTACTAAAGAGCCCTGGTCAAATGCAAACGACGACACCCAGACGGTGTGTCTCTTTGGTAACAGTGGGCCATGGGAACGGTTGAAGCCCGCGAGGTGTTTTGTTAGTGTGCCCTGCCTGGAGTAACTCGCATGAGCATACGATTTTCGCATTACGACCCAGAAGGGTATTACGACGAGCTGTACGAGGAAAAAGGGCAACCACGACCCGGAAGTACCCTTTTGCTCAGAAAGTTTGCGTCACTGCCGGAAGGGGAGCTGAAGAAACGACAAGAAGCGGCTGAACGCGTGATTCTCAACATGGGAATGACGTTCGGCGTGTATGGAAGCGATGACGGACATGAACAGATATTCCCCTTCGACATCGTACCGCGGATCGTTTCGGCGTCGGATTGGGAGCACATTGAATCGGGAATTCGTCAACGCATGCGCGCGTTGAACTTGTTTATCGACGATGTGTACCACGATCAAAAGATCCTCAAGAACGGAGTGATTCCCCACGAGCTGATTTATTCCAGCAAGGGTTTCTTGCAGCCCTGCATGGGTCTCAACCCACCGCGCGGCATTTGGTGCCACATTGCCGGAATCGACCTGGTCCGAATCAGCGATGGACGGTACTATGTCCTTGAAGACAACACCCGTTGCCCGTCCGGGGTGGCCTATGTGTTGGAGGCCAGACAGGTCATGAAGCGGACATTTCCCGAGCTGTTCGAGGCCTATCGCGTGCGGCCGGTTGATGGATATCCTAACCAACTCTTGGAAACCCTTCGGTCCCTTTCTGAGCTTCCAGATCCGACAGCCGTGATTCTCACGCCGGGCACTTTCAATTCTGCCTATTACGAACATTCACTGCTCGCTCAAAAGATGGGAGTGGAATTGGTTGAAGCCAACGATCTGGTCGTTGTGGATGGGTCGGTCCACATGCGCACGACCAAGGGATCTCAGCGTGTGGATGTGATCTACCGGCGGATCAATGACGACTATCTGGACCCGTTGGCGTTTCGAAAGGATTCCGTGCTTGGAGTCCCTGGTCTCATGGACTCATACAAGAGAGGCAGGGTGGCGCTCGCCAATGCGCCCGGCACCGGCGTATCGGACGACAAGGCCATTTATGCCTACGTCCCGAAGATCATCAATTACTATTTGGCGGAAGAACCGATCCTCCCGAACGTGCCGACCTATGTGTGTTCCGATAGACGGGATCGGACCTATGTCCTGGAGCATTTGGAGCAACTGGTCGTGAAAGCAACCAACGAAGCCGGTGGCTACGGAATGATGATCGGCCCCCATGCCTCGAAACAGGAGCGTGAGGATTATGCCCGTCACATCGAGGCAGACCCGCGTAACTATATCGCCCAACCAACCTTGGCACTCTCGCGGGTACCCACCTTGGTGGAGGATCATCTCGAAGGGCGCCATGTCGATCTACGTCCGTACGTCTTGTATGGACGTGATCTGCACGTCTTGCCGGGAGGCATGACACGTGTGGCGTTGCGGAAGGGATCGCTCGTGGTGAATTCGTCTCAAGGTGGTGGCAATAAGGATACCTGGGTCCTATCATGAACGACGATAGTGCCGCTGCGCCGCGAAGGGCAGGCTGTTCAAAAAGGCCGTCCAGCAAGGGCGCAGCGAGTGAAGAGGCGAAGCGTACTCTGTACCGTACGTTGAGCCTCTGAGCGACGCGAGAACGAAGGTGGCGGAACTTTTTCAACAGCCTGCTGGTCAACGATGCTGAGCCGAGTCGCGAGTTCCATCTATTGGCTGAACCGCTACATCGAACGGGCTGAGAATTATGCTCGATTCATCGAGGTGAACTTGAATCTCTCTCTCGATCTTCCCAGAGGCACCACGGAGCAATGGGAGCCGTTGGTGGCCACCACGGGTGATCATGAGAGCTTTGCGGACCGTTGTGGGAAGGCAACGAAGGAGGCCGTCATCCAATTTCTCTCAGTCGATGCCGCGAATCCCAACTCGATTCTGTCCTGCCTTACCGCCGCTCGGGAAAATGCTCGATCGGTCCGAGAAGTCATCTCGACCGACATGTGGGAACAAGTCAATCGCTTTTATCTCATGGTGAGGGCCACCGCCTCGAAAGACCTGTCCAGCCACAATCTTCATACGTTCTTGGCGGACGTGAAAGCAAACAGCCATCTTTTTCTGGGCATCACCCATGCCACCATGTCGCACGGGGAGGGCTGGCATTTTGCCAGACTCGGTCGTCTGCTGGAACGGGCGGACAAGACCTCCCGCATTCTGGACGTAAAATATTACATGTTGCTCCCGACTGTCGCCGAAGTCGGTACACCATTCGATATTATCCAGTGGTCCGCCTTGTTGAAATCCGCCAGTGCCCTGGAGATGTATTACAAACGTTTTGGCCGTATTGCACCGGACGACGTCGCGGCATTCCTGATTCTCGACTCCACTTTCCCGCGAGCCATCCGGTACTGTCTCATCAAGAGCGAAGACTCGCTGCACGCCATCTCCGGTTCCGAACATGGGTCCTATCAGAACCAAGCCGAAAAACGACTGGGACGGCTGCGCGCCGAGTTGGACTTCGGCGATCTTGAGGATTGCGTAGCCAGCGGCCTTCACGAATTCTTGGATCACTTTCAAGTGCAGCTCAACCGGGTTGGGGATGCCATTTCTGAGACCTTCTTCGCCCCTCGTCCCATCCACAGTACAATCACCGGAACGGAGGCACAATGACCTTTTGCCTAGGCATGAAAGTAGAAGATGGGCTCGTCGGTATCGCCGACACGCGGGTGACGACCGGCGCGGAGTGCATCATGGCCCGGAAGGTGTCCATCCATCAACATGGACGACATTCGATGTTTCTCATGACCTCAGGGCTGCGCTCCGTGCGCGACAAGGCCGTCACCTATTTCGACGAGGCGATTGGGCATGGCGATCAGACGTTCGATAAGTTGTTCAAAGCCGTCAACGTGTTTGCGACTCAGATTCGCCGCGTGGCCGAGGAAGATAAGGCTACGCTCGATAAGGCCGGGTTGATCTTCGACCTCCACGCGCTGGTTGGAGGGCAGTTGGAAAGCGACCAAGAGCATAAGCTCTATCTCATCTACCCTCAGGGAAACTGGGTGGAAGTGAGTGAGGGCACCCCCTACTGCATTATCGGCGAGACCGGTTACGGCAAACCGCTTCTCGATCGCGTGCTGCGATATCACTCCAGCATGGACCTTGCTCTGAAGGTGGGATTTCTAGCGTTCGATGCCACTCGCACCAGCTCCACCAGCGTCGAATACCCGCTCGACGTTGTGTTCTATCGGCACGATACCTTTGACATCGTCGAGCATCGCTTTCAGAAAGAGGATCTCGCCGAAATCTCGTCGTGGTGGCAGTCCCGCATTTATGAATCGGTGGAAAAGCTGCCGTCGAAGTGGATCGATCGCCTGCTCGACTCGCCTCCCCATGACACCAGATCACCACCAAAAAACCGCTCCGGTACATCTTCATAGATCTGCTTCGGAACGAGAAAGCGGCAACGGCCCATCGTTTCATCTCGACTCCAAGGGTAGAGGATTCGCGGACGGGCGGGCGGCGTGCACGACAATCTGTCGCCTGCGGAAAATCGCAAGCGCGCGCTGTCCGGATTCGTCCGCCTCTTGATGCTGTCCGAACGCTTCATGTAGGGAAGCCAGCAGCGCCCAAGACGCCGCCTCACCGGACGGATCGTGTAACGATTGATAGAGGGTCGCCGCGCGCTTCGCCAATTCTATTCCTTTCTCCTGTTGGCCGATGACCCCGTACATTGCAGACACGCGGTAGCGCAACGCTGCTTCCATACCGGCTTGAGGTCTTTGCTCGACCAGCGCAAGCGCCCGTTCATAATACTGCTTCGCCGCGTCAGGCTCATCCATGATCCAGCGGGCATCGCCGAGTGCAAGCAATGCCGCAAGTGTCTGATTGTGGTCCTGACGGTTGTGGGCGCCCTTGAATGCCTGGTCAAGGAGCTGGAGTCCTTCTTGGGTCAACCCGTCGCTGATCCGGAGGAGCCCGAGTTGTATCCTTGCCGAAACCACCCCCTGAACATTGCGCGACCGGCTGTATCGGTCCAGCGCTCGTTCAAACAAGCGGCCGGCTTCTTCCCGCGATCCCAACCAGGTAGAGACTTTACCGAGCGTCAGCAGCGCATCTCCATGCGCCGGGCCGGCGGGAACTTTTGAGAAGAGCGCCAAGGCATCACGCAGCTGGGCGGCGGCATCTTCTCTCCGGCCCTGTCGTTCAAGAATCAACCCGATCCTTGTCAGGGCAGTGGCTTCGCCTTGCCGTTGTTTGGTCGCGCGAAACAATTCGCGCGCTTGCTCATAATACGTGAGGGCTTCCGAGAAGTGGTTCTGCACGTCGTGGATCTCGCCGATCCGAAGCAGCTCGTCACCCTTCAATGTTCGGGCCGAAGATACCGGCTGAAAGAGCCGGGGTTCATCGAGCGGCCACGCGCTGGATGAAAGAACGAGCGTCACGAGCAGATGAAACGGGATCACAGCATACCCTACCGTTCCCGCATCTTATCGGTCAAATATCAGGAGAATCTAGCTGCGAGGGGGCGGTCGACGATCTTTTCGTGGCACGCCGAGGTCCGTTACAAACCTCCCATGCTCTGCATGCTGTTATTGAGCATCACCGTGTCAAGTCACTCATCTCCACAGATCAAGCCGAAGGATATGACAGATAATTAGGCCAAATCGATTGAGGATGGCTTCCAGTCTCCGAACAGCTTGTAATCTTATCGCCTGCGAGTAGGATTAGACATCGCGTGGGCTGGAGAGTATGCTTCTGTATCATATGCCTGGCCGACCGAATCATTTGATACGAGCGAGGGAATGGGGCCATGTCTTTGGTACCTTCCCACGATTGCTTACTCCTGAAGGAAAGCTTCAGTAACACCTGCCTACCTTCTATTTCTCAAGCCAATCCGATGTTGGCCGTCGTCGGTCTGCTGACACAACGGTTCATCATCTTTAACTGCCACGCAACTCATTTGCTCGCGAGATGTGACCGGTCGGCCGATCCATCCGCGCGCACAACCGGGAGGTATCTATGACGTCCTCCAAAAAATGGCTGTGGGGAGCTGCTCTGCTTGGGTTTGCAATAGGAGGTGCGACAGTCCTGTCGCCGGGTCGCACCTTTCCTGAGACCACATCAATCACTCTCCCGATGGACACGGTAGCCGACTATATACACGCCATCATCGAGGCTGACCGAGATGTGTATACCAGGCATGTCGTGGAACGCATGCAAACGAAAGGGATCGTTGTTGCTTCGGAGAACTGGACAGATCAGAGTACGTTACCGCTTCCTGCTCAATTCCTGATTGAATCCGGACGGAATGTCGGTAGGCAAGGCTTAGGCGTGGAGTACCGGCTGATCAGCTTGTGGCCGATCAATAAGCGTAATGTCGCGACGACCCCACTCCAGAGTATTGGGCTCGGCACCATCCTGACTCAATCCAACCGCCCCTACACCGGAGTCACGAGGGTGGCTGACAAGCGGTATTACGAGGCGGTCTATCCAGATCGCGCCGTTACTCAAGCCTGTATCGGTTGTCACAATGCCCATCCAGACAGCCCAAAGCGTGACTTCAAGCTCAACGATGTCATGGGGGCGATCGTGATCAGTATTGAGTTGAAACAACAACCGGCGAGCGGCGTCCGGCACGACGGCTACTGAGATCTATAGACGCTTGAGCGCGTGTATGGTTCAGCCATGACTGAAGCCCGACCAGCAGAGCGGAAGTCACTCTGCTGGTCGGGCGGGGTGAAACCCAGATCTCCTTCGTACTTCGTCGTTAGGTCATTGAAGCACGGTGAGGAATCGATTGGTTAGGCGTGACCGGTTTTTCTCGCGCGCTCGGCGATCTTCTTACGAAGGCGAGCCTTTTCAAGGCTGATTTGGGCTTCTTTGACTTCGGACGGCAGGCCGCCCGCTTGAAGACGTCGTTCCGCCTCAGCAACTTTGACAGTAGCACGTTCTACATCAATGTCTTCCGCTTTCTCCGCGATTTCCGCCATGACAGTGACTTTGGTCGGGGTGACTTCGGCAAAGCCCCACAAAACCGCCATGGAATGGCTCTGACCATCAATACGATACCGGAGCTCGCCGATGCGAAGGGTTGACAGAAAATGGCAGTGCCCAGGGAGCACACCGAACTCTCCTTCAGACCCAGGGGCAATGACTTCATCCACCTGCTGACTCAGCAACTGCTTCTCCGGCGTCACTACTTCTAATAGAATCTTCCCCGCCATCTTCCTTCTTCTCTCTCCTCTCTACACTCTATCAAGCGGAGTGAGCAGGATGTCGTCCATTGCGCGCATGCACCGACCACAGCTTCATCGTGGGGGGTGCGCGAGCACAGAGGACATCCTGCTTGCTCCGCTAAACCTTCACTCCCATTTTCTCCGCTTTGGCCACCGCTTCTTCGATCGGGCCGACCATATAAAATGCCTGCTCCGGCAAGTGATCGTACTTGCCGTCGAGGATCTCTTTGAAGCTGCGGACCGTGTCTTTGAGTTTGACGTACTTGCCGGGGGCGCCGGTAAACGCTTCCGCGACGTGGAAGGGCTGCGAAAGGAAACGCTGGATCTTTCTGGCGCGAGCCACGACCATTTTGTCGTCTTCCGACAACTCGTCCATACCGAGAATGGCGATAATATCTTGGAGGTCCTTGTAACGTTGGAGAACGGACTGTACGCCGCGCGCAATTTTGTAATGCTCTTCCCCGATGATCTGTGGATCGAGAATACGCGAAGTCGAGTCCAAGGGATCGACCGCCGGGTAAATGCCCAACTCGGCGAGCGACCGGGACAACACGGTGGTCGCATCCAAGTGTGCAAACGCCGTCGCCGGGGCTGGGTCGGTCAAGTCGTCGGCCGGCACATAGATCGCTTGCACGGAGGTGATCGAACCTCGCTTGGTCGAAGTGATGCGCTCTTGCAAGGCACCCATTTCGGTTGAAAGGTTGGGCTGATAGCCGACGGCGGACGGCATGCGGCCCAGCAGCGCGGACACTTCCGAACCTGCCTGGGTAAACCGGAAAATATTGTCCACGAAGAGCAATACGTCTTGATTCTCTTCGTCGCGGAAATATTCCGCGACCGTGAGGCCGGTCAGTCCCACGCGAAGTCTCGCGCCGGGCGGCTCATTCATCTGGCCATAGACCAACGCGGCTTTGGACTTCGTAAAGTCGTCCGGATCGATGACCTTCGATTCCTGCATTTCATGCCAGAGATCGTTACCTTCACGAGTCCGCTCACCGACGCCGGCGAACACGGAGAACCCTCCATGGTGCAAGGCGATATTATTGATCAATTCCATGATGATGACGGTCTTGCCGACGCCGGCGCCGCCGAATAGTCCAACCTTGCCACCCTTACTGTAGGGTTCGAGCAAGTCTACGACCTTAATGCCGGTTTCCAGGACCTCGGTCTTCGTTTCTTGATCTTCCAGCTTTGGAGCAGCCCGGTGGATTGGATAGGTCTTCTTGGTCTTGAGAGGCCCCTTTTCGTCGACCGGTTCGCCGAGGACATTGATGAGGCGGCCGAGGGTCTCGCGTCCGACCGGCACCGAGATCGGAGCTCCGGTATCCTGTACATCCATCCCGCGCGTCAGACCGTCGGTGGTGGACATCGCGACCCCACGCACGCGGTTTTCGCCGAGATGCTGGGCGACTTCGAGCGTAATATTCACAGCAGGCTTGCCCGCAGCCTTATTCTCTTCCTGCGTCACCTTGATCGCATTGTAGATGTTGGGCAGCCGGCCGGGAGGGAATTCCACGTCCACGACCGGTCCGATGACTTGGATGACTTTACCTGTTGCAGTCACGGAATGCTCCTTTCGACGAAACGGGGCGGCTACTTGAGCGCTTCGGCGCCGCCGACAATATCCATGAGTTCTTTCGTAATCGCAGCCTGTCTGGTCTTGTTGTAGTAGAGCGTGACCTTCTTGATGAGCTGCCCGGCGTTGCGTGTCGCCCCATCCATGGCGGCCATACGGGCACCGTGTTCGGCGGCCGCTGATTCCAGTAAAATCCGGTAGGCCTGAACTTGAAAATGTTTCGGCACCAGGACGTTCAACAGCTCCGCCTCCTCCGGCTCGTACAGATAACTGCCGCTTGTCGTCCCTTCCATTTGCGCCGAGCCGAACTCAGTCTGAGCATCGACGGGGAAGAGTTTTTCGACGATCACGCGCTGTTGGATGGCGGATTTGAATTCGTTGTACACGACATACAGCTCGTCGAACGTGCCCTTGGCGAAGTTATCCGTGAGGTCGCCGCCGATGTCGATCGCATGCTCGAAACTGAGTTTATCGAAGATACCGGTCCACTCCTGACGGATCGGCCAGCTGCGCCGTCTAAAGTAGTCGCGGCCTTTGCGGCCGATGATGCTCAGATTCACTTGCAATCCGCGAGATTCACACTGCCGGACGAATTCGGAACTCTTGCGGACAATGTTGCCGTTGAAGCCGCCGCACAAACCGCGATCGCTCGTGACGACGAGCACCTCGACCTTTTTCCCTTCGCGTTTCTGCAGAAGTGGATGGGAAGAGCGATTCACACGCCGGCTCAGATTGCTCAGCACCCCCCGCATTTTATGGGCATAGGGACGCGCGGAAAGAATGCGGTCCTGGGAGCGCTTGAGCTTCGCCGCAGCCACCATCTTCATGGCTTTGGTGATCTTCTGGGTATTCTTGAAAGCCGCTATCTTTCTGCGCAGACTCTGTAAGCTAGGCATCTTCTTCGTATCTCGCGTTCGGACGCTTCACACTTCACAGGAGACGGCCATACGTGCGTCGCTACTTGGCTCCGTATCCCATCTTCTGCTTGAAGGTCGTGATGATCTCTTTCAAGCGACCACCGACCTTCTCATCGATCTTACCGATGGTGGTGACTTCTTTTTTCAACTCCGCATGGTTCTGCTGGATGTAGTGGAGCAGATCGGCCTCGAACTGCTGCACCTTGTCGACCGGCACATCGTCGAGGAATCCGTTGACACCCGCGTAGATCGAGAGAACCTGGTCCGCCACCGGCATCGGCTTATACTGGCCTTGTTTGAGCAATTCAACCATGCGCACGCCGCGCGCCAGCTGCATCTGGGTTGCCTTATCCAGCTCGCTTCCGAATTGAGAAAACGCGGCCATTTCGCGATATTGTGCGAGGTCCAACCGGAGCGTCCCGGCCACCTGCTTCATGGTCTTGATCTGCGCGGACCCTCCGACCCGGGAGACCGACAGACCGACGTTGATCGCCGGACGAATACCGGAGTAAAAGAGATCGCTCCCCAGATAGATCTGACCGTCCGTGATCGAAATGACGTTCGTCGGAATATACGCCGACACGTCGCCGGCCTGCGTTTCGATGATGGGAAGCGCCGTGAGACTGCCTCCACCCAGTTTGTCGCTCAGCTTGGCCGCGCGTTCGAGCAACCGGGAGTGCAGATAGAACACATCGCCCGGATAGGCTTCACGTCCCGGCGGCCGACGGAGCAACAACGAAAGCTGGCGGTAGGCGACCGCGTGTTTCGACAAATCGTCGTAGACGATCAACGCGTGCTTGCCGTTGTCGCGGAAATACTCCCCGATCGCGGCACCCGCGAAGGGCGCCAGGAATTGCATCGGCGCCGGGTCGCTGGCGCTGGCGGAGACCACCATGCTGTACTCCATGGCATGGTTTTCTTCGAGCGTTTTCACGACTCGCGCGACCGTCGAGCGCTTTTGGCCGACGGCGACGTAGATACAGAAGACATTCAGGCCTTTTTGATTGATGATCGTATCGACCGCAATCGCGGTCTTCCCGGTCTGGCGGTCGCCGATGATCAATTCGCGCTGACCGCGGCCGATGGGGATCATGGCGTCGATGGCCTTGATGCCCGTCTGCAACGGCTCTCGAACGGATTGGCGGGTATTCACGCCGGGCGCCACGACTTCGATGCGGGAAGAATGCTGCGATTTGATCGAGCCCTTGCCGTCGATCGGCTGGCCGATGGCGTTCACGACGCGACCGACGAGCGCTTCGCCCACCGGGATTTCCGCGATGCGGCCCGTGCGCTTGACCGGATCGCCTTCTTTGATGCCGACATCGTCGCCCATCAACACGGCGCCGACATTGTCTTCCTCAAGGTTCAGCGCGATGCCGTAGAGACCGCCGGGAAATTCGAGCATCTCGCCGGCCATGGCTCCGTCGAGACCATAGACCTTGGCGATGCCGTCGCCGACCTGAATGACGGACCCCGTCTCCTTGACATCGACTTGTTTATCGAAGCCTTTGATCTTCTCTTTAATGATCGCACTGATTTCTTCTGCCCTGATCTGCATGGCTACTCCTTATTCTCGCGTCAACAGGACTTGCAAATCGCGCAAGCGACCTCGGACGGTGCTGTCGACCACCGTGCTGCCGATGTGAATCTGCAAGCCGGCGAGGTGACCGGCATCGGTCTGAAACGTCACATCGACTTCACGTTTGAGGGTTTCGCGCAGGCGCGTCCTGATTCGATCTTGTTCCGTCGGTGGAAGAGCCGTCGCGGAGGAAACCGTCACCGGCTGCGTCCGTTTTGATTGATCGACCAATTTGCCGAATGCGTCGGCGATTTCCGGTAGAAAGCCCACCCGATTCTTCTTCACCAGCTGTCCCAAAAACGCTTTACCGGCCTGAGGGCACCCCAGTTTGTCGCCGAGTGCGGTCAAGACGGCAATTTTCTCCTCCATCCCGAACGCGGGGGAAGCCACCACGTGGCGGAGCTGAGCTGACTCCTTCATGGCCTGGCCGATGCCGGTGAGCGTCCCCCGTGTGGCTTCGATGGTTGATTGATCGAGGAGCTCGAAGAGGGCTTGAGCGTAACGTCGCGCAACTGTTGTCTTAATCACCGTTCCAGATCCACTTGCATTATTTGGACAAACCTAAAGAGTTCGTGCGGGGCACGAAGCAGAGCGGGAAAACTAGCATTGGCGGCTATAAGCTGTCAATACGATCCCGGGCTGCGCAGAATTTTGACAAAGCTATTGAGTGAAGAATTCGTGTGTACCGAAAATCGGGCAGCTGATGAGGCCGTCGTTCTTCACAGGGTCCCTTCCATATTGCGGAATGTTGGTACGAGTGGGACGGAGGTGTTCGATGCAAATGAAATTGACCTCAACTACTTTCGCACTCTTGATATTTCTGAGCCTATTGCGAGGGAATCTCCACTTCGTCAAGAGTCAGGACTTTTGGGCTTCCGATATGATGGAACGGATGATTCGTGCCATGATCTTCTTCTTGTTTTGTGACGCAAATCTAATGTACCCACGCCGAAATTCATATGTTGGTCTGTTTGCGCGCCTTCCTCAATCGCACAGTTTCCTGCAGGCGATGGCTTCTGAATTATCCGGCTACATGCTCGATCAGTGCCCCTACCCCTGAGATGTGTGGCACCGTACCCTTTCCGTGCACTGCATGTATCGGCTACCGCACATCGGGCCGGGAGTCCGGAATGAAGCCGTTCCGATTCGGCATGTGGACCTTCGGCAATGTTTGCGCGTCGATGACCACATCTTCTGCAATGACCTGATTCTGGAATAGGAGCCAAGCGATGACTGAATAAATTTCGTCCGAAGTGAGCGATTGCGGCGCGTTGAACGGCATGGCCCGATTGATGTAATCGTACAGGGTCGTCGCATAGGGCCAATAACTTCCGATTGTCCTCACTGGTTTCGGGGTGGTCAGGGTATTCTGGCCGCCAACCAGTTTGTCTTTCGGCCCCTCGGTGCCGGTCGGGCCGTGGCACACGGCACACTTGGCGGCAAACACCTGAGCACCCAGCTTGACCGTCCCTTGTCCGAGAGGTAATCCCTCTCCTGTTGAAGACACATCGATGTTCCAGGCGCGAATCTCTTTGTCGGTCGCCGGCCGTCCTAATCCGTACTCACCGCGCTCTTCGGCGGATCTCCCGAACGAAACGACACCAAAGACAACGACAAGTGCGGCCATGCCTGCGATCACAAACTTATGCGTAGATGTTGCGTACCCGTCCATCGCGTTCCACCCTCCAGCTTTGAATAGCATTGTAGTGATAGACCGAATTGGTTCCTCGTACCTTCACAAGGTCCTGGCGCGTCGGCTGGACATAGCCGGTTTCATCGGTGCAACGGGACTGTAAGATAGCTTCTTGACCATTCCATCGCCACGGCAGCCGGAATCGAGTGTGACACTTCGGAAGCACCGGCTCCTGAAGCCGAGCGGCTTGCCATAGACGGCCTCCGTCCAGGCTGACTTCGACTTTCGTCACCCGTCCCCGGCCGCTCCAGGCCAATCCGCTGATTTCATGAAAGCCCGGTCGTATCTGTTGCTGACCTGATGGATAGGTGATCACCGATTTAGCCTCCATGATCAACGTGAATTGATAGGCCGTTCCATCCGGAAGGAGATCAGTGTATTTCGCCGTCTCCCAACGGGTCATAAACGGCGCCGTGCCGAGTTTCAATCGCCGCAGCCACTTCACATTGATGTTCCCCTCGAAGCCAGGCAACAAGAGCCGCAACGGATAGCCCTGCTCGGGGCGTAATGCCTCCCCATTTTGGCCGTAACAAATCATCGCCTCGTTTAAGACATCCTCTGTGAGGGGAACACTGCGATCCAATCCCGCCGCATCGCTGCCCTCTGCGAGCATCCAGGTCGCTTCGCGTCGCACACCGACTGCTTCCAGGAGCGTTGAGAGCTTGACTCCGGTCCATTCGCTGGTGCTCGTGAGTCCGTAGAGGTCCTGGACCGCGACATCTTGCGCCTCGCGCCAACCGTCCCAGGTGTTCCCCGAACATTCCAGAAATGCGATCCGCGAGGCGGAGGGCAAGCGTTCCAACTCCTCCACGGTGAAAATCAACGGTCGCTCCACCAATCCATGAACCAGGAGGCGATGGCGGTCCGGATCGATAGCGGGCACACCGTTATGGTGCCGTTCGAAGTGCAGGGCAGACGGCGTGATGATCCCGTGCAAGTCCTGAATCGGAGTACCCGAGTTAAAGTTATTCGGGGCATTGGTACCCCAGCCATGCGGCGCCCCCGGCCCGGCTCCGCCCAAACGCTGTTGTTTCTCAAAGGGCGACCGTTCGCCATATGGGCGTGGTAATGCCCCGGGAACACGCATGGGGTCATCCACTGGCTTATGCTCTTCAGCTCTCGCAGCCGGCAGAACCAGAGCGGCTGTGCCGAACGCGATGGCGGAGGCACTGCGCCTTAGAAATCGTCTTCGGCCTATTTCTTTTAAGGCATCTTGCATGGAAGCCTCCTTGCTAAACTCCTCGATGATCAATCGCCTTCAAGCGCCACCATCCATAGTGAGAGTACAGTTATGTGGCCTACATGTTCACCCCTATTAGACCGGGCCGGAATCACTGGGCCGACCGGCGAATGTTTGGATTTCAGCCGACTCGATGATCCGCTTCCCGGCTCGATCTTCTCGCGCCGAAGCCACCAGCGCTTCCGCGACCGCTACTGCAGACACCGGCTTGTACGTCTCCGGCATCAGGAACGCGAGCCGTTCTGCGATTTTCTCGCCAAACCGGAACTCCGCGCGCTTCCCGAGAAGGAGCGAGGGCCGAACAACGGTATGGCTTCTGAATGGGAGCGCGAGGATCGCTGCTTCCAACTCTCCCTTCACACGGTTGTAGAACCATCGCGAGCCGGCGTTCGCGCCCAGCGCGCTCACCAACAGGAAGTGGCGCACCCCCTGCGCCAGCGCGATGCGGGCGATCGCGAGGGGGTAGTCGAAGTCGACTTTCCGGAATTCTTGCCGGGAGCCTGCCTTGCGAATGGTGGTGCCGAGCGCACAGACGATCTGATCGACCACGAACGCTTTTTCATGGCGCTCGATCTGCTCGAAATCCAGGATGTGCGTCTCGAGCGTGGGGCGGTCGGCTGCGCCGTCGGGCTTCACGGAGAGCGGCCGGCGCGTGAAAATCCTGACGCGAGAAAAGCCCTCGTCGCCCAGGAGCAGGCGCAGACATTCGCACCCGACTAGGCCGGTCGCGCCGAACAGTGCAATAGATTTGTCCAGACTCATTTGTCGGTCTTTCGTCGAGAAGGTCTTTCTTGCAACCTCGACTTCCTCCGCCCCCTTTTCTACCCCGAAACCGGGGGTACCCGCGATCTAGCTAGTCTTTCAAGGGCCTAGGGATGGATTGCCCCTTGTCCTTTTCCGCTACGATGAATTCCAGGAAGCGGAGGTGGTCGGTGGAGCTCGGGTTCCAATGCGAATGGATCGTGCCTGCCGGAACGAGCAGGCTGTCCCCGGCATGCAGCGTTACGGGCGGTTTCCCGTCTTCTTGCCAAACCCCCGTCCCGGATAGGATATGGAAGGTCACCGCAGCCGGGTGGAAGTGCCGGGGGTTGATCCCGCCCGGAGCATATTCGACGTGGTAGACAGCGACTTCCTGGTTTGTCGTATCGGGCACTAACGTCTTCAACAGAGGCGAATGGGGTATCACGCCTTTCTTTTCTTGGCTGGCAACCGGTTGTGCCTGCAGCATGGATAGAACTACTACTGTCGTGACGCCAATCAACCCGACGAGCGCTGTCTTGACCATTTCATTTCTCCCGAAACTGAGCAATGAGAATTTTGAACGCGGTGACTCAGGACTCAACCCGCTCCCAAACTGAAAGTTTATGACCGGAGCCGGGGTTTCGTCACGAATTCCGTCGGGCGGGCTTCACCGCCGTTGGTGTTCACGCACACCTTGAGAGTATCGCCATCCACCTCGTAAATCCCGTGGTACGTGTTCCCCTTTTCCTTGAATTCACCCGTGATGAAATAAGTTTAAGGCTGCTTCATTTCTAAAGTGTCCTGTATTGCGAAGGCAGTCACGTACTATTCACATGGTGTATCCCGGCTTTTTGTAGAGCTTCTCCGAGTTGTTGACGATGTCTGGTTTATAGACCTTGTCAACCCGCCATCCTGAGGATAGCATCGGCCCGCTGGATGATCGTAGGCTCCGGGCGATCCTCGAAGCGGATGTCGCGCGGGCCGTAAAGAACTGCTCCTCGCATCGTTTAACTCCTGGTCGTTGATACTCACGGTCATGGCGATTCCGACGGGTCGTATCCGGGCTTCGGTCAGAATTCGGGGATGATACGTCGTCGCCGGAGGTCAGCGAAAAAGTTGGCGAACATGTCCTCGGTGTCGATGCAGTCGGGGAAGCCGTCGCGGCGGGCCTTGATGGTGCTGGAGACGTTGTCGAACTCCGAGTTGAAGATGAAGTCCCCGAACTGCCAGCGGACTATTTGGTCGTAAGGCGTGGCGACGAGGCCGTACTTCTTGACCATGGAGTCCCATAGGGGGGCCTTGTCGGCCATGTAGGTGGCCAAAGGCATCGGGACGGGCTCGGCCGTCTCCATGCCGAACATCTTGGCAATCCTCGGCCACATGAACTGCCATCGGAAGTAGTCGCCGTTGGTGATGTTGTAAATCTGGTTGGCCGCGGCGGGGGTGTCACCGGCCCAGGCGGTGGCCCTGGCGAGGATGCCGGCACTGGTCACCTGGTAGAGGGCCCGGTAGGCCGGGAGGGTGCCGGGGAAGCGGAGCGGGAGGCCGAGTTCCTTGGAGATGGCGGCATAGACCGCGATGACCATGGCGAGGTTCATCGGGTTGCCGACGGCGTAACCGCAGACGGCCTCAGGGCGGTGAATGGTGAAGGACCAGGGCTTGCCGGCTTGGCGGAACCGGAGGTGGTCCTCCTGGTCGTAATAGAAATTGGGGGGCATGAGGCGAGGGTCGTCCTCGCGGGCGGGCGTCTTGAAGGGGCCGAGGTCGGAGCCATAGGCCTTGCCACCCTGATAGAGGGTGACGTGGCGGAGCGAACCTGCCGAGAACGCTTCGACGCCGTCCATCAGGTTGCGGAGCAGAGCGACGTTGGTGTCGCTACGGTCGCGGGGGTCGTTTCGCTCCAGGTAGGCGGAGAAGACGACATGAGTGATGTCCGAGAGGGCACTGAGCTTCGCGCGACAGTCTGCCGGTTCAAGGAGGTCGATGGAGACGGTGCGGACGGTTTTGGGGAAATCGGCGAGGGGGCCGCGTGAAATGCCGTAGACCGTAGTATTAGGTTGGCGGGCAAAGACGTCGGCTGCGGCACGTCCGATGACGCCTGAAG
>JAHBWU010000058.1 GCA_019636835.1 Nitrospira sp.
CCATCGTGAAGATGAGAGAGATGAGTAGGTATTGCACTGCGGTGGTGAACATGCGTCCCATTGGAAGCGGTCCCTTCCTGTGATGCATAAAGCGATGAGCCTGTTTGTTTTGGCGAACCCAAACGCTTGATGTGGAAATTTGCGAGCGGGTCCGGCTCTACACTGGCGAAGCAGGAGGCAAAGGTATAGCCAATCCGACTGGTGAGGTCAAGACTTCGAATTGAGACGTGGTGGACCGACGTGCGTGTCAACACGGTCACACCGATATCGCTCGGCCTGGCAGTACCCTCGTATGGTGTCTCTGGGCTACTGGACCGGGGCTACGGTGTCGATGTTCACAGTCAAGGACGGGCTCGGCTGGGACTCACCCCCCGCATTAGTCAATGTATATGTAATCGTGCGGTCTCCGTCACTTAACGGGGCCGTCGGCCTGAGGGTATTAGCTCCCTGATCGAAAGTCGCATCGACTTTGCTACCATCCACGTTGAGGCTCGGGGTCTCTCCAGCTCCCGGCGGGGATATTCTGAATCTTGGTGTCGTGACGCTGGTTATGTTGTCTGACCTACTAGTGCCAGGAAAGCACCCATCAGGATCAGGATTAAGAGGATCAGGAGGTTGAAGAAGAGGACAGGAGTCATCCGCTGGTATCAGATCCGGCGCACTTGCCGGCGTCGGCGGCGTTGCCGGCGCTGGTTGGGTGACAGTAATGGAGTACGTCTTATCATTGCCGTTCGGCGCAATAACACGAATGTCGATGTCGGTGTTGGATGGACCGCCTGGGAGAGGAATGGAGCGAGAATTTCCCCCTTGTGTGTTGATCGTCACGGTTGCACTTGAGTCCTGGGGATCGGCGGTCACGAGAATGGAAGTAGCGCTGCTGCCAATGTCGTTTACGGCATAGTCAGTTCTTGTCCTGGTTGTACTAAACGCGGGGCTCAGCGTGCCCGGCGATACGGTCAAGCTCTGGAGGTTGTTATTCCCGCCAAGGGCGGCCCGTTCCACGGTGATCGTGTAGGACTTCTGACTGCCATTGGGAGCGGTCACCGTGACATTAATTGAGGTATTCGATCCTGCTCCATTCAACGTAATGGAACGGCCTTGACCAGAAGTGGCGGGCGTCCCGTTCACGGTAATCGTCGCATTCGAGTCTTGCCGAGTGGGCGTGACCGTGACGCTGCTCACACCGCTGCCGACGTCCACTGTATAGTTCGTCGTGTTCGCACTAAAGTTGGGGTCTAAGGAGCCTGGCGACACGCTCAACCCTGACAGGTTGTTATTCCCGCCGAGGGCGGCACGACTGACGTTCACTATATAGATTTTTTGAGTGTTATTCTGTGCAGTCACCACAATATTGATTAATGTGTTCGAACCTGCCCCGTTCAACGTGATGGCTCGGGCTTGCCCTGAGTTGGTGCCTTGCCCATTCACGTTCATGGTCGCCGTAGTATCCTGCAACCTCGGCGTAACGGTCACGCTGTTCACGGTGCTTGCTACATTCACCGTATAGCTCGTCCTGGTCGCATTAAAGGATGGATTCAAAGTCCCAGAAGTTACGGTCAAACCCTGTAAGTTGTTGTTACTGGAGACTCCACGACTCACAGTCACCTGGTATGTTTTCGCGCTTCCGTTCTGGGCTGTCACAACAATCGGGATGTTCGTGGGTTGGCCTGCAGGACCGAGGGTGATGGTCTGAGCCTGTCCGGAGTTCGTGGGTTGCCCGTTCACCGTCATTGTCGCGGCTGGATCTGAAAGCGTGGGGGTTACTGTGACACTTCCGACATTGTTGGCAACATCGACGGTATAGGATTGAAAGTTCGGATCGAATGGAGGAGCCAGGGTTCCGGGTGACACGGTCAGGTTCTGTAACGAATTGTTTCCGGTTAAACCTGCTCGAACGAGAAGGACGGTGTAGGTTCTCGAATTCGTGCCGGATTCTGAGACGACGATGCTCACGGGAGTCGTCGTTCCTACCGCGCCCAGAGTAATAACGCTGCTTGTCGTGGCCTGGCCATTGATGCTCACGGTATCGCCGGCCACGGCGGGTTGAGCGGTGACCCTCACGCTCGTGATGTTGTTGGAAAGATCGACGTTGTATTGAGTGGCGCCTCCGCTGAATGCCGGCTGGAGCGTTCCGGGATCGACCGTCAAGCTGGCAAGTTCCACCACAGGGTTTACACTTGCTGTGTCGCCGCAACCAGAGGCTATCAAGCCGATAGCGATGAAAAAGGCGGCAGCCAGATACTGTCTCACGACGGTCACGATACGCATGTTCATAGAGAATTGTCTTTCTTTAGAGGCATGAAGAGTCAGGGCCATCATCGTGAACCCCAATCGAAGGTGCGGAATACTACGAGAGAGCTAAAGATTGGTCCACCCCTACTTACGTATAAGGAAAGTCGGGGCGGTACCTATAACCGATCTTCCGGGTGAGGTCAAGGCTTAGCGAAGCGGCTTATAGACTTAAGAGGAGTAATGTGGTTCTCGAAGGCTACGGGAATGCTCGAGTGATGGTAATTGAGTAAACCTTTGGGTCTCCATTCGGCGCTGTGACAGTGATCGATACCGTTCTGGGAAACAGTGGTATGAGGAAAAAGGTCTCTTGGCCTGTTGCGACCCCTGCCCCAGCCGTTACGTCGCCCGACATCACGGCATTTGGGTCGGCCTTGGTTGCCGAGACGGTCACGCTGTCGACGCTGTTGGGAACATCCACTGAGTAGGTCGTCGTGCTTGTAGTAAAGTCTGGAACCAAGGAGCCCGGTGTCACCGTCAATGCCAACAGATTGTTGTCGCTTGCCGGTGCCGCGCGGTTCACCGTGATGGCGTAGGTCTTGGGGGCTCCTCCACTCTGAGCAGTCACGGGAATCGACACGACGGTTTGGGTACCCGGCCCACCGAGCGGAATGTTGGGTGCTGAACCCGATGCTGTTCCTGCCGGGACTGTTACGGAACCGATCTGCATCACGGCATTCAGATCGGACTTGGTAGCGGCGACGGTCACCTGAGCAACGGTGTTAGCCACGTTTACCGTGTAATTGAGGATGCTTGCGTCAAAATCCGGAGCCAAGGGCTGAACGACGTTATTCGTTGTTACCTCTAAGGCCGACAGAGTGTCGTCGCTCGATGCTGCGCGGTTCACGGTAATGGTGTAGGTTTTGGGGGCTCCTCCACTCTGAGCAGTCACGGAAATTGACACGACGGTTTGGGTCCCTGGCCCACCGAGCGGAATGTTGGGCGCTGAACCCGCTGCTGTTCCTGCTGGGACTGTTACAGAACCGATCTGCATCACGGCATTCAGATCGGACTTAGTAGCGGCAACGGTCACCTGAGCAACGGTGTTAGCCACGTTTACCGTGTAATCGAGGATGCTTGCGTCAAAATCCGGAGCCAAGGGCTGAGCGACGTTATTCGCTGTCACCGTCAAGGCCGACAGGTTGTTGTCGCTCGATAAGAGTCTTGTGACATTGACGGTATAGGTGCTCTCCGTACCAGTCTGTGACTCTAAGACGATGATAATTGTCGTGGTCGATCCCGGTGGGCCCAGGGTAACTGAACGTTGAGTTGTTATGGTTCCATTGATCGTTACCGTTGTCGTGCTGTCCCTTGGAGTGGCTGTCACAGTGACGCTGGTCGCGGATGTCGGCGCATTGACCGTATAGTTCGTGGTATTGCTGAAAAACGCCGGCTGGAGGGTCCCTGGAGTGACCGTCAAGCTGGAAAGGGGTACTTCTACGTGTTCCGAAACCGACACCGTATCCTTGCAGCCATAGGCAGTCAAGCCGATTGCAAGGATAAGGACGGTGACGAACCATTGTCCTGGGCAGATAAGATTCCGTCTCATATAAAGCCGGTCACTTTCTCTTGATGTGAGTGAGGCCCTGTTTATTCTTATGAACCCTAACCGTAGATGCCGATACTACGAGAGGGTTGAAAATCGGTCTAGCCCTACATAGGTAAGGGTTTGCAGGAATTGCACAGAGACAGACTCGATGATGAACCGACAATTTTTGAGCAAGAAGGGTGAATCGGCTTGGAACTATCGGGAATTCTCGGTCTTGTAGGGGGATCAGCGCCCTGCGCCGCTTTTTTCGTGCGATTTGGCGAGAAGCTCGGTCTTGGACGGAATCTGCGTAAGGAGATCGGGGCGTGCCTGAAAGACACCTTGCAGACGTTGGCCGGTGGCATAGAGGAGGTTCCCTGCGCGGTTGCCGAGGGTGAGTTTCCCTGTGGTCTTGCCGTCTTTGCCGGTCGCAATGAATTCTGCGGCGGGAGCCAGTAACCCATAGGGGGCAAGTGGCGCGGATTGTTTCATGACGCGTTCTTCGGCCGGAAGATTCGCGACCCGACTGACAAAGAGATCTGCCGCCTCTTGGCTTACTTTCTCGGTGGGCTGGTCTTCGAACACCCATTCGCCGGTCTGGTTGATCAAGACATACTGATGCTCTCTCGTCTTCACCGACAACATGGCAATGTCGGTGTAGTCGAGGCCGAGCAGTCGCTTGTCTTGGAGGGTAAAGAGTTCTTTCGTGATGTCCTTGATCAGCGCGGGGTTGATGTAATAGAGCGGCGCGTCGGCTGTCGTTTCCGCGATGGCTTCGCCGCTCTGAGGGTTTGGTTGATGGAGGCGTACGGATTGGTCGCCGGCTGCGGTATGCAGCGTGACTTTCACTTTCGGGGTCGTCAGGGTCTTGGCCACGGCATCTCGTTCAGGACCAGCATCGATGATGCCGAGCGCTTTCAGATCTTCCAACCGAAACATCAGCGATCGGACTTCGTTCTGGTCTGCTTCGGCTTCGATGGGATAGCGGATTTTCCATGAAGGCTTGGGCTTATCCTTCGTCATGTTGTAGATCACGATTTCAGTCGTCGGATAGGTCAGGCGGACCCGTTCGACGTCATTCTGTACAAACCGCAAGAGTTCTTTGCGGCGGAATGTCATCAACGACTTGTTGATGAAGTCTTTCGGCGCCAGGTTGGTCAGCAACACGCGCCGGTCCGATGCACGAAGCACGTAGAGGGTATTGGAAAGAGGACCACTGTCGCCGATGGAAATCGTCTCTTGTTGTGTTCCGGCCGTTATGGTGAGGGTGGTTACCGGCTGTTCAAGACCGAACGGCCCCAACTGTGTGGCCTGCTCCTCGAAGGTCCTGGTGACCGTTCCTGTCACGAGCGCTCGAATAAGCGCCTGCACTTCGCGATTATCGGCGTCCGTATGAAGCGGAGCCACGATAGACCATTTGCCCGGTTCCGCCAGCTTAAATTCGACGGCTCCCTGAGCTGTGGTGATCGAGAGCCCGGTAATCGCGGTTTCCGGAAAAGGAAGGATCTGCTTCTTGGCGCTTTCCTGTTTCACCTCGCGCTGCTCGGCGGGAAGCTCCACAAGGTACAGATAGCCTGCCAGTCCAGCCAGGATTACGAGCAAGAGAACTGTGGGCCAGTAACGGGTCATAGACTAGAGGCGGCGGCGTTTTCTCCACACGATGATGCCGGTGAGCAACGTCACGAGTGGAAGGAACACGACTTGTACGTAAATCAGGGCTCGTTCCTGTGTGGGGTTGGGTGTGAACGGGTGCAACGCGGGCTCTTTCGGCGCGATGGAAATCAAGTCCCGTTCCTCGGCCAGCCAACCGGTCGTATGGAGAAAGAAGTCGCTGTTGCCGGGGAAATTGAAAAAGGCGTTGGTCACGAAGGTCGAATTACCGATCACCACGATGGCGGATCGAGGTTTGCCCTCTTCAGGAGCCTTCTTCGGCGCCAGCGCGACAGCCATGGGAAGCGGTCCTTTCACGTCTTCCTTTTCGCTCAGGCTTACGACCCGGCCTTGCATGTTCGTTTCAGCCCAGCTGTTCGGCGAGGTCCGGGCCAGCGGAACAAAGTCCCAGTCTTTCCCGATCTGCTCGTCGAACGTGACGTGTCGCGAAAGCGGTAAGAGTACGGCAGAGGTGAGGTCCTGCGTGATCTCATGCTCGGTGAATGTCCGAACCAACAGCGCGGTGAGGTCTCCCTGGGCCAACCGATCTTGTAAATCGACCAACACCCCAGGACCTAAGCCAAGTCCCCAATGGGCCAGCATCGGCTCCAGGCCTGTCTGAGTGTCGGGATCGGCCAAGACCAAGAGATGACCACCCTTTTCGACATACGCCTTGATACGTTCCTGTTCTTCCTTCATCACGGAACGGCGAGGGCCCGCCAGTACCAGCACCGACGTATTGTCCGGCACAGCGGATTCTTTCAAAAGCGAGATGGTGCCGACGTCATAGCCTTGCCGAGTCAGGGCTTCCTTAGCGATGGAAAGGCCGTTGCGTTCTTTGTCCTCGATATTCAACTCGCTGTGGCCTTCGACGAAGACGATGCGCTTCTTGGCGTCCTTGGAAATACGAATCAACGCGCCGGTCAGCTCCACTTCCGATGGTGAGGTCACCCGGATGGTCTGGTCATTGCTCTCGAAAATCGCGGTATCGGTTCGGAAGATCCCATAGCTTTGAGCCAACTTCGGCTGTTTCTCCGGATCGACGAATTCTACGCTGAGCTTGGTAGAGGCTTGCCGATAGCTCTCCAGCCGCTCCTTGTATGGTTGATAGCCCGGATCCTTTTCTCTCGTGAAGACCGTGATCTTGACGTCGCGCGGCAAGGTTCGGAGGACCCGATGGGTTTGGGGGGCGAGGGTGAAATTTTGATTTTCGGAAAAGTCCCAACGGATCGAGTGCCGAGAAGCCAGAAAGTTCACGATGACCAAAATGCCTGAAAACAGCGCGATCATGAGAAAGCTGTTCAGCCCCATCCTGGTCGACCGTCGGCTGGAGAATGCCTTGACGGTTTCAAAATGCAGAACGAAGAACAGCACCAAACAGATCAGCGCCAGCCCCTCCGTGATCGTGACGACCCACAGCCAGTCGGGTCGGAGGCTGTACGTAATCATGCCCCCGATACCGAGCATGACTCCGAGAATGCCGAAGGGAAGAGACTTGAGACTCATTTCCAGCGTGTCGACTCCACGACGCGATGTGTGAGGAACAGCATGAGCGCCAATCCGCTTCCGAAGTAGACGAGGTCGCTCGTGTCGATCAGTCCCCGCAGCAGGCGGTCATAATGTTCCATATATGAAAAATACGAGATGATTCGGCCGGCGGTGGTATCTCCGAAAAGATTTCCCAATCCGGCGATCAGCCAGATAGTCAGGAGCATGCCGAAACTGACAAAGGCGGCCACGATCTGATTCTCCGTCAACGCCGAGGCAAACACGCCCACGGAAAGAAACAGGGCCCCCAGCAGCACCATGCCTAAATAGCCAGTCCAGATGGGATTCCAATCGAAGTCGCTGAAGAGCATCAGCACCGTCGGGACCAATGTGGTTAGCGCTACGAGGCCGAGATAGATCAAGAACACGCTGACGAATTTGCCGACGACGATGTCAGTGATCCTGATCGGCGAGGTCATCAAGAACTCAAACGTGCGCAGCTTGCGTTCTTCCGCGAACAACCGCATGGTCAGGATGGGCAGAATAATCACGAGGACGATCCGCATGCTCGCGAAGAGATTCCGGAAGACCAGATCGTTCAAGTTGATCTGGGCCATGCCCCCCTGCATCTGCATCAATTGGATGGCTTGCGCACCGGCAAAACCGACATAGAGGTAGGAGAGCAGCCCGAAGATCAACAGAAAGACCGCGCCGACCACGTAGACAATGGGAGAGACAAAATAGCCGCGCAGTTCTTTGGCGATGACGGCTTGTACCGGGGTCATAGTGATTCTACGCGTCCGTCCTTTCGGCGGAGGCACTGACCGTCGCTTCCGCCGGCTCGGAGAGATGGTCCTCGTGGCGCGTGAGCCGGAGGAAGACGTCTTCCAACGTCATAGAGACGGTACGGAGCTCAAGCAAACCCCACTGGCTCAAAACGGCTACGCGCGCGATCTCGTCCCGTAGATCACGACCCAGCTCGCATTCGATGAGGAAGCTTCCTCCCGCCTGTCCAGGCAGAACATTGAGAATGCCGGGGATCGCGCGAAGCTTCATCTCACAGTCCGGCGGGCAGGTCTTGAGGGTAATCGAAACTTTCTCCGATTGACGCAATCGGGCCGACAACTGTTCCGGGGTATCCTCCGCGACGATGTGCCCTTTATTGATAATGACGACCCGCTGGCAGACTGCGGTGGCCTCCGGAAGGATATGCGTGCTGAGAATAACGGAATGCGAACCGGCCAGGCTTCTGATGAGCTCTCTGATTTCAATGATCTGCTTCGGATCAAGGCCGACCGTCGGCTCGTCGAGGATCAGCACCGGGGGATCGTGTAACAGCGCTTGAGCCAGCCCCACGCGCTGACGATAACCGCGGGACAGGTTGCCGATCAGCCGATGGCGGACGGAACCCAGTTCAAGTCGTCCGATAGATTGGTCGAGCGCTGACGAGAGTTTCGGCCCCGTGATTCCACGAAGTCGGCCGACGAAGGTCAGATATTCCGTCACCGTGAGTTCTTGGTAGACCGGCGGAGTTTCCGGCAGGTAGCCGATCTGCCGTTTCACCTCCAACGGTTGTTCGGTGCAATCAAAACCCGCGACTCGTGCCGAGCCTTCTGTCGCCGGCATGAAGCAGGTCAAGATCCGCATGGTGGTTGTTTTGCCCGCGCCGTTGGGGCCAAGGAACGCCAACACCTCTCCCTTGGCCACCGAGAAGGTGACCTGATCGATGGCCGTATGATGGCCGTACCGCTTGGTGATGTTTTGAACGTCGATCACGAATGTGATATCGGTGCGAACAACCGTGGAGAATGGAGCGGTACCGCTCTCGAAACTACACCATGTTGACGGTGGATTTTACTCACTCCGTCCGAGGCAGTCAATATATAGAGTGGGGCCCTATTCTCCGGCTAAGCATGAGACCGGAAGAGCCCGAGGTGGTTTCTGACCGCATGAGGAGCGGGAACCCGTATGGCATCGGCATTGCTTGATGATTCACCCAGCGGGTGAACCTGACACCAAGGAGGAGACCGATGCCTGAGCTGCTGCCATCTGAGCAACTTCCGTTCGAGATTGATGACCGGATTGATCCCCGCCTCGTCACCGCGCATGCGGGCGTGCCGCTGGTGATCGAGCTGTTTCGCCGTGTGGGTGCCGCGCAGGTTGTCAATGAGCAGGTCCGGATCAAACAGCGGCAGCGCGGGTTAACCCCGGCGCAGTTGGCGGAGACGCTGATCGCGCTGTGGGCGGCGGGCGGGGATCGCTGCCAGGATCTGCAGACGCTGCGGGCCGATGCCGCGTTAGCGACGTTGCTGGGCTATGAGCTGCCCGCGGCCACCACGATGCGGGATTTCCTAGAAGGATTCCATGTCGAGGAGCCTCCGTTGTGGCGCATCGGCGAGCAGACGGCCATCCCCGAGGAGTCCGCGCCGTTGGCGGGCATCGGGGCCGCGAACCGGCGTGTGTTGGCGGCCGTGCAGCAGCCGGTGCCGCAGCGGACTGCCACGCTGGATGTGGATGCGACAATCCTGGAAACCCACAAGCACACGGCGACCAGGACCTACGAGGGCACGCGTGGCTACCAACCGGTCCTCGTCGTCTGGGCCGAGCAGGACCTGATCGTTCACGATGAATTTCGAGATGGAAATGTTCCGGCGGGGTGCGGCAACGTGCGGGTCCTGGAGCGGGCCATCGCGAACCTGCCCGCAGGGATCACGCAGCGCTTCGTCCGGGGCGACAGTGCGTTGTATGAGCAGGAGGTGCTCGCCTGGTGTGAGCAGCCGGAGCGGGGGATCGGCTATGCCATCAGTGCCGATATGAGTCCGCAGCTGCACGCTGAGATCATGCGGCTGCCGGAGACCGCCTGGCAGCTCGACCGTGACGAGCCCGACGTGATCCGCGAGTGGGCCGAGGTCCCGTATGTGCCCGAGGACGGCAACCATCGGAAAGATCGGCCGTGTGTCCGCCGGTATCTGGCCCTGCGGGTCCGCAAGCGGCAGGGTGAGCTGTTTGCGGATGGCAGCGCGGTGAAGCATTTCGCCATCGTGACGAACCGGGAGGGCGAGGGCCTTGCGCTGATCCGCTGGCATCGGGAGAAAGCCGGCACCGTCGAACATGTGCATCACGTCCTCAAGAATGAGTTAGCGGCGGAGGCACTCCCAAGTGGAAAGTTTGGCGCCAACGCCGCCTGGCTCCGGCTCAACGTGCTGACCTACAACCTACTCAGCGCGTTGAAGCGGCTGGCCTTACCCGGAGATTTGTCGGAGGCGCGGCCAAAGCGATTGCGGTTTCTGGTGTTCAACACGGTCGGCACCGTCATTCACCATGCTCGACGCATGCTGTTACGGCTCACGTCAGCAGTCCAGCAGGGCCTCTTGGTCTTGGCGAGAAGCAATATCCTGATGCTCAGTCCTGCTTAGCCGGAGAATAGGGTGGGGGATTGAGCATGGTGGATCGTCTACACCATGTCGGGAGGTGATAGCTTGAAGTGGCTCTTCGTCACTCGGTATGGATACCATCATCAGCTCCGTGAAAAAACGCGCTTCGAAAAACCACTACCCTCATTGCAGGCTCCGCTGCGACCCGCAGTGTTGAATTTAAGTTCCGGCTCATTTATATAGAGGTCGCGAGGAAGCCTATCTTTCGAGGTTTCGTGTGGTCACCCTTCCGATCACGGACGGAGGAGTCCATACGGAGGTGGGGGGGAATCCTGTACTTCAGTCGGTATTGTCGAAGTCCCATGCCTTTCATACTCTGAATCGACCAGAGATCCCATTGTTGACAGCAGAGGGAGGCGATACCCAACATGTACACTGAACTTCGTCACAGTCGGCTCTCATCGTCTGCATCCTTCGCCATTATCCTGTACCTGTCGTTGGGGGCCTGTTCTTGGGTTCCCAAAGGGGATATGCAACTGGATGTAGGGATCAAAGATCGGGGAGTTGCTTCGTGGTACGGTGAACAGTTTCATGGCCGACAAGCGGCGAACGGCGAGCTGTTCGATATGGAAGCTTTGACGGCTGCTCATCGAACCATGCCGCTTGGGAGTATTGTGCGTGTGGTCAATTTGACGAACGGCAAACATCTCTATGTGCGGATCACCGACCGAGGTCCTTACGAGAAGGGCCGAATTCTCGACCTTTCCCGTGGTGCGGCCGTCCAGTTGGGTATGGAGCACGGAGGGTTGGCGTATGTGCAGGTGGAGATTGTCGGCGAACGCCGCCCGGAATTGATGTTGCTGTCGGAAAAATTCTTAGACCGAGCTGCTTCGCTTCTTGCCGATACGGGGCCGGGGAACGATCGGTCGTCATCTGGAATGGCATCTTCGGCTCGAAATTTCCTCGGCGACATCTGGATTGCAAGGCGGAATCGCTGGGCCTTTGTGATGCTCGCTGCGGCTCATCCCGTCCCCACTCCAGTCCCGTCGTTGCTCCTGAACTAAGGTCCATGTTACGGATGACAGAGAGCGGGCCTCTTGGCCCGCTCTCCTGCTGAGACCCCATTTTGGTATTTCTCATATTTCACGAGCGACGTTGACCGTGCTGATTCCATCCAAGTTGACAGGGTGCAAAGCTCTCCACTAGACTGGACCTTTCCCGTCAGCAGCCGACAATACGTGAGTTATCGAAGGGGAGGCATGGATCGATGGCCAAGAAGCGGGCAGCGGAACCGGATGAAGTGAAGTTGAAGAAGAAAATCGCCGCAAAACGTACCAACCACAGCAATCCGGAGGGAGACGCCGCACTCCGGTCATTGAAGAAACGATTGAAGAGGGAACAGCGTAAACGGCGGGCGCTTGCGCAGCGGAAGAAACGAGCGGCTGGAAGCAAAGCTTCGGCAACCCCTGCGTCGGCATAGTCGTTCAGTAGTCACGGTCGTATCAGGTACTGATTCCATGGAACAAGACCCGAAACATTCCCCCCAAAACGGAAACTCTCTCAACCGGAAAGCCGGTGAGGAGCTGATCGCCGATGTTGGGGCCGATCAGATACAGACTGATTCTCCCGCTGCTGAGACATTAGCGGTCGGCCAAAATCCGGTCGCGCTTGACGAAGAGCAGGTGAAGGATGAGATCGATATTCAGATCGATCTCTTGAATGATCCCGATTGGGTGGTCCGCCGCGAAGCGGTCATTACGCTGGGCGAGATGGGTGATGAGCGGTGTGTCGAACCGCTGGCCCGCACATTGCGCGATGGGGATTGGCAGGTCCGAGAGGTCGCGATCGAAGCGATGGGCCAAGTGGGCTCTCCCGCCGTCGACACGCTCCTCAAACTGCTCCGTGACTGGGAAGTCCGCAAATATGCCATCTTGGCGCTCGGAAAAATCCGCGACGAGCGGGTGCTCGATCCCTTGATGCTTCAGCTTCGGAACGACGAGTTTAAAGACGATGCCGTGGATGCCTTGGTCGCGCTTGGTGAGCCGGCCGTCGAAAGGCTGATCGGAGCCCTTCGCGACAAAGATGAAAACATTCGCAAGTGCGCCGTCCTCGCGTTGGGACGGATCAAAAGCAGCGAGACCATTGATCCGCTCATTACGATGCTCGGTGATAAAGATTGGTTTACGCGCCTGACGGCCGCCGCCGCCTTGGAGTCGATCGGCGACGAACGCGGTCGCGAGGCGATCAAGCCGTTGCTCAAAGATCCCGATATGGTCGTGAAGATGCGGGTGGAGCGAATTTTGGCAAAGTGGAAGAAACAACCGATCTCTCAACCGGCCAACGCCTGAGTCATTTATTCAGCAGTTGATCCATCCTCTGCTGGAGCTCGTCCAGCCTTTTCAACGACACCGGCTTCCCCGTCGCAATTTCCACCTTCACCTCCCGCAGCGATCCGGCCATGTCCTTTAGGGCATTGGTTGAATTGTCGAACTTGGCTCCTTTTGTGATGGAGTCCACGGCATCGACGGCCTCGGCCAATTCCTTCGCTGCGTCGCTGAAATTGCGATCGGCGAGGTGTGCCTTCGCCTGGACCAATCGAGATTTGGCATCCACGAGTCCCTGACGTCGTCGGAGATCGCGCTCGATTCCGAGTGTCGTGTCCATCACGTTTCTAGACACATCTTTCAACGACTGTTGGAGTTCCGCGACCGTTCGCTGCAGCGTCCCCACAGGCCGTTGTCCTAGGTAATAGCCCGCTCCGAATGCTCCGACGAGCAGCGATACTATGACGAGAAATTTAACCATAGAGGTCCGTGGTCAACGGGAACGTTTTGATGGACTCAATCGGGTCAACTGTTGGAACAGGCTGTTCGCGCTTGCGATACGCACAGCTTCATCCGAATCTTGCAAGCCTTTCACCAAGATGGGGATGGCGCTGTCGCTGCTTTTCCGCAATCCCTTGGCAGCCATCAGGCGAGGAAGCGGCTGCCGGTCTTGTACGAGAGTCTGTAGCACCGCTAGGGCCTCCTTGTCGGCAGAGGCACTCAATGCCTGCGCCGCTGCACCGCGAATGGAAGGGTCGGAGTGCCGAGCCAGCTCGGTTGCCAGCGTGAGGGCGGAAGGATCGCCGAGGCGAATCAATCCCTCTGCGGCGCTGGCACGGACATGAAGATTCGGATCTCTGGTGAGGGCCAACAGCAAGGGTCGGTTTTCCTTGATACCGAGCTTTCCGAGACTTGTCGCGGCGACACCGCGAACCATCGCCATCTCGTCTCCGATTGCATGCGTCAGCGGAGCCACGCCGCCGGGGGAACCGAATTCCCCGAGTGCTCCGGCAGCGAATGCGCGCACCGATGGATCAGGATCATACACAGCTTGGGCCAGGACTGCCAGGCTTGCCGGACGTTTGAGACGTCCCAATGCACCCAACGCCGCCATCCTCGTCTCCGCGTCCGGCAGGGTGGCTGCGCTGGTAATATCGTCCAGCTTTTCAGAACGGCCCAGCCTAAACAGCGCCGCATAGGCGAAGATGGATTCAGGGCCGTCTTCCGTGCGCGCGATGTCGAGCAATCGTTGTTGGACGTCAGCCGCCTGTGCTTCTCCGAGCGCGGTCATGGCGGCGATGCGGACGGTCGGCATCTCATCCCGCAACGCACGACGCAAGGCGCCGGACTTTGCCGCCAGTCCGGCTTTCCCGATCGCTTCAGCGGCCCGCGCTCGTACGACGACGGAGGAATCGAGCAAGCCATCCTCCAAAATCGCGGCGGTTTCCGGCAGCCCTAATTCCGCGAGGGCCGAGTAGGCCGCGATGCGGACATGTTCTTTGCGATCGCGAACATGGCTGGTGATCACTCCGAGTGCCAATGGGCGAAGCAGCGACGCATCATGAGGCTGACCCGGCTGGTTCAATTTCGCATAGATGGACAGGGCTTCGTCTGTTCGCCCAAGGCGGACATAGCTCAGCAAGGAAAGACGGAGGAATGCTTTCGAGGGGGTCGCGTCCGGTGGAAGACCTCGGTAGAGGGCCGTTACTTCGGGGTAGTCACCGGCCTTGAAGAGGGCTGCGGCCTTCGATTCGACCGAGGAAGGGGTTCCAGCCGATGCAGTAAAGGGAGAAATTGTGATGAGAGTCAGAATGAGCGCGCCGATCACACGCGCTATTGTCGTCGGATTGGAGACCAGGTTGCGTATCAGACGGCGATCCGCCGCGTCGAACCGAGTTACCATGTGACTGTTGCAAGACTCTGGCAATTGGGTAATCGTGAGGCGACCTCACAAACATGAAAGGGTCTGGATGATGAGCGCGAGGATGCTGAAAAAGCTCGTCCAGCAAGGCCGCAGTGAGCGAAAGGCCGAGGCGTACGTGGCTGGTACGTTGAGACCTTGAGCGAGGCGAGAACGCCGCTGGAGGGCTTTTGCAACATCCTCACCATGTCGTCGGCAGCCGCACCGTGGCGGCGCGGTACATCAGACTGACATAGTCCTTCAGCATGCGCGTGGTGCAGAACTGGGGCGCGATGGTACGGATACATTCTTTGACCATTTGGAGCCAGCCCCGGGGAATGCCGTCACGATCGTGCTGATAGAACAGCGGCACGACCTCCTGTTCCAACACGCGATAGAGCTGCTCGGCGTCATGATGATCTTGGGCTTGCGCGTCGGCCTGTTCGCTCAGCGGTTGGATTCCCCATCCGTTGGCCCCGTTATAGCCTTCCACCCACCATCCATCGAGGACGCTGAGATTCAACACACCGTTCAGGGCGGCTTTCATGCCGCTGGTGCCGCTGGCCTCCATCGGAAAGCGAGGCGTGTTCAACCAAATGTCGACACCCTGGACAAGATACTTCGCCATATGCATTTCGTAATTTTCAAGGAAGGCGATGCGGCCGCCCAGCTTGTGGTCATGGCAGAAGTTCAGCACCTCGTGAATGAAGTATCGACCCGGCTCATCGGCCGGATGGGCCTTGCCGGCGAAGATGAGTTGGACCGGCCGCCATCTGTCTTGAAGGAGCGCCTTCAGTCGTTCCAGGTCTCGGAAGAGCAAGGTGGCCCGTTTGTACGTCGCGAACCGTCTGGCGAATCCGATGGTCAACGCTTCGGGGTCGAGGAGTGTGCCGCGTGTGAGGACTTGAGACGGCTGCAGGTGGCCATGCATCCAGCCGGCTCTCGCTCGATCGCGGATAAAACCCATCAGTTTCCGCTTCATCGTTTGTCGAACCGCCCACAGCTCGTGGTCGGGGACATCCATTATCCGCTGCCACATGGTTGGATCATCGCAGGTGCGGGTCCAGGTCGGGCTGAGCGACTTGCTGTACAGATGGTGCAGCTCCGGCGAGATCCAGGTCGGCGCATGAATGCCGTTGGTCACGCTACGGATGGGAATCTGGTCGGTCGGCAACCCCGGCCAGAAGTGCTGCCACATCTCGCGAGTCACGCGGCCATGTTCGCGGCTGACGCCGTTGACGTGGGCGGATAGGCGCATGACCAGCGCGGTCATGTTGAAACCCTGTCCGCTCGATTCGGGAGTTTCTCCCAGATGGAGAAATTCGTCGCGCGTGAGGCTCAGTTGTTCCCAGTAGCCGGAAAAATATCGATCCATCAGATAGTGTGGAAAGACATCGTGCCCGGCCGGCACGGGTGTGTGCGTCGTGAAGACGGTGCTTTGACGAACCAGCTCACTGGCTTCCGCATGGGATGAACCTTTTTGAACCAGTTCCCGCACCCGCTCCAAGGTGAGGAAGGCCGAATGCCCTTCGTTGGCATGCCAGACCGACGGCGAGATGCCGAGCGAGCGCAACATGCGCACACCGCCGATGCCCAGCAAAATTTCCTGACAGAGCCGCATTTCTTGATCCCCGCCGTAGAGACGGGCGGAGAGGGCACGGTCCTCCGGGCTGTTTTCCGGCACATCCGTATCGATGAGAAAGAGCGGGATCCTTCCCACCAGCACTTTCCAGACGGCCGCGGTCACACGGCGGCTGCCCATCTCAACGGCAAACCGGCAGGGCTCTCCCGACGGAGTCAGCGCCAGATGAACCGGAGATTCATCGCGGTTGAAAGGGGCGTAGGCCGCCTCTTGCCAACCTTCCGGCGTGATCCGCTGGCGGAAATACCCTTGCGGGTACATGAATCCGATGCCGACGAGCGGCAAGCCAAGGTCGCTTGCCTCTTTACAATGGTCCCCGGCCAAGATTCCGAGACCGCCGCTGTAAATAGGTACGGAGGCATGCAACCCGAATTCGGCCGAGAAGTAGGCGATAGTCGTCTTTGCCAAATCGGCATGGTGCGTTCCGGTCCAACTCTTCTTATTGGCAAGGTACTCATCGAACAGGCGGAACACCGCCGAGTATTGGCGGAGGAACGACGGGTCTTCGGCTAAACGCGCCAGCCGGTCCGGTTTGACATCGGACAAGAGTTTGACCGGATTGTGATTCGTGAGAAACCACAGGGTCGGATCGATCATTTCGAACAACTGGCGGGCTTCCAACGTCCAACTCCACCAGAGATTTTGTGCCAGTTCGGGCAGACGATGGAGGTTCTGCGGGAGAGGACTATTCACCACATTAGGAGAATCCACAAAGACTCCTTTGGTCAAGATCGCGCAATCGGTATCGGCAATGACGGGCGATCACCGGCTAGGCCCACATTATTCATGACAATTCGTCGCGAAATTGCGGAGTCGCCAGGCGAGACGGGCGCGCGGAGCCGCGAGGAAGGGAGGCAGACTTGAAACAGTCTGTTGACCGACCGAGCGGCGAGTCCGCCCGCCAACATGCTGTCGAAGCCGCATGTCGGCTTGTCGCAGCGGCGAATCCACAATTGCAGCAGAAGTGCTCATGAATAGCCGCTTAGGATCATGTGCCCGCCTTATGCCACGAGGCCCAAGCCTGGAGAATGCCACGGCGGCATACCGTTCGCCAAGGATTTTTGCGACACGGTTGAGGAGTTTGGCGAGTTGCTGGAGTTCGGAGGGGGTGAGGTCTTCGCGGAACCGTGGGTGGAGTCCCCAACGGGTCTCAACCTCTTCACCGGATACGCTCGACATGAGGCTCACGAGTTTGATTTCTTGACCGGTCGATTTGTTCTCTTCGGCTGAGGTCCCAACGGCGAGAGGCGCAGCCTGTGATGCTTCCTGAGAGGGAGGAGCTTGTCCTTGCAGTATCGAGCTGAGCGCCGGCACGACGGCACTGGCGCAGAGCGTTGCCGCCGAGCTGAGTTGCGCATTGCCGGCTGCGCCAAGCGCGTCCGCCACTTTCTCGCCGAAATCGCGGAACATCTCGTTCTTCATCTTTGACTCTTCGGAAATCAGGAACTTGTATTTCTCGTAGACGTGGCGACTCTCCGCCACGGTCGTGCCGATCGTCAGCACGATTTCCATCTGATCCGCATTGTTCCCGAACGCCGGTTCCAGCGCGCGCTTCAACTGTTGGGTCACGGCGTCTTCCAGACCGTTCATGAACTCCATCTGGTCCTTCATCGGGATGTGCAGGGCCACCAGCCGGTCCGTGAGATTGAACATGATCTTGAGAAATTCCAGGTAGACGCCCCACTCCTCCTGACGTTTGAGCTTCAACGCTTGGTCGGGAACATTGCGCTTCATCATCGTGACCGATTCGCCCGACACGGCGAGCATCAGTTCGGCCAACTGGCGGAGTTGGTCTTTGTATTCAGTATTGGCCGCAGTCATAGGTCCTCTCAGCAACAGCGGATTATAGCGGAGACTGGCGCGGGGAGCAAAGAGGAATGGTGGATAATGGTTCAGACACTCAAGCGGAGCACGTGGACAAGAGTCAAGTCCGCTTCGTCATTGATCTTATGCCAATGGTAAATGCAGGTCGTTAAACGACGGAGTCTTCGGAGTAGGAATGCTGATATTGTGACTTATCAAGAGTCTTTAAACAGGAGATTCGAGCGCAGATAAAAAAGAAAGTTTGTTGCAGCAATGAGCAGGGCTCCAAATACCCGTTGCCGACCTTCGGCTGCCATCTGCAAATCCTCGACGAGTCTCTCGTAATTGCTTCCTTTACGGTGCGCCGCCGATCTCGACCGCAGGTCTTGGAGAACATGTAGGAATTTAACATGCCGTTCGAAATCTACCATGCCGCGTTCGACGAAGAACTTTTCGAGCTTCGTAATGCCCTTCTCGTTCTCCGTCAGCGTCTTGAGGCCCCTAGCAATTCCCTTCTCATTGATTGAATCAACGAGGACTTTTGTTAGCGCGATAAGTTGAGCATCGAACTCAGCCTGGTTGTCTTTCCCCATCAGGCGCAACCCAGTTAAGAAGTGTTCGTCATCTTGATGCAGCGGCAGAAAGAAATCCCATCCGGTTGCCTTGCGAAAATCTTCTCTGAACCGACCGTACTGGTGTTTAAAGACCAAATCTGCTTTCTGTGGATCGGTTGGCTCAGCAAGAAAGGATCGCTGGAGGTTGGGTTCGCTTATTTGTCTACCCCCAGGTGGAATATTAAAACTCAGCCAGTAGCTACGTTCGTTTTCTGATAGGTCCCGTCCCAAATCGCCCAAGAACACGACAAGATAATCGGAATGATCGTTGTCGATTTGTAAACCCCATAGCCCACCACAGCGGAGGTATCCATCCTCGACCGAATACTTCTGAGGTTCTGCGTAGTACTTGGATAAGACCTCAGGGCGAAAGAACACTGGCGTCAGGTAATGTGGTGAGTCTGGATTCTTCTCGAAGTAGTTCGCGAGCTTAGCGAGGTTACAGGTGTGCTTGATTGATTTGCCATGTGCGTCAGTGCCGATGATGAACTCTTGATAGTTTTCCATTGGATCGCTGCCATCTTGTACTGGCATTGGGCTGGGCAGAATATATTTCTTTCCTGTGATAGTCCCCAGCGTTTCAACCTCTGGCGTAAAGCCAGGTTCATTGGGGAAAACAGCAGCATGAAGTTGATGATTGGCCCCTCTCACTTCTGAATGAGCCTCTTTCAGAGCAAGTTGCTCCAATGTGTACTTCGAGTACCGAGAGCTTTGCACAAAGATAGCAAGAGCCATCTGTTTGATGCTGCAGTACTGCAATAGCAAATCGGTTCTAATCTCCACTGAATCCTGGGCGTACCGAACCGCTTCTGAGTCGTTCCCATCCTCGTCGAATATTACGTCGCTTCTTAGGTTGCTCAGGATAAAGGTTGTGATACAGGCGGAACTCCTGAGCAACTTCGAAGAAGTCTTCTCGAATCGAGTGAAAATATCGGTAAATCACTAATGGCTCAATCCCATCTTGGTTTCCAAATGCACAGTAGATGCGGCTTTCTGGAGCGATCCATAACCTCTCGTGCTTTGTACAGAAGGATCGTTTCGGTCGAGAAGTGTACCTGAAACCGGCAAATAGCTCGACCCCTTCGAGACAACCAGTGAAGTACACTCAAGTCGGAAGGACTTACGGGCGGTGCAGCTTGAGCGCGGCGGCGACGATCGGTTTGGCCCAGGTCGGCGTGGATGCCAGGTCCGGCGGACCGAGAATTCTGCCATGCTTCATATGCAACACCGGTTTCAGCTTCGGTGTTCGTCCGGCTGCTGGGTCCGCGTCCGTGCTGTTGTCATACACATGCAGGGTGGTGACGTGGGGGAGCAGCGCGATGAGGTTGAGACGGCTATGTTCGTAGCGCCGATGAATGTCATGTGCTGGGATGTCGTGCCCGCCTCGGCTGACTCGGGCTCGCACTCGTGCAATGTGCAATTCCGGGTTGGACAGCCCCACGTACCAGATGTGCAATTCGATGTCCTGTTCGGCTGCTTGCGCAAGGAGCCTTGTGATGGTATTCCCGCCGAGGGTGGTCTCGAAGGTAAAATCTAGGCGCTTTTCGATCGCACGCTTCAGCTGGCTCACGCCCTGGCGCCAGGCTGCGCCGTTGGCGTCTGCCGGTGTTAGGCTAGAATCTTTCTCTCTGAGGGCGCGGGCCGCTTCGTCCGGATTGAAATATTCGCCTCCGTAGTAACGCACGGCTGCGCCGCCGATGCTGCTCTTCCCCGCTCCATTAACGCCGGCCAGCACATGGATACGTGGCCGACGGGAGGTGTTCATGTCCGCGCGGCGCGGGACAGGCGCTGCGATCGTTTGCGCGTCGGGGCGCGATGTTTTTTGGAGGCTGTGACTGCGGCGCGTCCCAGTTCCTCGGAGGAGGCGTTGAAGGCGGCCTCTACGCCCTGTCGCGCTTGCGGCGTCTGCATGCGCGCCAGCAATTCGTCGAATTCTTCGCTCAGGTCGCCCAGCGAGCGGCTGCGTTCTTTCACCAAGGATTCGAACTCGGTGAACGAGAGGAGCACGGCCTTGGGCCTATCATGCCGGGTAATGGCGACGGGGCCGCTGTGCATTGTTTGCTCCAAGATTGCGCCGAACTCGTTCTTAACTCTCGTCGCCGCTATGGCGGCGATGTCCACAAGTTGTCCAAGGCTGTTTCTGAATATGAGTCTAGGCATGATGTCTCTCCAGGGAAGTTATAACTAATACAGCTAAATTGTACATATTAGCCATTTATAGGTCAAGCGCGCGCTTGTGGAGAGTCCTCTCACTCATTCCACTGCAAACTCATCATGCATCCGTGTTGCCGTTACCAACCTCTTCGGATAGAGTGAGTCCTACGGAATCAGATGGCTCATCAAGTGGAATTCAGCTCGGCCCAGGATACAGGGTCGAAGCCTCGCGTTCACGTACTACCGCGCGATGAGGCGCGGGAGCACCTGCTCGCGATTGCGGACTTGCTGGCCAAGGTGATGGATACGACGGTCAGGATTCCCGGCACGTCGTGGTACATCGGCTTGGACCCGCTGCTCGGCCTCATCCCTGGGATCGGCGATGCCATTGCGAATCTCATCGGCACGATTATTCTCGGGTTGGCGACGCGCTTGCAACTTCCCCGCATTGTGGTGGCTCGCATGAGCCTCAATCTGCTGATCAATGGGACGATCGGCGTGATCCCAATTTTTGGTGATTTCTTCTCAGTTTGGTTTCGGAGTCACACGAGAAATGCGGCTCTGCTTCGCGAGGCGGCCATGAGGCCGGATCGTGAGACTGCTGTTGATTGGTTCTATGTAAGCGGCATCATCGGAGGTACGGTGGCAACCCTGATTCTCGCCATCGCCGTCGTCGTTTGGCTGGTCTTCAAGCTATGGACGATGATCGCGGGTGGATAGGAAAGAGAGGTCGAGTGTGGTATACAACGAACCTTCCTGAGTAACGATATTCGCGATACTCCTCGCAGATCTCCATGGAACGAGAAGTTAAAACCTACGTGCTGAAACGGCCTTCGGAGGAAGCTGCTCCGCGCAAGTTGTCTATCAACTATGCGGCTGCATTGAATCCTCAGCAGTTGGCAGCGGTGACGGCAGGCGACGGCCCCTCGTTAGTCATCGCGGGAGCTGGAAGCGGCAAGACTCGCACGTTGGTCTATCGCGTGGCCTATCTGATCGATTCCGGCGTGGATCCTGCCAATATTCTCCTGCTTACGTTCACGCGCAAGTCCGCGCAGGAAATGTTGGAGCGCGCCGGTGATCTGATCGGGACCAGCAGTCATCGGGTTTGTGGTGGGACGTTCCATTCCGTGGCGAATCTGTTACTGCGTCGGTACGGCCGATCGATCGGCATCGAGCCGGGGTTCACGATTCTGGATCGCGGCGATGCAGAGGATTTGATTGCGCTCGTGCGGTCGCAACTGGGGCTCAACGAAAAAGACAGGCGATTTCCTCGCAAGGGGACGATCATGGAGATGATCAGCAAGAGCGAGAACACGCTGCGGAGTCTCGACGAGATCATTCTGGAAGAATTCAGTCATTTTGCGGATCACTCGGAGGACCTCGGGCGGCTTCAGAAAGCCTATGAGGCGGCGAAGCGTCAGAAGCAGCTGTTGGACTACGACGATCTGCTGGTCATGCTGCGGCAACTGCTTTTGTTCGACGAAACGGCGCGCACGAACATTTCACGTCAGTATCGGTATGTCCTCGTGGATGAGTATCAAGATACGAATCGGTTGCAGGCCGAGGTCATCCGCCAACTGGCGGCGACACATCAGAATGTCATGGTGGTCGGCGACGATTCGCAGTCTATCTATGCGTTCCGCGGCGCGACCTTTAAAAATATTATGGATTTTCCGGTGCTGTTCCCCGGCACGACGGTTTATAAGCTCGAAGAAAACTATCGCAGCACCCAGCCGATTTTGAATCTTGCCAACTGCATTATCGAGGAAGCGACCGAGAAGTATACGAAACGCCTCTTTACGAGAAAGATCGATGGACCGCTGCCGGCGTTGGTAGAAGCGGCGGGAGAAAATGCGCAATCGCGATTCATCGCTCAGAAGATTCTTGAGCTTCGTGAAGAAGGTGTGCCACTGGATGAGGTGGCCGTGCTGTTCCGTTCCAGTTTCCATTCATTTGACTTGGAAATCGAGCTCTCACGCAAGGGGCTGCCCTTTATCAAGCGCGGCGGGGTGAAGTTTATCGAGACGGCCCACGTCAAGGATCTGCTGGCACATGTGCGGGTCGTCTCCAACCCGCTTGATACGGTCAGTTGGCATCGCGTGTTGCTGTTGGTGGAAGGGGTGGGGCCGAAGAAGGCTCAGGACTTACTCGCCGCGATCGTGAAATCCGATCGACCATTCGACGTGCTGCGCGGAGTGAGCGGCCGTTCCGGGCAAGGGCTCAAGAACTTGGCCGATACGCTGGAGAGCTTGGCTGGATCTGATGATCGGCAGCCCGCCGAACAGGTCAATCATATCTATGAGTATTATCTTCCGATTCTCAAGGAACAGTATGACGATTACCCGAAGCGTACGAGAGATCTCGACCACCTTCACACGATTGCCGAGGGCTATGAGGGCATTGACGAGTTTCTTGCTGATTTAGCATTGGAACCGCCTGATGGGAGTGCCGTGGACGTCGAAGCCTTAGATCGTGATGATGAACGGCTTGTGCTTTCGACGATCCATTCCGCGAAGGGGTTGGAGTGGCAGTGCGTGTTTGTCATCTGGGTGGTGGACGGCCGATTTCCATCGGCCTATTCCTTCCTCACCGACGATGAATTGGAAGAAGAGCGGCGTCTTTTCTATGTGGCCGTCACTCGAGCCAAACGGCATTTGTTTTTGACGTACCCCATCAATGTGTACGACAAAACCAGCGGGATGTTGCTTTCGAAACCCTCACGGTTTCTGGACCATGTGTCCTCGGACCTTCTTGATACATTGGCGTTGGTAGAGGAAGGTGGACGAGAGGAGTGGGGGATTGAGCGAGAACCGTATTATTGATCTCGATTCCTTATCGCAAGGTGTCAGGTCCCCTGCCGCTATGAGTCGCCTCACGATTCAATTATTTCTGGCCTGGTGTTGCTGGTCGGTGCCGGCCTTCTGTGCAGAAGCCGCTATCACAGCCCCGGATGAAGCGGGTGGTAACAGCAGGATATGGGCGCGCCTTCTCGATGACGCAGGGCGCGCACAGTTGCCGACGAAGTTTCTGAAGGCACTCCCACCGGACTTTATTCATTTTGAGTTCGATGATCTTCGGACCTACGCCGCTGAGTACCATCCCGACGAACATCGCATGGTCCTTAACCGTTCGTTGTCTTTTAACTCTGCGGGAAGGACACTCAAGCCGCTTGGCAAGATGACGCACAAGGAATTGGAAGTGCTCTATCATGAGCTGTTTCATGCCTACATGAATTACCTACAAGTCGTTGAAGAGCACTCCGGTGAGGCTGGGCACGGTTCAGGAGAGCTGTTGAGGTTCGCCAGAAAGCAGCAAGCCTGTCGATATGGAGAAGTGCGGATCACTCCCGTCGCTCTGCGAAAGGATGATACGGAATCACGCTACTTGACGAAGACAGAGTCGTGGGAAGCACTGAACGAAACATGGGCGGTCTTTATCGGCTGGGCGGTCTGGAATCAGCTTGAAGTGCAGCACAAGACCAGGAAATCCATGTTTCGGGAGCCGCGGCAGGCCCATCAATGGCTGCGGCGACTGAAGGCGGCATTCGAGAAGGGTGATCTGCGAGGGTACTACGTCCCGGAAGATCCAGATGAACGGCGCCTTGCTCAGAAGAGATATTTGGCTAAACCATCGCAGTTGACGTTGAAGGAAGCCGGAGTTTTAATGAAACAAGTCCTCGGTTTTCAGCATGATTTTATGAAGCTGCTCGATGCTTCCTTTGAGCCATCTAAGGTATCTGCCTGTTAGCCCACGAGGGAGGATAAATCAAAAATAATCCCTGAGCCGAATTCCCTCTTGACATGACGGAAGTTCATCAATAGAATCCAACATTTCGTGATCTAGCCTGTCCGAGCACTTCAACGAATCAATCTTTTGAGGATTGAGGAAGAAAGCTGTGCACGGGTAGGCCCACTTGTCTTTGTTGAGCAGTTGATCGACGAGAGCGTTCTCTACTTGTGCTGCAATTTGGTTTGTATAGAGCAATGAAACATC
>JAHBWU010000059.1 GCA_019636835.1 Nitrospira sp.
CTTTAGACACGTGTCAGCGCCTCACCTTCTTCTTGCCGAAGACACGGCGTGACTGACTCGTTTGATCTCCTCGATGATTTTTCCGTTTTGTTCGATGATTAAATTCAATTCGTCGGCTATCTTGCCGCCGATCCCGGTTCACTCGACTGGGACCTGCGCGGTAACATCTCCTCTCCTGACCGACTTCAAGACTCGCAGAAGCATCCTCGAATCTAGACCTTCTTCATCGAGACGGTGCTTCACCGATGACTCCTTTTGTGTGCTTTGGAGAGATGGCTACAGCGAGCACGTTCCGCTTTCAACAGCAGATGCGTTGTAGTGAGATGAACGACAAAATAGAACTAGGGTTGCCCCTAGGCCAATAGGGAGAAAGACGAAGAAGAATGGAGAGGTTCATAGCATCGGCGTGATGACCACCAGTCAGTCACGAACCGAGGGGAACGAGGCAACCCCTTATCGGCGGGACCCACGTGATTGAGACGTCATAGATCTCAGGATCGCCGGAACGATTGCTCGGGTCATATCCCGCGCAAATTCTTGAAGAGTGTACCCAATAGTGTCTTTTGAACGTCGGATTTCAGCGCGTAGCGTGCCTTTCACATCGCTCCACAGGCCCGACGAAAGGGAGGAACGTCCCGGGTTTGACTCCTGGTGCCCTTCCGGAAAATACGGATAGACACCGGGCTCTGTTTCCCTGCTTTCATGTTCTCCCCCGGAAGGCATCACCGGCGCTCCATGTGCTTTGGGAGGATAATAGGGATAGACTTTCGCACGACGATATTTCTTTTCCAACATTCCAATCACATAACCGACCAGCACCACCCCGGCAAGTGCCATCCACGGCCGCACATTGACCCGGCTGATTGGATTCAGCGTCCGAGTGGAGTGGTCGATGAATTCTTTCCCCGTCTCAGCCACATCGGTGGCCAGACCGGACAATTTCGCCTTCATATTCTCCATTTCATAGCGCGCCTTTTCGTCGAGCAACTGTATCTTTCGGCTGATCTCAAGACGAGTTTCGACGATATCTTTTATGTCTTGTTCGATGATATTTGATCTTTGATCCATTGTGCGTCTTCCTTCATTGTGCGTAAAGTCCGGCGCGGCATCAAATTGAACGTTTCCAACGAATTTTTGGCATTGATAAGCAGCGCGGCGCCGATGAGAAGAAGAATGACGCCGATCAACCCATAGCATGCCCACAAAGGAAGATTCGCGTACTGATTGAGCAAGTGGACCAGCATGATCAGCGCGAACAAACCTCCCATTGCCAGGAACCCTATTCCCACTCCGATGGCGACGACCCCTTGGCGGAACTTGGCGATCTCCGAAAACACCTCATCCCGCAAGAGTCGAAGCTCTTGTCGAACCAATGTCCGGGCATCTCCGATCAGTCCAGTGAGCAGCCCGAGAATTCCGCCGTTCCCTGTCGTGTGCATGTCTTGTTCGGTCCTCACGGAAGCCTTCGACGACGCGATGCAACCCCCTCACTTTCTTGATCCTATCATCTCGACTCGAACGGACTACTCGGCAACGCCCTAGTCACTTGGTCTGTGTGATCGCTGCTTCTAAACCCAGTTGCTATGAGTCTCCCACCAGCAAGCCCGCAGGACAGGCGGCAAAGACTTCCGAGGCCCGCACCATATAATGTGCTCCTTTGCGATCGGGAACGATCGAACGCCCGGTGAGCATATCCTGAAGCCGCGACGCCCCCCATTCCTGCGGCATCAGGACCCACGTGTCGTCCCATATCGAACCCATCGTTTCAGTCGAGCGTATGGCGACAAGCCGTGGCACAGCCACTATGATCATGCGTGTCCCATGAAGGCGCCCAAATGCAAGGATGTGACCTGCCTCAGGTCCCTCAGCCTCCATCGGCACGTATCGGCCGTGCTCAAAGACGTCCGCATGCATTCGGCGACAATGAAGGCCTGCCAAAATGAGGTACAGTTTGATGCGGCCGTCAGCGGGATGACGCAGGAGGTCCTGAACGGCATCGAATCGGTCGGGCCTCGCGAGTACTTCCCTGAGTTCCTGGACGAGTTTGTGTCGTAGCGCATAGTCGACGGGACGCCGATTGTCCGGGTCCACGAGATTCCAATCCCACAGTTCGGATCCTTGATAGAAATCGGGCGTCCCCGGAGCCGTCACCTTGATGATTGTCTGCGCAAGTGAGTTGAACAGACCGGCGCCTGCGATCCGCTCCTTGAAGGGTAAGAAGTCGTCGAGGAATTTGTTGGTGCGGCTGCCGTCGAGAATCGCCTGAAGGAAACGCCGCATCCCATCGTCATACTCACGATTCGGATTGACCCAGCTCGTATGGACCTTGGCCTCATGTATGGCCTTCTCCATATACTGCTGAATGCGGGCACAGAAGGCATCGCGTTCTTCAGCACGCAGATCTTCTAACGGCCACGCGCCCAAGAGCGTTTGATAGAGCAGATACTCATCGTTGGCATCCGGTATTTCCTCGCTCTCTTGCTTGGCTCGATGTTTGGCATTCAGCTTCGCCCATCTGGTCACGCGTGCTTTCCATTCGTCTGGTATTTCGGACAACACGTTCAATCTGGCACGCGCATCTTCCCCCCGCTTGGTATCGTGAGTCGCCGTGGCCGAAAGGGCTTTCGGCCACCGAGCTTGTCGGTCGACCATGCGGCGATGGAACACCTCCGGAGTGATCCCGAATTGCTGAGGCTCCCCTCCTACTTCATTGAGGGACAAGAGACGGTTATATCGATAAAACACGGTATCCTCGATTCCTTTGGCCGTCACGGGACTCGTGGTCTGTTGAAATTTCATGACAAAGCGTTCGTACTCGTCGCTGTTACCCACCTCCTGACGATGCTCCTTCAAAAGAAGACCCCGTATAAAATCGAACACCTCGCGGCCGATCGTAGGATTTCGCCGCTTGGCTTGAGCCACCGCCCTATGGATGAATGCTTTATCTCGCTCACTGACCGGCTCCGCCCCTACGGTTACGTACGTCCGATAGACGGGGAAACAGGCGATGATTTCTCGGATGGCGTTGGTGAGACTATTCAACGTGAAGTCTCTCGATCGTCGATCCCGCTCGGACAACAGATTGAGTTGATGACCGAGCACGTTGATCTCGCTCGCCATGGACGCCCGCATGATGAGCTGTTTCGCCTCATACACCATATCGGCATAGGACTGAGAACGCCCGGTGATGCGTCGATAGAGATCGCTGAAGGTTCGTTCCCTCGTGTGATCCACGAACAATCCGTTTACCGTATTGAGGAACGCATATCCCGTCGTTCCCTCGATAGGCCAGGATTCCGGCAGCGGTTCGTCCTGCCCGAGTATTTTTTCCACCACGATAAACAGCGGCCGTTCTGCCGACGAATCACCGTTCAATTCGCGCCGGGCCCGGCTCTGTAATTGCTGAAGATATCCACCCGGATCATAGAGCCCGTCGACATGGTCTATTCTCACTCCCGCCACCAGGCCTTCTCGAAGGAGTTTAAACGCGACGTCATGGGTCGCCTCGAACACCGAACACTCTTCCACACGAATCGCGGCAAGCTCGTTGATATCAAAAAAACGTCGGTAATTGATCTCTTCCGAGGCGACCTTCCACGATGCCAACCGATACGCCTGTTGATTGAGCAATTCGTCCAACAGATCGAAACTTCGGGGTAGTCCGGTGGTACCGTTGAAGAGACGAATATTGTTTTGAACGGATGCCGCGATTCGTTGGTCGCTCGCCATGAGCGCGGCGATACGTTTACGGATAACCTCTTTCTCCCGCTCACGCTCCTCTCGCTCATCCGCGGTGTAGGCCTCACGATCGGGGAGATGACGAATGGCCGTCAAAATGCTGTGCAGTTCGGTGAGTCCGTCGTCCATAGGTGACTGCGACGGATCATGGCCTAGCAGGCTCTCAAGTCTATGTGACAAGACGGTACTCCACGATTTCGGAGCAAGCGGAAGCCGGTGGTCTCCGCAGCGGACCACAAACCGGTCCTCTTCGTAGGCGACCGCAATTTCCTGATTCTCAAGCACGACGCCGTAATGATCCGATAAAATCGGGAGCAATACCTTGTTGTGCAACTCTCGCTTGAGGGGATGCCAGTCGATATCGAACACGCCTGCGTAACGTGAGGACGGGCCGTTTTCCAGCACATCGTACCACCACCGATTCAGTGCTTTCGCAATCCCCATGTGATTGGGGACGATATCCAGGATCAGCCCCATGCCGCGGTCGTGCATGCTGCAGCACCACTCCTTGAATTCCTTATCTGTCCCGAGGTCCGAGTTCAAACGCGAGGGATCGATGACATCGTAGCCATGCATACTGCCCGGCATCGCGGCGAGAATGGACGAGCTGTAACAATGCGTGATCCCAAGATCGTGCAGATACGCGGTAATGTCGTGCGCGCGGCGGAATCCGAAATCGATGTTGAGTTGAAGCCGATACGTGGCCAGCACGCGACAGGCGGACATCACGACTCCATGGTCTCAGGAGACTGATTGCATCACATTCATCGACACTTTGGTGTCGCGCGGAATGATGATCAGGCCTGTCGGAGAGAGATGACATCCGGGGAGTAGAGACGATTCCTGGAAACCGATATCGCTCTCGGCGGGAATACTGCTGAAACGGTCCGCAATGACTCGATAGAGCCGAGACCGCGGTCCGATGTGGACCCCGTCCATGATGACGCATTCGTCCAACACCGCCCCGGGCTCAATGTGAACGCCGCGTCCGATCACGGAACGTCGGATTTCCGCGTCCACGATATGGCTACCCTGACCGATCATGGAATGGTCTACATACGTCCGCACGATCGACGCCATGGGGCTTTCGTATCCGGCGGAAACAATCGGCCATTCATCGTTTCGGAGATCGAACAGCGGCGTCTCTCCTAACAGATCCATATTGCTCCGCCAATAGGCGTCCAGTGTGCCGACATCCCGCCAATACCCCTTTTCTTCGTACGACCGAAGGCCCGGCACATCGTTCCGCAGAAAATCATACGCGAATATCTTCTTCCCTCCGATGAGGTCCGGAATGATATTGCGGCCGAAATCGTGGCTGCCCGGACGGGCGGCATCCCGTTTCAATGTGCGCAACAACACGGAGGCATCGAAGATATAGTTCCCCATGGAGGACAGAGCCATCGTGGGACATCCCGGCATGGCTTTGGCTTTAGCGGGTTTTTCTTCGAATCCGACCAGCCGATCATCGGCATCAACTTCAAGAATACCGAACTGGGACGATTGCTCGCTCGCCACGGGCAATGCCGCCACCGTCACGTCCGCTCCGCTGTCCCGATGAAACCGGATCATTTGCGAAACATCCATTCGATAGATATGGTCGGCCCCAAAGACCGCCACAACATCGGGGCGAAAATCCTCGATCAAGTTGAGATTGTGATAGACCGCATCAGCGGTCCCCTCGTACCATCCCCCGCCCGCCCGCATTTGCGGAGGAACAACCGTAATGAACTGGTCTTTCAGCCGGCCGGCAATACTCCACGATTCCCGCACATGCTCGATCAATGATTGGGAACGGTATTGCACCAGCACATAGTTGGCGGTGATACCGGAGTTGAGCATGTTGCTGAGGACAAAATCGATGATGCGATACTTGCCGCCGAACGGCACGGCCGGTTTGCTGCGCACGGTCGTGAGCGGCATGAGCCGCTCGCCTTTTCCTCCCGCCATAATCATGGCCAGCACTCGCACCGCTCTCATAGGGAACTCATACTAACGACTCGGGATTATGCCAGGTACTCGTAAAACCCCGAGGCGCACGGCGTCACGAATAAGTAACGCCACATTTGTGCGCGCCGACAAGGTCCACGCCATGCCGAATAAGGCATGGCACGCTCGTGAACGCCCGCGAGATCCATCCCAGCGATTCAGCTAAAGCACTTCCCACCCGAGTTTTACCTGTGCCGGTCGCTCCGAATACCACAATCACCATAGATGTAACCCTCAACCAATTCTTAAGCCCAGGGAGTCTCTACCGATAAATCGAACTAGGCCTGCCCCTAGTCGCTTTTGGAATGCCTGAAGGGTATGTCTACGTGGACGAAAATCTACAGGATGAGAGTTCACGCAGCATGAATATGGCTGAGCTGTTGGTTCGGTGCTTGGAGAATGAAGGAGTCCGGTACCTGTTTACCCTCCCCGGTGAAGAAACCCTCGGTTTCATGGATGCGCTTGCCGATTCCCCGATCCGACTGATCACGACCAGGCATGAGCAAGGAGCCGCCTTCATGGCGGATGTCTATGGGCGACTCAGCGGGAAAGCAGGAGTCTGCGTTTCCACGCTTGGACCGGGCGCTACGAATCTTGCAACCGGTATAGGGGATGCCTTCCTGGATCGCGCGCCTTTGGTGGCGATTACCGGGCAAGCGTCATTGAATCGACGTCACAAGGAATCTCATCAATATATCGACGTGATGGCGATGCTCAAACCCCTCACGAAGTGGAATGCTTCTATTCCCAAGCCCGAGGTCATTCCGGAAGCGGTTCGGAAGGCATTTAAGGTCGCCCAAACGGAAAAACCAGGCCCAACTCATCTCGAACTGCCGGAAGATGTGGCCGACGAATCGATCGATGACGCAGATTCCCTCACTCCTCTCTTCGTGCAAGCACCGGTCTTGCCCGAACCGGCTCCAAGTCAAATCTCGCGAGCCGTCGACATCATCGGCAAAGCCAAGCATCCCGTCATCCTTGCCGGAAACGGCGTCATACGTGGAAACGCCTCCGCTGCGGTGCGCCTGTTCGCCCAGCGTTTTCAGATACCCGTCCTGCACACGTTCATGGCTAAAGGCGTCGTGCCGGACAGTGATCCGCTCTCCCTCTATACGCTCGGCCTGCGAGACCGAGACTACGCCGCTATCGTGATGGAGCAGGCCGATGTCGTCCTCACACTCGGCTATGACTTCGTGGAATATGCTCCATGCTTATGGAATCCCGGCCGCGATAAACAGATCGTGCATATGGATGTATCTCCCGCGGAAGTGGATGAACATTACATCGTCAACGTGGGGGTATTGGGAGATCTGCGCCTTTCGTTGGAGCTGCTCGGCGCCAAGCTTGCCCCGTTCGATCCCACCTGGAGCACTGTCGCTCGTAAGACAGTTCTTGACGGATTCGATGCAGAACTTCCCGATGCATTGTCCTGGCCTATCCGTCCGCAATATTTTATGCGCCAGTTGCGAGCCGCGCTCCAACCGGACGATGTCGTCATTTGCGATGTCGGCGCCCATAAGCTGTGGATGGCTCGGATGTTTCCCTGCGAGACCTCCAACTCTTGCATCATTTCGAATGGCTTTGCGGCGATGGGAATTGCAGTGCCCGGCGCGATCGCCGCCAAATTACTCTTTCCCCAACGTCGCATCGTGGCGGTGACGGGCGACGGAGGCTTCCTGATGAACTCGCAAGAACTGGAAACAGCTATGCGCCTTGAGTTGCCGATCGTCATCCTCGTGTGGCGGGATGATGGATACGGCGTCATCCGTTGGAAGCAACAGTTGCGGTTTGGACGCGCGTCAGGCGTCGAGCTCGGCAACCCCGACCTTGTGCGCTATGCACGGAGTTTTGGAGCGGCCGGTTATCGAGTCACGGAGCCATCCGAACTGCAATCGATTCTTCGTGAGGCGTTCCAGCAAAACGTGGCGACCGTGATTGATTGTCCGATCGATTATCGGGAAAATCTCCGGCTGACCGAACGCCTGAACAGACTTGCGCCCTAGTAGGGTGTTGAAAAAGTCCGCCGGCTGCGTTCTCGCATCGCTCAAATACAATTTACGCCGCTCCTCAAAGACACTGAGCGCTCACCAACTCGCGCCCGTCCGCAAGGTGGAAACGGGTCGGGATCAGGAGGCATGGAGCCAGGATCGGGGTCCGGGCCCGGCTTACGATAACATCGCCCCTTGATTATCCTCCGACAATCAACCATCATGATGACGGCAGTATAGCAATGGTCCCCTGTTCGGCGGACTAGTAGACTCCCTTGAGAGCCGCTTGCACTCATTCACATTAAACATGAAGTTAGTCCGGACTGATGCTCATGAGGAACGAGGCATATTTAGAACGTAGGACGGGCTGTACGTTGATTTGTGATAAGCAGAGGAGGAGGTTTCGTCATGAATACCCAACCTACCATCTTGCTGGCGGATGATCATGTCCTTGTCGCCCAGGGCATCCAAAAACTGTTGGAACCGGAATTCGTATTGCTGAAGATAGTTTCGGACGGCCGTGCCTTGCTCAAAGCCGTTGAAGAATGTTCGCCCGACGTGATCATCGTCGATATTTCTCTCCCGCTGCTGAACGGATTGGATGCCTCCCGTCAAATATTGAAGCAGAACCCGGCGATCAAAATCATCGTCCTGACCATGCACTCGGAGTCGAGTTTCGTGACGGAAGCACTCCGCATAGGCGTATCGGGCTATGTGTTGAAGCAGTCGGTCGGGTCGGAGTTGGCGCAAGCTCTCAAGGAGGTCTTGAACGGCAACACGTTCGTTTCTCCGATCGTTGCCGACCAGGGGACACATTCCCATGTTGATGAGGACACTGCAGAAGCACCCGAAGGATTCGCTCACACACTCAGCTTGCGACAGCGGGAGGTGCTGCAGCTCGTGGCTGAAGGAAAGTCCATCAAGGAAGTGGCGGCCGTCTTGAACGTGTCCATCAAAACCGTCGAGTTTCACAAAACACGCATTATGAGGCAACTCGGCATGCGGTCGGCGGCTCAGCTGACGAAATATGCGATCGCGAACGGACTCATCGCCATTCACTAGCCCGCTCGATCTGCTGAACTGGTCGGTGCTGTCTACTGACAGATTACAGAGCCGTCATACCTGAGGCGAGCGCAACGCGAATCAAATCGGACGTGGTATGGACACCGAGCTTGCGGGTAATGTTGGCTTTGTGAAATTCCACGGTCTTCATCGAAATGTTGAGTTCCTTGGCGATATGCTTGGTGGAAGACCCGTTGGCAAGCAACGCAAGGATTTGTCGCTGTCGTTCGGTCAAGTCGGTCGTGTAGCCTTCCGGTCGCGACCATTGACATTCCATCGCTTCGCGAACTTCTGGATCGAGCTTGGAAGACACAAATCTTCGGTTCGCCAGGACGCTCTTGACGGCCGCATGGAGTTCGTCCGAGGCATCTTGCTTCAACACATAGCCCATTGCCCCGGCACGGAACCCCTCGCTGACTGCAATCGCTTCAGTAAGCATCGTTACAAAGATAATTTTAATCGTGGGCAGGAGGTTTTTCAGATTTCGAGCCGCTTCAAATCCGCTCATCCCCGGCATGTTGGCGTCGAGGAGCACGATATCCGGGAGCAACTTTTCGGCTTCCTCCAGCAGCTGCTGCCCCGTTTGTGCAGTCCCTACGACTGAAAATTCCGGCTCGAGCAATTCCTTCATACTCTCTAAAACTAACGGGTGATCGTCAGCAAGCAAAAGTCTCGCCCTATACATGACAGATCCTCTGTGTCATACAGGCCAACCTGTTCAACATCTCGTTCGTGCGATCGTTCAACCCTCGCCCCTCCACAGCACCTCTATCATCATGGCAGCTGCTACAGAACCATTCGACTGGGGGTATCCCTAGCAGGCGGAGGAAAAACCCTCCGTCCATCCTTCGAGAGCCTCAGGACGAACGGAGCGCTCGTTGAATATATCGAGTTACGCAATCGGTCTCGGCTCCTCGCGTGGGGGACGGATGTGCACCTCCGTCCGGGCAAGCAGTTCCTTTTGCAAGGCTTCGATATCGGCCTTTGCGCCCAACGCGAGCTCCTCAACCTTGCGTTCACTCTCCGGCCCCGGCACATGGGAAAACTCATGGCAGTCTTCATATGCCTGCTCTGTCGTGCCTGTGGCTTTGATCACCATGCCGGCGATCACCCCTCCGACAACGGCGATGACGAGCGTCATCGCGATGCCCACGAGTTGAACTCCGGCTACGCCCGGAACGACGACGATCGCGCAGAGTCCACCCAATAGGCCCGGCATCCCGTGCAGATTGTGTACGCCGCAGGTATCGACCAATTTGATTTTCGATTCCAGCATGGGCTGAATGAAGACGAACCCTATCACCGAGAGCGCGCCGGCAAGCAATCCGATACCAAACGCGCCGGTGGGACTCACGAGGTTACAGGTCGAACCGATGGAGACCCCGCCCGCCAATGCCGCATTGGCCATATCCACCATCGAGGTTTTTCCATGATGAAAACGTGTGCTGAGGAAATAGGTGGCGAGCGTGGCCCCGCTTAGAGCAAGGATCGTATTCACGATGGTTTGTGGCATTTGCTCGAACGGCACAATCGCGGTTGCAAAACTCGGCCAAAACAGCCACAGAACCATCGAGCCGAGCATCGCAAATCGATCAGACGTCGGATCGGATTCGATCGGTTGACTACGCTGCTGCGCAGTCGTCAGCACCAGAGACGCGGCCAATCCGAAATAGGCGCCGAACGCATGGATGACGATCGACCCTGCCGAATCCTGAAACCCTTTGGTGAGCCCCGAGCCATTATCCAACACCAAGTATTCGTTCAACGCATAGAGCGGCACCAACAACAGCGTGAGTAACGCGTATTGAAACACGCGCAGTCGCCCGAGCACCGCCCCCATGGCGATCAACGCCGTCGCCACCGAAAATTCAGCCAGCATCAGCGTCTCGACCGAATGGGCCTGTATCGTATGCCCCACCATCCCGTTGGCGCGCAACAACATGTAGAGGGGTATTCCGGTCGCCACGACGAGATAGGTGCCGGTCGTTGCCCCGAAGCCATACCGCCGGACGAACACCATGAGAAAGCCGAACCCGACCACCAACATGGCTAGGATGTGAATCGAGTAATTGTATTGCGCGACCAGACGCGCCTCGTTGACGGCACCCGCCGGCTCTTCGGCACCGACCCAACTCGTGACACACAGGAGAAACAGACTTGCTGCGCTGAGCATCTTCAACCAGAAGCTGTTCTGCATGAGTCCTCCTTGGACAGTAGGAGTGAATGGGGGGCTACAGGGGTGGCAGTGTACTCCACCAGCAAGCGCTTTTGTCAAACCCCACCTAAGGCTTGCTCGCAGAGCCCACGATCATAAAAACAGATCAATCATTGGGAAAGTGGCACCGAAGTAGTTGTAAATTAAAGAAGTATCAGCTTCTTAGATCTACTGCGTGCGATTAAAAGATCCATCGGTCTGTGTGATTTGTTCTTGGAAAGATGCCTGCCGTGTCCGCGTGATCTGGAGAAACTTCAGCACTTCATGTAACAACCCCCCGGGTTCCGGCCGGCCAGTTCTAGGGACAAAGACTGCTCCGCACAGTTCCCGTCAACACTCAACCAGACGGCGTCCACCCTATTCCATGCCCCTTCAGCGCCTGCTTTGCCGCACCATTTTTTACAGCCGGCTAGACAGCTGACCGTCCCTGAGTATAATGACATCAGTTCACGCGTATGATCGGCCTTCTGCTGCTGCTCGTTGGTCTGGTGACATCCTTTTCATATCCGACATCATCGTGGGCTGTGGCGACTTACGCGGAGAATCTCAAGCAGCTAGCGGACGGGGTGACTGAAGGAACCGCCAAGCTGAAGGTCGGCTCGCCGCCGGAATCTTCCCAGACAACACCATAAAGGATCATTTCATGTCGAAGACGTTGAAACAGGTGCTGACCATTGCCGGCTCAGATTCCGGTGGAGGCGCAGGTATCCAGGCGGACATCAAAGCCATGTCGGCCAACGGTGTGTTCGCCATGTCCGTCATCACGGCCATCACGGCGCAAAATACCGAAGAAGTAACGGATGTCTTGGAATTACCGACGTCGATCATTGCGTCGCAACTCGACGCAGTCTTCGATGACTTCGACGTCGCCGCTGTCAAGACCGGCATGCTGTCTTCGGCGGCCATCGTCGAGATGGTCGTCACCATGCTGGGGCCACAACAGGTCGCCAAGGTCGTCGTGGATCCAGTCATGGTTTCCAAGAGCGGTCATTCTCTGTTGCGGCCGGACGCCATCGAAGCCCTCAAAACCAAATTGCTCCCCCTCGCATTGGTGGTGACACCGAACGTGCATGAGGCACAACAGCTGTCGGGGATTGAAATTACCTCGTTGTCCGATGCCCGACGAGCGGCCAAAGTGATTCATGGCTTCGGATGCAAGCATGTCCTGATCAAAGGCGGCCATCTGCTCCATGAACGGGCGACGGATCTGCTCTATGACGGACGGTTTTTCAATGTCTTGAAGGGGGAGTTCATCGAAACCCGCCATACTCATGGCACCGGCTGCACGTTCGCCTCTGCATTGGCCGCTCATCTTGCACGAGGACAATCCGTCTTAGATTCTGCGCAAGCCGCCAAATCCTATGTCACGGAGGCGATCCGACATGGCTTAGCGATCGGCCACGGACAAGGCCCGACGGATCATTTTTATTTCCTGGAGCGATAGCGGCATGCCGATGTTCGCCATTCCTTCACTCACGTTCTGCGTCACGGGTTTCAGCTGGCTGGTGCTTGCGTCGATTCCAGGCATAGCGGCCATGGTCGGGTTGGTTCACGGTACCCCCTTGCCGTCGTGGGTAAGGGCGCTCCATGTCCATGCAGTCTTGGTCGGCGGTGTAACCCAGATCATCCTGGGCGGATTCATCTTGATGATCCCTTCACCCAGCTCCGCGAACCGAAAAGAAGCGGACTCCCATCCCCTCACATTCTGGATGATGAACGGCGGTTTGATTGGAATGCTGGTAGGGTTCTGGCTGCATTGGTACGTGGTCGTGAGTGTCGCCGGCTTCGCGGTGATTGCCGCATTTCTTTCCGTCATCTACAGCATTTGGATACGTGCGAGCCGGACTTGGAAGTTCTCAATCAAAGATGCTTGGTACTACGCACTCTCCCTCTTCTGCCTTGTGGGCGGGTCGGTCTGCGGTGAAATCATGGCCCTCGGGTTCGTGCAGGAATCCTATGGCTACGTGAGGCTCGCGCACATTCACCTGGTGGTGCTCGGCTTTGTGGTCTTGGCCATCATCGAGATAGTTCACCATCTCTTGCCGACGGTCTGGAACCGTCCGCGCTTGAGCCCTAACCTTGCCCAGATAGGAACGATCCTGATACCCATAGGCGTGGCCGTCTTGATCGGAGGATTCCTGAACTCCTCAGTCCGGATTGAACTGGCCGCCGGCGCCGTTCTTTTCATGGGCGGGATCCTCTGGACCGGCAGTCTATTTCGAACGTGGCTCACCTCAACACCTACCAACAGCGCCGCCTCGGACCACCTCTTCGTCAGCGCCTTCTTTCTCATCTTTACCATCATGCTAGGCGGTCTTGTCGGAGCAAATAACCTCGCAGATCATCCGTTGTTACCCTATGGCAGACTCCACCTTGTGGCCTACACGCACATGGCATTCATCGGCTTCGTCATGAATGCCGTCATGGGCGCATGCTCTTACCTGATCCCCATCATCCTCGCGAATGGCCGAATCTCGAATCATAAGAAACGCGGGCCGTATCTTGACCAGCTCACAACCATGATGAATCGCTGGAGTACCGTTCAAATCGCCGCACTCAGTCTGGGAACCATGGGGCTTGGCCTCTTGGCTGCGCTGACCTGGAATGTGCCGCTGGCCTCAATCTACATCCGTATTGCAACCTGGACCTCGCTCGTCCTCCTCATGACCAGCTTGGTTCTCTTTTCAGTCAAGCTGACCTCGATTATCGCCAAAAAACCAGATACGCTTCGTGCAGGACAGATCTCCACCGACGAACTCAAGCTCACGGCTTGAATAGACCAGCCTGGTCGATCCCTCTTCCTGATCTCGGATCTCGACTCTGATACAATCCTTCCGTGGAAGAACGGTTTTCATTTCTCGATCCTCGCGGCCATCGGGTTGCCGCCATCTTGACCATCCCCAACGAAGGGACGGACAAGATCTCCATCCTCTGTCACGGGTTCCTTTCATCGAAAACCAGCTCGACGAACAATGCGCTGACCCGCATGCTGGTCGCCCAAGGCATCGCTACCTTTCGCTTCGACTTCTTCGGCCAGGGGGAAAGCGAGGGTCCCTTCGATCAGATCACCGTCAGCTTGGCAGTTGAACAGGCACATCGAGCAGTCGATCTCATGAGAGAGCGCGGGTATCGGCACATCGGCCTGATGGGATCGAGTTTCGGCGGTCTGGTCTCGATTTTGACTGCGTCGCAACGGAAGGATTTGGCCTGTCTCGCCCTGAAATGTCCCGTCGTCGATTTCGCCGAAGAGCTACGGCTCGAATTCGGGGACGTCGGGATGGCACAATGGAAAGCCACCGACACGATTCCGAACATCATGGGCGGCCCCAACCGAATCACGCTGCACTACGCCTTTTATGAAGATGCGCTCCGACAGATCGCCTATGCCCCCGCAGGATCGATCACGGCTCCGACCGTCATTGTGCAGGGCGACAAGGACGAGCATGTCCCGCTTCATCAAAGCCGGCGGCTTTACGAAGCGCTGTCTGTCAAGAAACACCTCGAGCTGGTGCCCGGTGCCGACCATCAGTTTACGAAGGGGGCGGACTTCACGCGGATGACCCAGACTATTGCCGATTGGCTGACACAACATCTCTAGACCAAGTGACCATCCTTATCGACCGACAAAGCAATTCTCACATGGACGGCTAACATGAGGTGGACTTGGATGGCCGATCGGATCGCCACGCTCAATGGTGGTGGGCTTGTGCACCTGTAAAAGAAAATCGGCGGCGGCCCGAGGTCGGAGATGATACGGTTTCTTCCACCAAGGAAGAGATCGCTAAATCACGGGTGTTATGGATGACCGATCGACTTCGACCAACGTGTGGGTTTGAAGGACTTGCTCAATTTTCGGCAAGTGACGACCGATTAATGCACTCAAGTCCTGGGCGGATATGTTGCCCGTTTTAATCAAAAGCAACTTCCAGGGGCGTCCTTGTAGCACATGGGAATACACGAAATCCGAGTCCTTGGAGATTACGACCCGCTGCTCCATGACGGAGATCTGGTTGATAACCGAATCTTTCGTATGATTGCCTGCGGAAAGATTCAGCGTGTGCGTTGCATCATGTCCACGATCCGTAAGAAGAGTACAGAGGCGGCGTGGAAGGTGCGCATCGAGAAGAAATTTCACGTCAAGGCCAGATGAACACTTTTGGCTGCCAGCATCTTCCGTGAAAACTCAAGGCACGCCAAAATATCGTCTCCCTCCAGGTCAGGAAACTCAGCCAAGACCTGCTCCACGGAATCGCCCCCGGCCAGATATTCGAGAATACTTTCTACCGGATACCGCAAGCCGCGAATGCAGGGCTTTCCGTGACAGACTTCGGGATCGACCGTAATACGTGAAAGCAAATTGTCTCGCAACATGGGATTATTCTACAGATCCTCACCATAGATGCCAAGGCAATGTTCTGCAACTGTAGCTAGCACATTATCTGTCCGGTTTTTGTAGCACGTGAAGTGTCCGGTTTAGGGTGGACTCAAGGATGGCCACCATGACACAGACGAACGTGCTTCAGGAGATGAGACGGCTGCGGTTTGAAGAGCTGTATACGCGACGACAACGACGCGCTCAAAGAACATCATGTCATGCCAGGCATTGCCCCAGGCGCTGATAAACCGGCATGCATCCATTAGTATATGCTTACACCGTAAGGCTCTGACCTTCCTCTAGAAACGCCACCCGCTGGATACCCAGCCGGCTGATTTGCTCTTCGATCCGGTTACGAAATTCAGGCTTCATATGATAGGCGTAAAGAGGCAGGTCGGGACGTTCGAGCTTTTGAAACTCTTTGAGAAACAGGGAGGGAGTGAGGTGTTTGGATTTTTTGGCTAATGCCCCCAGCTCGTCAGGAAAGGATGATTCAAGGAAGACGGCCTTGAGTTCGGGGATCATCCGGCCCAGGCTCCAGATGTCCTCCGTCTGATAGGTGTCCCCGCTGTAGAGCAAGGCAGCTCCCCGGTCCTTCACGATGTATCCCACGGTGGGGACTGTATGGTTGACCGGAACGGGAGTGACGTCGAGATGGCCCAGCGTGACCGGTTTCCCGGGGTGGAGAACTTGTACTTGCAAGACCGGGCGTGCCCGATCCGGCAGCTTGAAAAAATTCGGATAGACCTGGTCGTTGAACACATGGTCGATCAACCCTTGAATCACCGGTTCAGTGGCCGCCACGACGACAGGAGCCATGAACCCTTCGGCTAGATTGTCGACCAGGAGCGGAAGACCCTTGATATGATCAAAATGAAGGTGGCTGAGGAGCACGAACCGGATCCGTCGCTGTTCCGCCAGGGTGAGCCGCGTACCGATCGTACCGGCGTCCAGAAGCACGGAGTCATCGATAAGAAACCCACAGCTCTCCTGACGGACCGCCCTATCTGCTGCATCCACGAGACAGTCAGCCCCGTGGCAACCTAACACTCGAATCTGCATGTAAAGAGACTATTTTTGTACTCGGAAAGCTACCGTACTAGCCGGTAGGATCTCACCGTTTATCCAAATTATATTGTACCCTACCATGTCGAGCTTCTCCCTGTCATTGCCCAGTCCATAGACTTTCCTAATGCGCACAGTTCAGGCGAATACACGCCTTATGATAGAACGCCTCGCTCGGCCTCTATAGTCCGTCGATACCGAACAGTTAGGTATCATCATTTATTATGGTATTAAATTGAATTCCACCCAAGAAACAGATGCTCTCGATCGTGATTCGCTGTTGATCGCGCCCAAGCTTTGCCGCGCCTAATCAGCTTGGGGTGAATCCAAAAAGATTCAGAGAATCCAAAAAGATTCGGATCTGTTTGAGCACAAGACGGCTCACCGGCCTCGTCTAGCCGTTCCCCACCTTCAGAAATCTTGGGAAACCGGTGCAAATCAATTAAGGCATAGTGCTTGCTGGGAGTTCCGCACCGACGAGGCCCTTGGACGTTGATACAGATTCACGTGTGTGGCACCGTCCAGGCCTCAATCTCCATCTTAGGTGTTTAAATGTAGGTTCGTATTCATAATAGTAAGGAATGATATGTCGATCATGCGATCAGGGCGAGGTTTCGCGAAACGAGTGTTCTAACCTGGGAGGTCCCTATGAAGTATCTCCGGTGGGTTGGGTTGATGTCGAGCCTGTTGCTCGTCGGGGCCATCGGAGATCTGGTGGCGCCTCTGCCGTCGGACGCGCTGACAGTGACGATAGATGGGAGGACTGTTGGACTTACGACAGCTACTTGTCCCTCGGGCTACAATCTCTGCAGGTTTATTCCACCCGGTCGATACGGGAACTGGACCGTGGGGGACGTATCGAGCACGAACAAGGCCAGAATCATGATCGGCGACAACAGTACCGCGAACAGTCTCGATCTCCTGAAGCTGACCGGCATCACCTTCACGCCGGTGGTGACGACAGGCACGAAGACCACGACGGTCGTCGTCACGCATACCTACAATGCCGGTGGCGGGAATCCTGCGGGCAACTATTCATGGGGCTATGGCATGTCTGGGTACTTCGATCCCCCCGGTCCCTCCCCTACCGAGAACATTGTGGGAAATAGGTTGCGACAAATCGGCAATGGAAATTTCGCCGGCGTGAGCGTCCAACTGGGGTCGGGGCTTGATACCGGTGTGTTGGCGACCCCCACAACCAACAATCTGAATGGGAGCGTCACGAAAACTAGCGCGGCAACCGTGGTTCGGCCGAATTGCAATACGGGCAGCAACCGGTGCGCGCCGACGATCACGCAGACGTTTACCATCACCGTGGCAGGCGCCGACAAGTTGGTGCTGTCCGACAGTGTGATTGCCGCCGGGGGAACTTGTCGGGCCGTCGAGCAGGTGATCCCGATTCCGCCGCACCTGTATGCGCTCATGCGCGCGCTGGACCCCCACGCGCCGAACGATATCAATCAGCTGAGCGCGTGGGTGACCAAGATGGGCGAGAAGTATCTCAAAAACGCGACACAAAAGGCGTTGCTGAAGGATCTGATCAAGAAATTGGACAAGTGGCTGGCGAGGACCGTGCCGGGAACCTGTCCGGAGGTGCTGACAGCGATTGACGAGATCCTCGAAGACGACATAGAAGCAGAATTGGTGGCTGTTGCAGCGGCCGGCCCCTTCGAACCCGCCGAGCCCGCGCCGCCCGCGCCTGAAACTGGCACAATCATAATCGGTAAGAGTGTGCCGAATGAGTCGTCTGCGGTCTTTACCTTCACTATCGAAGGACCCTCTGCTTCATTCCCTTCGATCTCAATGGATGGGATGAATCACAACAGAACTGAAGTGTCGGTGGACGCAGGGACCTACAACATCAGCGAAAACCAGCTTGCCGGGTGGACTAAAGACAGCGCCTTCTGTGGGCCAGCGGATGCACCCAATCCACCTGATGGACCCACTACGGGTGTTGTGGTTCCTTCGGGTGGCAGAGTCTTTTGCCTATTCAATAATAGCCCTGCAAGCACGATCACGATCACAAAAATTATTACGTGCAACGATACTTGTGGTCCAACCACCTTTGAGTTCACGATCACCAACACCGCTCCGTTCTCGGTACCTATCGAGCGTTCGATCTCAATGGATGGTGGATATGTGGATGTCTCCCCATATACTGAGACGAAATCACTCACTGTTCCTGTACAACCAGGTGATTACATTGTCATCGAACGTTACGACGAGGGGTTAGATGCGTCGGGCTGGTCTCTTGACGAACATAGTTGCCCGATCAGCAGCAACGAAACCTGTACGTTTAACAATTTTTTCAATTCACCATAAGATCGGAGTGAAACCCATTTACCCAGGGGATGGGAACCTTGGAGGAATTGACGCAAGATGGGAACGACCGTTCGTCCTTAGACGAACGGTCGGCTACCTAGACATCATATAACCACCACACCTATTCGAGGGCCAGATGTTTTGCTGCGCCTTTTATACAATACTGCACAACGAACAAACCGGCTGCTCTTCTCATTGTTTAAGAACCCAGGCTATCCCCTTCGCCCATCTTCTTGTTTGTGCGCTCGTTCTTCTCACGATGCCTTACAAGGTCCTGGCGCAAGTCACTACGACCATTACCTCCTCCGGCTTGAACACGCAGGTCGATCAAATCGGCAATTCGTACAACATCACCGGAGGCGCCAGACCAGGCGACGGCCCCAACCTCTTTCACAGCTTTGGGAATTTCAGTGTAGGCGGAGGGGATCTCGCCAACTTTCTCAACAATACGGGGCTTCCGACATCAAACATCCTTGGTCGTGTGACGGGGGGCAACCTCTCGAACATCGATGGCACGATTCAAACCACCGGCTTCGGCAGCGCGAATCTGTTCTTGATGAATCCCTCCGGCATCATGTTAGGCCCAAGCGCCTCATTAAATGTCGGCGGGTCGGTCAGCTTTACGACTGCGCATTACACCCGGCTGTTCGACGGCGCAAATAGCGCAAACTTCTACGCCAACCCGGCCAACGATGGGTCGGCCAATAGCATCCTCACGATCGATGCTTCCGCCTTCGAATTTCTCTCGGCCTCCCCGGCTGGGTACGGTTTTCTTACAGCGCCAGATCCCACTGCCACGATTACAGTCCAGGGCAGTACACTCTCCGTTCCTTCTAGCCAATCGATCTCGCTGGTCGGCGGAAAAGTCGTGATCGAAGGTGGAGCGCAACTCTCGGCGCCGAACGGCAGCATCAATCTCGGGAGCGCCGCTTCGCCCGGCGAATTCGACGTCACGACTCTCGGTTCACTTCCCAATGTGGACGGAGCCTCATTTGCCTCGGTTGGGTCGGTTTCCCTTGCTTCGGGATCGAGCATCGATGTTCAGGGCACCAGCACAGTTTTCATCAAAGGCGGACAGCTCGTGCTCTCCGCAAATAATGCAACCCTCTCCACATCTGAAGCCCCGGCCCAGCCGGATACGATCTTGCTCGGTGCCGGTAGTTCCATCCTGACGTCAAATTCTGGAATAGATCCTGGCGCCGACCTGCATGCTACGGTTGGGAATTTCCGGATGGATGGTTCCAGTATCACGACGGTCGCTTCCGGACCAGGAAGGGGGGGGGTAGTGCAGCTTCATATCGGCAGCCTCACTATGGAGAATGGCGCGTCGATCTTGACGGCAACTGTTGATGGGGGTGGCGTTGGAGGGGATGTGGTCCTGAATGTGAGGACGGTACACCTCATGGGTGGTTCCTCAATCCAAAGCCAAAGTACGAACTTCACCCCTGGGTTAGGCCAGGCCGGACATATGACCATCCAAGGTGTGTCGGGGGCGGAATCAGGCGCGGCAGAGTCGGTGGCTCTCTCCGGTGACAGTTTCCTGTTGAGTTCATCCTTTGGAAGCGGGGAAGGTGGACGAGTGACCATCATGTCCAAGTCTTTGACAATGGATGGGACCGGCACCAGCGTCAAAGCGGAAGCGACTGATGTGGGCCGTGGAGGAGATATCATCGTAGGTGTTCAACAGGCAAAACTTTCAGGTGGTGCGACCATTAACACCACCACCGGCAGCGCCGATCTCAATGCTCCAACGGCCGCCACGGTCACGGTGCGAGGTCTGTCGGGAGAGGGACACATGGCCGATTCTGTTGACTTTTCAGGATCGCGCTCCGGTCTCCTTTCCGACACTCAAGGCACGGGTCGTTCCGGCGACGTGGCGGTGCATGCCAAGACGGTCCGCCTGACAGACGGGGCCGTGATTGAAACCGGTACTTCGGCTAACACAGGGGCGGGCGGAAATGTGGCCATCGTTGCGGACTCGGTCACTCTCTCCGGCGAGGCTCATATCACGAGTGTGTCGGCCGCTGGGAACGCGGGACAGGTGGCGATTACGGCGGATCAGTTAACCATGAGCAATGTTTCTATCGAGAGCAGCACCAGCAGTAGCGGCCGCGGGGGAGACGTGGCGCTGAACGTGGGGAGCATGAATCTTTCGAACGGGGCCAAGATCAACAGCAGCACGTCCGGGGCGGGCCGTGCCGGCGACATTACGATGAACGTGGGCACGCTGAGCCTTGCCAATCTCAGCAACATCAGCAGTGCCAGTATCGGAACGGAGGCCATTGCCAACCCGGACGGAACGACTCTAGCGCCGGGCACGGCGGGGAATGTCGTCATCACAGCTTCGGGCAGCTTCACGAGCGATGCAAGCACCATCGCCACATCGGCGGAGGCGAACCATGGTGGAGACGTTTCTATTACCGCTCACAGCGTGCAAATTACCAACGGCTCCTTGATTACGGCGAACAGCAATGCGCCGCTGACGGTGACCCAACTGGTGTTGGATGCGAACGGCCAGTTGGTCGAACAGGTGGTTGGCCACGGCAACGCGGGTAACATCAGAATCGAGAGCGGCTCGACGTTTCTCATGGAGCAGAGCTCTGTGACAACGGAAGCCACTCATGCCAGCGGCGGCCAGATTACCATCAACGCGCCGCATATGATCCGGTTGATCGACAGCCCAATCAGCACCTCCGTCGCCGGCGCCGCCGGGGACAGTAACGGCGGCAATATCTCGATCGATCCCGATTTCGTGGTCCTTAAAGGCAGCCAGATTCTGGCCCAGGCTTTCGCCGGATCAGGAGGAGCCATCGGTATTACCGCCGGACTCTTTCTTGCCGATCCCTCCAGCATCGTGGACGCCTCCTCCACGCTCGGGGTCAGCGGCACGGTGCAAATCAACGCCGCGATCAACAACCTCTCCAGCGTGGTCGCGCAGCTGCCGGAGTCATTGTTGGCGGTTCAAACCTTGCTGCGGGCCGCCTGCGCGGCGAGACTGGCGCAGGGAGCGACCAGCAGTTTCGTCGAACGCGGACGTGACGGCATCCCTTCCGGACCCGATGGATTACTCGCGAGTCCCTACCTGCCCATGACCTCCCAACGCTCCGAGCTGCGACAGGCCAAGCCATCGACCGGAATATCAGGGATCCAATTGCGTCGACTGTTCGGGAAGGAGATGCCTTCGTCGGTCACGCTCTTCTCAGATCACGCCGCCTGTGCGTCATGAGCAGGACACTCCACCACGCAATGGAGCGAGGCTCCGTGCGGGTGAGTCAACGGCGGCTGCCATGGGTCTCGGTGATGGTCATGATCGTCTGCCTGGCGGCGCAATCCGCGTCGGCGCAAGTGTTCCTCCCTCCGATCGTCGATCCAGGCGGGCGATCACGCGACGTCCCATCGCTTAAAGACACGCTGCCCTCGCCGAAGCCCGCGCCGCTGGCACCGACCGCTCCGACGCCTCCCGCCGAGACGCAAGAGCGCCTCCCACCCGTGAGAGTCTTCGCGCGGCAATTCCAATTCGAAGGCCATACGGTCTTGACCGCGCAAGAACTGCAGGCTGTGGCGGCGCCGTACACGAACCGCGAGGTCACGACCGAGGACCTGGAAAGCTTACGAACCGCCGTCACGCTGCTCTACGTCCAGCGAGGCTACGCCACGTCCGGAGCAGTCATTCCAGACCAGGCCGTGAGCGATGGTCTTATCAAGATTCAACTCATCGAAGGCGCGCTCGCGGAGATTCACGTCGAAGGCGCGCGATGGTTGTGGCCCGGCTATTACCGTCGCCGCATTGCGCTCGGCGCAGGCCCGCCGGTCAATATTTACACGCTGCAAGAGCGACTGCAGCTTCTTCAGCAAGATCCACGTATTGAGCGCATCAATGCCGAGCTCCGTCGAGGCGTCGCGCGAGGTCACAGTGAGCTGCATGCGCGGGTGTCGGAGTCTCGGCCGTTCAATGCCTGGCTGGAGTTCAACAATTATCAATCGCCGGCGGTCAGGGCGGAACGCTTGCTCGCGACTCTCGCTCATGAGAGTTTGACCGGGAACGGAGACCGGCTTCAGTTTACCTACGGGCAATCGATTCCCATGAACAACACGACCGGCGTGTTGCCGCTGATCAACGTTTCGTATGTTCTGCCGATCACTGCCTACGATACCACCCTGGCTGTCGCCTACCGCCGCTCCGATTTCGAGGTGGTCACCGAACCCTTTAAGGCGCTGGACATCGAAGGTCATACTGAGATCTTCAGTGTCGCGCTGCAACAACCGGTGTATCGCACGCTGAATCATCAGGTAAATCTCGGCGTGCAGGGCGACTATCTGTACAATAAGAATCTGCTGCTGGGCCAGCCGTTCGACTTCTTCGCAGGCTATCAGAACGGCGTCGCGAACGTGGCCGCATTGCGGTTTCTCCAAGATTGGACCTATCGGACGCAGGACTCCATCGTCGGGGTGCGTTCGCGTTTCTCCGTCGGGTTGGATGTGCTGGATGCGACGACCAATTCTGGTCCGGTCGCCGATGGCCGGTATTTTTCTTGGCTGGGGCAACTTCAAGTCTTGCGCCGATTCGACCAGTATGCGGGCACGCAGCTGCTGGGCCGCATGGATTTGCAGCTGACCAACGATCGCTTGTTCCCTCTCGAACAGATGCCGATCGGCGGACGCTACAGCGTGCGCGGCTATCGCGAGATCAGCCTGCTGCGGGACAACGCGTTTCTCTTCTCGATCGAACCGCGTCTTCCTCTGTCCCGCTGGGTATTCGGAGCCAGGGAAGATTTGATCCAGGTCGCCCCGTTCTTCGATTATGCAAGGGGCTGGACTGCCAAGGATTCGACGGAGGAGCCCACGAGTTTGATGAGCGTAGGAGTGGGGTTGCGGACCGCCTTCCTCCCCAAAAATCAAGGCTACTTCGAAATCTATTGGGGGTATCGGTTGAGAGGTTCGGGAGCCAATGACCCGCCGTATCTCACGACAGGCAACTTGCAGGATCATGGCATACATCTGCAGCTGGTCCTGCAACCATTCTAATCTAACGAGATGGAGGAGCCGGCCATGAATGACCACTCGCCCCCATACACCTGCTTAGGCATTTTCCGCCGTCATGGAAGGTGCGCCCAGGTCGCAACGATCGGTATCGCCATCGTTGCTCTGTGCTTCCCGTTGTTCGTCTCCTCTTCCGCGCCCGCTCACGAGACAGAAACCGAACCTTCTTTCCCGCACAGATCCTTGCTGCACGAAGGGTACGACGCCTTCAGGCACGGAGCCTTTGAGCAGGCGGCCGAGATGTGGCAACAAGCGGTCCGGTCGTCTCACGACGCCGGGCTGGTAGTGGAGGAGAGCGATGCCCGTGTTGCGCTGGCGCGAGCGTATTTGTCGCTGGGATTCCATACCCGTGCCGCGCAAAACCTCGATGTGGCCGTGGTCCTCACCCAGGGGAAAGACCGTTCTCGTCAGGCTGCTGCGATGGAACTGCTCGGTCAGGCCTATCTCGCGGGAGGACGGCCGGACGCCGCGTTGGACACGCTTCAGGCTGCCCGACAGTCGGCAAGCGAAGCAGGCGATCAGATGCGAGCGGCCTCGATTGTCCATTCGCTTGGTGCCGTCCAGAGCGCGCTCAACCAGGACCAAGCGGCATTGGCCTCCTATTCGGAAGCGCGGCGCCTCGCAGCATCGGT
>JAHBWU010000006.1 GCA_019636835.1 Nitrospira sp.
CTGAATGAGGTGGCAACGCTGTGTTGCAGTGTTCGCAGGTTGGTCTGAGTTCCAGTATGTGGAGACCTCTATCGAGTCGTATCGCGACGACTGCTCGTCGAGACCTCGCCGAGTGATTTGCTGCGTGCTGATCTTGATTGGCTGCGAAATCGGGCCGGCGGGAGCCTGAATTCACGCTTGAATGCACGGTTAAAGGATGCCTCAGATTCATAACCCACCTCACCCGCGATGTGCGCCACGCTCGTGCTCGTAGTTGTAAGCATTTGCGCGCCGAGCTGAAGCCGCCAGCGTGTGAGGTAGGCGATAGGGGTTTCCGAGAGGTACCGCCGGAAACGTTCGGCCAGGACGGAACGCGAAATACCGACCTCGTTTGCGAGTGTGGCAATCGTCCAAGGATGGGCCGGCTTGCGATGCAAGAGCGCAAGGGCTTTTCCCACTTCCGGGTCGCGGACGCCGGCCAACCACCCGGTGTGTTTCTGCGGGAGCTGCGCAATGTACCGTCGTAGCGTTTCGACGAATAAGACTTCGGACAACTTGGCGAGCACGGTCTCACCACCGGGCCCGGACACATCCGCATTATCCACTGAATAGCGGATGGATTGTTCCAGCCATTGACCCGACGCGCCGTCCCGAATACTGATCTTCAAAATGGGTGGCAGCCCGCCAAGGAAAACTCGGCTCAACTGTGGATCGCAAGACATATAACCGCAGATAAACTTGGTGAGTTCCCCCCCTCCGCCCATTCGGGAAACTTTAAGGCCTTGAGATAAAACTTGTTCCAGCACTTGTTTGCGGTCCACCGGCGTGACGGACGGACCATTTCCCAAAATGTGTGCATCGCCGTGTGGAACGACGAGGATGTCCCCTGCGTTCAGAGGGACCGGCCGGTCGTCACCCTCGACATGAGCATAGCCGCGGCCCTCGGTCAGCAGATGAAAGATGATCACATGCTGGGAATTCGGCGAAAGATACGAAGTTACAGTACGCGCGTCTATCGAACGGGCGCACCAGGGTGCTGAAAACTCCGCGTTGTAAAACAGGGCTCCGTCGAGCTTAACGGCTCTGAGGACTTCGGAGAGGATTTCCATGTGGGCTCCACACTGCAGCGTCGGCGTTTCGCCAACGTGTACTGCACGTTCAATCAATGATAGTCCAGCGTCACACGTTCCTGTCAAGGAGTCAGATTCCTGAACAAAGCCTCCCTAGGCAATCGCCCCATAGTGCGACACATCGGCGTGGCGGGGAGGAATCTCTCGACGAGGCTCGATCTGTGCGACAAGTTTCCCTCAATTCACTCGAGGCATGAGCCGGTGGCTCGACCCAGGGGTTCTCGGCGACTCGAAAGCAGTCGAGTCGGACAGGCAAGCCAGTCTCCCACGCGCCGTGAAGGGTTTTCAGACACTGCCGAAGCTTGTTGTGAAGGATCGCAGGGAGGATCAGCCCTCGTGACTGTTCTTCGATGCAATGCCGACGACGCTGCCGCGGGTCGATCTCGCTTGGCTGCGGAATCGGGCTGGCGGAAGGCCGAACTCACGTTTGAAGGCGCGGTTAAAAGCCGGTTCCGACTCATAGCCAACCTCAGTTGCAATATGTGCGACGCCGTTACTGGTTGATGTGAGCATTTGAGCGCCGAGCTGAAGCCGCCAGCGCGTGAGGTAGGCGATGGGGGTTTCCGAGAGATACTTCTGGAAACGCTCCGCCAGGACGGAACGCGAAATTCCCACCTCACTCGCGAGTGAAGCAATCGTCCAAGGATGGGCCGGCTTGCGATGCAGCAGGGCCAAGGCTTTCCCGACTTCCGGATCCCGGGCACCGGCAAGCCAGCCGGTTTGTTCCGTCGGAATCATCGCCATGTACCGTCGTAGAGTTTCCACGAAGAGGACTTCGGACAATCTGGCCAACACTGCTTCACTACCGGGCTTGGATGGATCCGTATGATTCACCGAATAACGGATACCCTGTTCCAGCCATTGGCCTGAGACGTCGTTACGGATGCTCACTTTGAAGATAGTGGGCAGTCCACTCAGGACCATTCGGCTGAGATCCGGATCGCAGCTCATATACCCACAAATGAATTTGGCGATCTCCCCTCCGCCACCCATGCGAGAGACCTTGAGACCTTGCGAGAGCACTCGTTGCATCTCTGCGGCATGGTCCACCGGCTTGACGAGTGGCCCGTTTCTCATGGCGTGCGGATTGCCGTGTGGAACCACTACGAGGTCCCCCGCGCTCAGAACAAGCGACCGGTTGTCTCCTTCGATTTGTGCGTAGCCACGACCGTCGGTCAGCAAGTGAAAGATGATCACATGCTTCGATCTTGCCGAGAAGTACGGAGCAAGCACTGCTGACATAGGGGAGCAGAAACACCAGGGCGCGGAAAACTCGGCGTTGTAGAACATGGCGCCATCGAGCTTAACGGCCTTCAGCACTTCGGACAAGACGTCCATGTGCTTTCCCTATACTCGATGACTGCGTGTCGGCAAAGTTTCTCGGACGCTGAAACAAGCAAGCCGCAGCCTAGCACGTCCCTATCAAGAGAACCAGACTTCCGGACAAGGCGCTAGCCGGTCGCTTCTCCTACAGTGTGCGGCAGAAGCACGACGCTGTTCCATATCAATAACGGGAGGAGGCCGTCATGTACGACATGAAGAACATCGGCAAGATGATACTGCTCGATGTGTATGCGCCCTGCGCCATCACTCACGGCACGCATGCCATGAGAGGAACGTGATCAGAAAGGATCGCCTTGTCGTACAGCAGTAGGTCAAACAAGCGATTTCTACCACACAAAGAGGAGGACATGGTCATGAGACACTTATCAATGATGCAGCTCATAATGGGACTCGGAGCAGCCTTCATGTTGGCTGGAGTAGCCGTCATGCTGGCCGGTTGCGGATCTGATGACACTATTGCCCAACAGAGTCCGCCACAGCCCTTCGTGGCGCCGGCTGTGTTTCAAGCCGCCGGGCCTAATATCGCTTCGATTCAAAACACAGTTGATCAGTATAGGGTCGCGCTCGGGGCCACAGACAACGGCAATACGGCCGGGCCGCTCGCCGATGGACGCAGGGAAATCAACTGGGACGGAGCGGGCGGAGCCGCGACAAACACCGCTCCTGCGCCTACGCCATTCGAGGGATTCAGAAATAATCGCGGCGCTCGGTTTACGACACCAGGGACAGGCTTCGTCCAAGCGACCGCCCAGGGCCTGACGGACCACTTTGCCAACCAGAGCTACATCACCATATTCCAACCATTCAGCAATCAGCGGTTGTTCGGTTCAGATGGGAGTACCGTCACGAACGTGGAGTTCTTCGCGCCGATCGGGGCCAATGTACCTCCCGGCACGCTGGCCGACAAACCGGCAACGACCAAGGGGTTCGGCGCGGTCTTTACCGACGTCGATCAACCGAATGGGAGCGGGCCCAACCACAGCAATGGCGATCGTAGCCCCAGTACGTTCATTGAGTATTTCGGTACCGATGGAGGGCTCCTCTTCAAGAGTGACGTACCGGCCTCACCGGGCGACAAAAGCGTGTCTTTCCTCGGTATCGTCTTTACCGACGCCCGCATCGCCAAAGTGAAGATCGTAAGCGGGGATACGGTCCCGGTGAGAGGAGCTGGGCCGAACGATGATGCGACCCATGACATCGTCATGATGGATGATTTCCTCTATGGCGAGCCGCAACAGATACCGTAATGGGTGAAACACTGAGGGACGAAGATACCCTGCGCGGCGGTGTCCTTGCAGGGCAACGCGAACGTTCAACGGCGGGAACATAGCCGTCACGTTCAGTGATTCGGAAGTGCAGTCCATGATCTCATCACGAATGGAGGGTTCAATGAAGAGGTTTGCTGTTTTGGGATACGCGCTATGCCTCGTGGCGGGTGTAGCCGGTTGTACGGGTGACGAAGCTGCGCCGCCTAGTCCCGGTGCTGGGCCTGGGCCCTCGCCGGCTGCCGCCACGTTCGACGTGACGGACGAAGCAGGTCGGTGGTTCGATACCGGCAAGGATGTCGGCGGAACGCGCTCTTTGGCCATTGTGAAACCAGGCGACAAGGTACGATTTCTTCAAACACGTTCGATGAATGGTCCGTCGCGTGTGGAAAGCTTACACACCGTCACCAGTTTGATCTTCCCAAGTAATTCGAAACAATCGGAACAACTTGACCAGCCGACGGCGAATAAGGACGACCATGAAGTGACTTTGGACACCCCAGGTCTCCATGTGTTTGTGTGCAAGGTGCATCCCTATATGTTGGCCGGCGTGATCGTGGATGATTCGACGACGGATGGACTCGATATCGGCAACAAGCTGCATTTGGTCGGCGTCACCGATCCGGCTAATGCGGGAACCGCGCTTCCCAGTAATTCGAACATCGGGCTCCGGTTGTTGCGCGCCTTCTTCGTCGTCACGAGTCCGTCTAATCCCGGATTCCGCAGTTGAAGGGTTTTGCTGTAGAGTAGGCGGCCACATTCTCCCGTCCTGACAGGAGGTTTGGATGCGCCCTCGTCAACCCGCTGCGTCACCGCTCTACCCGAAGATTCGTTTTGCCTTCACGGACCATCCGATCACGGTGTGGGCGGGAGCGATCTTACTGCGCCTGTACTTCGAACTGATCGGGTTGCGCGCGGCGCTGGCGCCGTGGCTCACGCCGTTCACCAAGACCTCGAACAATCAGATTCCGGCCGTGGACGTGCTGCTGGCCTGGTGGTATGGACTTGCCTTGGGCGCAGAACGCTTCGAGCACATGACCCGCTATCGCCGGGATCCGCTATTGCCACGGCTGCTGGGGCTGCCCCGATTTCCCTCGCCCGACACGCTCCGGCGGTTCTTTCAGGGCTTCACGTACCGACGGACGACCGAGGTGTCAGAGGCCCTGATGCGGCTCTCCTTGCGGACCATGCGGCCGATTCTGCTGGGCCACACCCTGGATCTGGATTCGACCGTGTTCTGTCGGTATGGCGAGCAAGATGGGAGTCGCCCGGGGCATAACCCGATCAAACATGGGCGGCCCTCTCATCATCCGTTGGTCGCGTGGTTAAGCGAGCGCCGACGGCTGTTGTGGGCCACGCTCCGAGCCGGTCATGCCGGGACCGCCAACGGCGCGCGGGAGTTTCTGGCCCAAGCGCTGACGATGCTGCCGCCAGGACATCGGATCGGGTTGGTGCGAGCCGATGCCGGATTTTTTGTGACCGCTTTTCTGACGGCGTTGGACGCGCGGGAGCTGCCCTACATCATCGTGGCCCGCCTCACCCCGCTCGTGCGGAAACTGGTGATCCACCGGATTCCGGAAGCGGATTGGCGGCTGGTCGCGCGGGGCATCGCGGTCGCCGACATGACGGCGGCGTTGCCCGCGTGGCACGGGCAGGCGCGGCGGTTCGTCTGTTTGCGCCAGACCCTGACGGAGCGACCCGACGCCAGCGGACGTCGGCTGATCGCGTGTCCGGGCTACACGTACCGTGTCTTGGTCACCAGTGTGCCCTTTGCCGCGGAACTCGTCACGCGGATGTATGCGGGACGGGCGGACAGTGAGAATCGAATCAAGGAGCTGAAAGAGGACCTGAGTCTGGACACGTTCTGTCTCCAGTCGTTTGACGCGACCGATGCGGCCTTCCGCACGGGCTGCGTCCTCTACAATCTGCTGATGGGATTCCGGGAGACGGTGCTCCCCTCGTGCTGGTTTGAGCGGCGGCTACGGGCGGTAAGGGATCGGGTCTTCCTGGTCGGGGCCGATCTGATTCCCGCAGCCCGACGGCTACGGGTCCGATTCGCGGTCCCCCCGGAGGAACGGACCGAGTTTCTCCAGCGGCTGCACACCCTCTCTGAAGGGCTGCCGATTGCGGCGCAGTTGGACTGGGACCTGAGCGAGGCCCATGAGGCGAATCACGCCTCCACTCACGCACCGAATGCCACCCTGCCCGCTGTCAGGCTGGTGCCCCAGAGGCCTGGGGCCTCACCGTAATCGCATCTCTACTGCGGAATCCGGGCTAATTGGAAAGACTATACCAAGGTCGGAGAACAGTATAAGCCGACCTATCCCGCGGTGCCCGTCCGCGTCGCGGATGCGGCCGGCACTGAGGCCGTCGTTCCAGACTTAAATGCGGCGCTCCAAGGTGCATTTGACGGCGATGAGATTCCCGCGTTGAAGACACCCGCTATCGACGGGATCGGCGAAGTGTGGGTCGACACTCAGTATGAGGTGAGCGCCGGCAAGGGCGCTGCCTATCCCAGCACCATGACCGTGGTGGACGTGGAAGGGACTGATAAATGGAAAGTGAAACGCAAAATCGCGCTGCCTAATCAAAAAATGAACAACGCTCACAACATGTGGGCCAGCCATGATCAGAAACAGATCTACAACACGGAATGGCACGGCAGGAGTCTGTACGTCCTGAATCGCGCGGACGGAACGCTCTTGCAGGAGATCGAGCTCGGGCAGGACCTCGCCCACGTGATGACGAGGGTTGACACGGAACAGGTACACGTGACGCTCAACGGTGAAGATGCTGTATCTGAACTTGACAAGACAGCTGGTTCCCCGAACATTACCTTCAAGCGCAGGATTCCGATGCAGACCCCCGGTGCTAAGCAGACCCAGCCGCATGCCCATTGGATGGGGCATGACGGCAAAACCATGGCAACCCCCAATTCGAATACGAATGACTCGACCTTCTTCGATTTTATCAACAACGTCATCAAGGCCAAGCCTGCCACGGGACCCTTGCCAATCGCAGCCGCCATGAACCCGACCTCGACGAAGTACTATGTGTCCAACTACCTGGGCCACAGTACTTCCGTGATCGACATGGCGACAGGGAATAAGGTCAAGGACATCCCGCTCCTCCTGAACGGGAACTATGATCCGATCACCGGAGCCATCACGGGGCCGATCGGCGGTCTGCCGATTCAAACTCCGGTGAGTCCAGACGGAAAATTTGTCATCACGGGGAACACCTTGACTGGAACGATCACGATTATTCGAACCGGCGACGATACCCTCGTCGCAAGTGTAGCGTGCGATCCAGGATGTCACGGCGCGAACTTCGGCGCCAAGAAAGGCGGCGGGTACTATGCCTATGTCACCAGCAAGTTTTCCAACCGTTTGATCGTCTTGGACTACGATGCGGATAACGACGGCATCGTGACCCAGACGGGGCCGGACGCGCCCGTCGTTGCCGGCTGGGTCGTGTTGGCAGACGATACCGCGCCGACGGATGACGCCATCACCGGCAACAAGGGCATGGGTGGACAGGGCGTGCTGCCTGTGCCGAATGTCTATAATGGCTGGGTGCAGAAGCTGCCGACCGAGTTTAAGAGCCAGCTCACGGCAGCACAGCAGAATCCGGTTCCGTAAAACGGCAGTTTCATCTCACCGCATCGTGAAGGACCCGGTAACGGTGGCTCAACGCCATCGCACCGGGCCTTTTGTGAGTGACGCTTCCACACGTGAGGCAGCCGTGAGAAAAGGAGAGCACATGACACGCGAAGAGGCGCGGGCATTTGCGGCAGAGTGGACGGCGGCATGGAATGATCTCGCCGTCGAGCGTGTGCTGGATCATTTTGACGAGAATGTCTCGTTCACCAGCCCGACAGCACGAACCGTCGTAGGAGTCAGTACCGTGCTCGGCAAGCAGGCGCTGCGTGAATACTGGAACAAGGCGGTCGCGCACATTGGTTCGCTGCACTTCGTGCTCGATCGGGTCTTGTGGGACGCCAGCACGAAGGAGATGGCGATTGTCTATATTTCCGAGATCGGCGGGAGAAGAAAGCGGGTCTCAGAGCATCTAACCTTTGGCCTGGATAGTCTGGTGGTGAGTGCCGAGGTGTTCCACGGGGTGGACATGTAGTGGCGCGCGGATTTTCTTGAGCGCACATAGAGCGAGACTCTGGGTACCAGGCTTTGGCGCTTTCCGCCGAAGAGCGCCAATACGCTCCACAAGCATCCCAAGATGAAAGAGCTTATTTTGTAATCGACGGAGTGGGGTTATTACAGATAGCGATGGGACAACACGTTGCCGCCGTCGCCCAACTCATAGAGCAGCGGCACGCCGGTCGGAATGTTGAGCTCCAAGACCTCTTCCTTCGACAATTGATCCAGCTCCATCACCAGCGCTCGAAGACTGTTGCCATGCGCGGCAATGATGATGGTTTCACCCTTCAGTAAATGGGGTTTGATCATTTTCTGGTAATAGGGCAACGCGCGCTCGGCCGTATCTTTCAGGCTCTCTCCGCCGGGCGGTTTCACATCGTAGCTCCTCCGCCAAATCTTCACTTGCGCGTCACCGTACTTCTTGGCGGTTTCGGCCTTATTGAGTCCTTGGAGGTCTCCATACATCCGTTCGTTCAACGCCTTGTCTTTTTCAATGGGAATCTTCGTTTGCCCGAGGACTTCCAGCACAATTCTCAACGTTTCGTTGGCGCGGGTGAGGACAGAGGAGAAGGCCCGGTCAAAGATAAACCCGCGGAGCTTCTCACCGGCTTGCTTGGCCTCCTCAATTCCCTTCGGCGAAAGCGGGACATCCACCCACCCGGTAAAGCGGTTCTCCAAATTCCATTGCGATTCCCCATGTCGAAGCAAGACTAATCGAGCCATCGCGCATCCTTTGCCGTCAACGTGAACATTCCATCAGAGGCCAAAGCATACTGAATTGCCGTGCCAAGTCAAGCCTGTGAGAGCTGGACCGCTTGTTTGACCGGTCGACCGGGTGATTTATCCAGATCGGGCGGGCCTTCCTGAATCATCTTCACCAGTGTCGCCAGGAAGATGATATAGAAAAATACGCCGACCCAGATGACATAGGGTTGTACCCCGCCCGATTCTTTCAGTGTGGTTTCTTGCGCGGCAAGATCCATCCGGTCGGCTTTCTTGATTTCACCGATATGCTCCCGACAATGCCAGTAATACAGGTAGTTCGCGGTCGCTCCCGCCATGATGCTCCAGACAATACCGGCGGAAAAATCTCCCGTGAGATACGTCGAAATCATCGGGCCGACCGCATAGACGAAGGCGTGCAGATACATCTTGCGGTACAGAAACCACAGGAAGGAGATGTAGAGAAACGCAGGCCAGTTCCACGAAAGAGCGAACTTTGGCTGGCCGTTCGACGAAAATTTCTTAAACACGGTCAGGTAGTGGTCGGCGTTGGGGCCGATGAATTGGCGCCACAGCGTCTCATCGTCCTGAACCGGCCGAGCGGTGGAAGTCTCAGCAGTGGGAGTCTCAGAGGCGGTCTGGGCGGCAGCCGCGGCTACAGCCAGTTTGGCTCCACACTGATGACAGAAATGGGCCTCGTCGGGGTTCTGTTGATTGCACTGACTGCACAGCATCATAGCGACGCAGCTTACCACACTCGGAACAGGAGGATACGGTCTATCGCTATGGCTGATTGAGGAACTTGAGCAAGCAACTTCTGACGGCAATCCCCGGATGCTCCGCTTATTGCTCTTCCCACCGCCCCTGTGCTAGCGTTTCTTTTTTTCTAAGGGGATACGTCGTCATGCCGAGCCAAAATCTGAGAGACGATGCCGATAAATATCTCATGCAGACCTATAGTCGCCAGCCGATCACCATCGTACGGGGTCGAGGCGCGAAGGTCTACGATCTGGAAGGGCGAGAGTATGTCGATTTTGTCGGTGGGATAGCCGTCAACGTGTTGGGGCATGGTCATCCTGACCTGGTTCAGGCCATCCAGCGCCAGGCCGTGCAACTGATCCACACCTCGAATCTCTATTACACTGAACCTCAAGTGAAACTGGCGAAAATGTTGGTGGACCATTCGTTCGCCGACCGCGTGTTTTTCTGCAACAGCGGAGCCGAAGCCAACGAAGCGGCGATTAAGCTTGCGCGGCGGTACGGACATGAGCGGCATGGACCCGGCCGCTTTGAAGTCATCACGATGAAGAATTCGTTCCATGGCCGAACGCTGGCCACGCTCACCGCTACAGGACAGGAGAAGGTTCAGAAGGGTTTCGAGCCGCTGATGCCCGGATTTGCCTATGCGCCGTTCAATGATTTCGGGGCGATCGAATCCATGGTCAATGAGAAGACTGCGGCGATTATGCTGGAACCGATTCAGGCGGAAGGCGGCGTGTATGTGGCCGACCGGGATTATCTGAGACACCTGCGTGACCTCTGTACACAACAAGACATCTTGCTCATTTTCGACGAAATTCAAACGGGCATGGGTAGAACCGGCACCTTCCTCGCCCATGAGCAACTCGGCGTGAAACCCGATATCATGACCCTTGCCAAAGGTCTTGCCGGAGGGGTGCCGATCGGAGCCTGTCTGGCGAAAGAATCGGTAGCCGCAGCGTTTACGCCCGGCTCTCATGCCTCAACGTTCGGTGGGAACCCCTTGGCTTGTGCCGCGGCGCTGGCCGTGTGCCATGTGCTGCTCGAAGGAAAGGTGCTGGATCAAGCACGGCGCATGGGCGAGTACCTGGCAAAGGGATTGGCCGACTGCAAAGACCGCCATCGAATCGTGAAGGACGTGCGGGGCCTTGGTCTCTTGCAAGGCATGGAGGTGGAGACCGACGCCCGAGCGGTGGTGGCCGATGCGCTTGCCCGCGGTGTGCTGATCAACGCTGCAACCGAGCGGGTGCTGCGCTTTGTGCCTCCCTTGGTGATCACACAGCCCGAGGTGGACAAGCTCATCGACCTCCTCGACATCCTGTTCAACCAACGCCCGACGGCGGGAAAAGATTCACATCACTGATGGCCGTACCAGCCGGACAGAAAATCAGCAATGGGCGCTATGCCAAGGACTTGCTCGACGTCGCGACGATGCCGCCCCAACAAGTCGTCGACTTGTTGCGCTTGGCGACATCCCTGAAGAAGAAGCAGCGCCGGGGCACTCTTCATCGGTTGCTGCACGGGAAGACATTAGGACTGCTGTTTCAAAAGCCGTCGACAAGGACCCGCGTGTCGTTCGAGGCGGGGATGAACCAGCTCGGCGGCCATGCGCTGGTCCTTCCCATGAGCGACATTCAACTCTCGCGCGGGGAGACGGTCTCGGACACGGCGCGCGTCCTGTCCCGATACCTGGACGGAATCGTGATCCGAACCTACGACCATGCGATCGTCGAGGAATGGGCGGAAGAAGCCACGATGCCGGTCATTAACGGGTTGACCGACCATAGCCATCCTTGTCAGGCCTTGTCCGATTTGATGACGATTCAGGAAATCAAGGGCCGGCTCAAGGGACTCAGCCTGGCCTACATCGGCGACGGAAACAACGTGGCCAACTCGCTCATCGAAGCAGGAGCAAAGATGGGCCTGCGCGTCGTGATCGGGTGCCCATCCGGCTATCAGCCGGATCAGCGGGTGATCGATCGTGCGAGAATGGAAGGACAAACCACCGGTGCGTCCATCGAGGTGTTGGAGAATCCCCTTGTCGCCGTGAAAGAAGCGGATGTGGTGTATACCGACGTGTGGATCAGTATGGGCCGCGAGCGGGAGCAGGCACGACGATTACGAACGCTCGCTCCCTACCAGCTGAACAAACGGCTGCTGCAACGGGCAAAACCCGATGCCATCGTCATGCACTGTTTGCCGGCCCATCGTGGAGAAGAGATTACGGCGGAGGTGCTGGATGGCACACAGTCTGTCGTCATCGATCAAGCGGAAAATCGCCTGCACATGCAAAAAGCGATTTTGACCCAGCTGCTCAGCCGGAAGAAGAATACCGAGTAGGATCCCCCATGAAACCAACATCGATCAAGAAAATCGTCCTGGCCTATTCCGGAGGATTGGATACATCCGTCATCCTCAAATGGCTTCAGGAAACCTACCAGGCCGAGATCATCGCGTTTTGCGCCGACCTTGGCCAGGGGGAAGATCTGAAGGCCGTCAAGGTCAAGGCTCAATCGCTCGGCGTCAAGAAGGTCTATGTCGAGGATCTGCGGGAGACCTTCGTGAAGGACTATGTGTTCCCGATGTTGCGCGGGAATGCGATGTATGAAGGCTGCTATCTCCTTGGGACATCGATCGCTCGCCCGCTGATCGCTCGTCGACAGGCCGAAATCGCGCTCAAAGAGGGCGCCGAAGCGGTGTCGCACGGCGCCACGGGAAAGGGCAATGATCAGGTGCGTTTCGAGCTGACGTACATGGCGCTCGCACCTCACTTGAAGATCATCGCGCCTTGGAGGGAATGGACCATGCGCTCCCGGCGTGAACTGATCGAATATGCCGATCGCCACGGCATTCCGGTGACCGCGACCAAAGCCAAACCCTACAGCACGGACCCGAATCTGTTTCACATCAGTTATGAAGGCGGCATTCTTGAGGATCCCTGGGAATCACCGCCGGATGAAATTTTCCAGATGACCGTCTCTCCGGAAAAGGCACCGGACAAACCGCAAGAAGTCGAGATCGAATATCAGGCGGGCAATCCCGTCGCGGTCGACGGCAAGAAGATGAGGCCTGCGGCCTTACTGACTCATCTCAACAAGTTGGGCGGTGCGCACGGGATCGGTCGGGTCGATCTGGTGGAAAACCGCTACGTCGGGATGAAGTCGCGTGGGGTGTACGAAACGCCGGGGGGAACAATCCTCCACGTTGCCCATCGAGGGCTCGAATCCTTGACGATGGACCGTGAGGTCCTCCACTTCCGCGACAGCTTGGTCCCACGATTCGCGGACCTGATCTACAACGGATATTGGTTCAGCCCTGAACGAGAAATGATGCAGACGGCGATCGATGAAGCCCAGAAAGACGTCAGCGGTGTCGCACGGGTCAAACTCTACAAGGGGAGCTGTATCCTGGTGGGGCGCAAATCGAAACAGTCGCTCTATCGCCTCGATATCGCCACGTTCGAGGAGGATGACGTGTATAACCAGAAGGATGCGGAAGGCTTCATACGATTAAACGCATTGCGACTGAAGATTCGTGCGCAGAGAAGGAAAGCCTCGTCCTGATGGCCAAACGCAGGAACCATCCGAAGTCAGTCGGCGGGGGAGGGAAAGCCTGGGCCGGCCGTTTTCGAGAGCAGACCGATCCATTCGTCGAAGCGTTTACCAAGTCGGTGACGGTTGACAGTCGGCTCTATGGCGAAGACATTGCCGGGAGCATCGCCCATTGCAAGACTCTCGAAAAGGCTCGGATTCTCACGCGGGCGGAAACGCGCGCCATCGTCCGCGGGTTGGAATCAGTCAAGCGCGAGTTGGATCGTGGACAATTCGCCTTCTCACCTCAAGACGAAGATATACACATGGCGATCGAGCGGCGATTGACCGAAGTGATCGGTCCCTTGGGGGGCAAATTACACACAGGCCGTAGTCGGAATGATCAAGTGGCCTTGGACATACGACTGTATTTGCGCACTCAGCTGGATGAACTGCATGAGCGATTAGCCGGATTCCAACGCACGCTCGTCGCAAAAGCCGATGCGAACCGCACGCTCATGATGCCTGGGTATACCCACCTGCAACGGGCCCAGCCGGTCCTGTTTGCACACCACTTGCTGGCGTATGTGGAGATGTTCGAACGGGACAAAGGTCGACTACGTGATGCCAAAAGCCGACTCAATGTCATGCCGCTCGGATCCGGCGCTTTGGCCGGCACGAACTATCCGGTAAACCGGCGATACACGGCTGAGTTGCTGGGCTTTCCTGCCGTCACCCTGAACAGCATGGATGCGGTTTCCGACCGTGATTTCATGATTGAAACGGCATCCGCCCTCTCGATTGTGATGATGCATTTGTCACGGCTGAGCGAGGAATTGATCGTGTGGGCATCGCAAGAATTTCAGTTCGTCGATCTGCCGGATGCATTCTGCACAGGAAGCAGCATGATGCCGCAGAAGAAGAACCCCGACGTCCCTGAGCTGGTTCGAGGAAAAACCGGACGCGTATATGGACACCTCTTCAATTTGCTGACCCTGCTCAAGGGCCTGCCGTTAAGTTATAATCGGGATTTGCAGGAAGACAAACCGGCTCTCTTTGATGCCCTTGATACCGTGACGGCCTCTCTCCAAGTGATGACGGAATTGATGCGTCGGCTGAAAGTCAACGGAGAGACCCTGAAGCGAGCGTTGCAAGGAGGCGGACTTCTCGCCACGGAACTGGCTGACTACCTGGTCATGAGAGGCGTGCCCTTTCGCGAAGCTCATGGGATCACCGGACGAATCGTCCGGGCTGCGCTTGATCAAGGACGTGATGTCACGGAATTTTCACTTGAGGAGCTACGGGTGTTTTGTGAACGGATCGACAAGAGCGTGTTTTCTCGGCTGACTACCGAGGCGGCAATCGATCATAAGGGACAAATCGGCGGGACCGCACGGGGACGAGTAGAGCAGCGAATCAAAGAGCTTGAGCAGTTACTGTCATGAAAACTGTCGTCCTTATTGTATCCGCTGGGCTGCTGATTTCTTGCGGGGTGGTAGGATCGCCGGTCCCCCCGGAATACGTGGGAGTGGCGCCCACGATCGAGAAGCAGAAAAGGCAACATGTCCTGGAAGCAGAGCGGCAATCGGCAGAATCGGCTGAACCGGATGCTACTCTGGGAGTCCATGACATCGACCTGCCCCCGTCGCAACCGGTGGGAATACGGTAAAAGGTCTTGGGCCTGATGCAATTGATTTAACACGAGGACCACGCGATGCATAGCTTCGAGTATCACCACGGTGAATTGCACTGCGAACAGGTACCGGTCGGCCGCGTGGCGAAGGAGCTCGGCACTCCCTGCTATATCTATAGCCATGCGACGCTCGTCCGGCATTTCCACGCCTACGACGGAGCATTCAAGAATATCCCGCATGTCATCGCCTTTGCGATGAAAGCCAATTCCAATCTGGCCATCCTCCGCATGATGGCAAAGGAAGGCAGCGGCGCGGACATCGTGTCGGGCGGTGAGCTGTTCCGAGCCCTCAAAGCCGGCGTGCCGGCTTCTAAAATCGTGTTTGCCGGCGTCGGTAAATCACCGGATGAAATCCGCGACGCGCTGAAGGCCGATATCCTCATGTTCAATGTCGAGTCGTCGGCAGAGATCCATGCGATCAACGAGGTGGCGGCTTCGGTCGGGAAAAAGGCGAAGATCGCGTTGCGAATTAATCCGGACGTGGATCCGAAAACACATCCTTACATTTCGACGGGGATGAAGAAAAGCAAGTTCGGCATCGCCTCGGATCGCGCGCTTGAAGAATACAAAATGGCGTCCTCGTTGAGCCATACCGACGTCGTAGGCGTCCATGCCCACATCGGCTCGCAGTTGACGGACGTGACACCGTTCGTCGATTCGCTCAAGAAGGTCGTGGCGCTCATCGATACGCTGAAGAGCCAGGGCATCAACATCCGCTACCTGAACATCGGAGGCGGGCTCGGCATCACCTATTCCGAGGAGAAGCCGCCTTTACCCCAGGACCTGGCTGATGCGATTTCGCCGCTCGTTAAAGATTTAGGGCTGACGCTGGTCATGGAGCCCGGACGCGTCATCGTCGGTAACGCCGGCATTCTGGTAACCAAGGCGCTGTATGAGAAGGCCGGGGAGATGAAGCACTTCGTCATCGTCGATGCCGCCATGAACGATTTGATTCGGCCGAGCTTGTACGGCGCCTACCACGACATTCGCCCTGTGAAAGAGGAAGCAATCCGTCGGACCAAACAAACGGTGGATATCGTCGGACCTGTGTGTGAATCAGGTGATTTTTTGGCCAAGGATCGATCGTTGCCGGGCATCAAGCCCGGTGAGTTGTTGGCGGTCATGAGCGCGGGAGCCTATGGCTTTGTGATGGCGTCGAATTACAACTCTCGACCTCGTGTCCCGGAAGTACTCGTCAAGGGCGGAGAGTTTCACGTCATTCGTGAACGAGAAACATACGACGACCTCATACGAGGCGAGAGAATTCCGTCATTCCTCAACGAAACGGAATGAGGGTGAGTATGTTTGCCGGATCGCTTATCGCTATTGTTACACCGTTCCGACAGGGCAAAGTCGACGAACGTGCTTTGGCCGAGTTGATCGAATGGCAGATTGCCAATGGCACCAACGGCATTGTCCCCTGCGGAACTACGGGTGAATCGGCCACGCTCTCTCATAGCGAGCATAATCGGGTGATTGAGTTGACGGTGGAAGTAGTCCACGGACGGGTACCGGTCATTGCGGGAACCGGTTCCAACAGCACGGAAGAAGCCATCGCGCTCACAAAACACGCGAAGCAGGCTGGGGCCGACGGCGCGTTGCTTATTACCCCTTACTACAACAAACCTACCCAAGAAGGACTCTATCGACACTATAGGGCGGTTGCGGAGGCCGTTGACCTGCCTTTAGTCCTGTACAACATCCCCGGTCGCACCGGAGTCAACATGCTACCGTCAACGATCGCCCGGCTCTCGACCGTTAACACGATCGTCGGGGTCAAGGAAGGAAGTGGCTCCGTCCAACAAGCCTCCGATATCGTGCAGATGTGCGGTGACCGCCTAACCGTGCTGGCTGGTGACGACTCCCTCACTCTACCGATGATGGCAGTCGGCGGGAAAGGTGTGATTACCGTAACGGCTAATATCATGCCGATGGAAATGGCTGGGCTTGTGAAAGCCTTTGCCGATGGGAGAATCGACGAAGCACGACGGATTCATTTTAAACTCTCTCCCATCTTTGCTGCGTTGTTCTATGAAACTAACCCCATTCCGGTCAAAGAAGCTTTGGGGATCATGAAGAAGATCGACCCGGAACTGCGCTTGCCGCTCTGCCCGATGGGCCAAGACACACGCGAGAAATTGATTCGCGTCCTCAAAGATGCGGCGTTGATCTAACTCTAGCAATATCTAGGTGCACGACAAGATGATCAAGGTCATTGTAGCGGGTGCAGCTGGCCGAATGGGCTGTCGACTGGTGTCGCTGATCAAAGACTCTACGGCTTTGACCCTGGCAGGGGCCTTGGAAGGGAAAGGGCATTCGTCGTTGGGGGAAGATGCGGGCGAAATTGCTGGATCGGGCCGTGCCGGCCTTCTGATCACGGATGATCTCTCCATTCTGATGGAGCGAGGAGAAGTGGTGATCGATTTTTCAGCCCCTGCAGCGACACTTGAGCATATGCGGACGGTGGCTCACCATCGGAGAGCCATGGTAATCGGGACTACCGGATTTTCAGCCGCTCAACTCGATGAACTGAGGTCACTGACCCAGAAGATTCCTTGCGTCTTTTCTCCGAACATGAGTGTCGGAATCAATCTGATCTGCAAAGTCATCGGCGAGATGGCCAGAACACTTGGGGACGATTACGACATTGAGGTCATTGAAGCTCACCATAGGCTGAAGAAGGACGCGCCAAGCGGCACGGCCCTCAAGATTGCCGAAGTCCTCGCTCGTTCGGTTAATCGAGACTTGAACCAAGTGGGAGTTTATGCCCGCAAGGGGTTGCTCGGTGAGCGAACAAAAGGAGAAATCGGTATACAGACCATTCGCGCTGGCGATATCGTCGGCGATCATACGATTCTGTTCGGCGGCATGGGAGAACGAATCGAGGTCACCCACCGAGCCAGCAGCCGCGATACGTTCGCCCGCGGAGCCCTGCGTGCCGCGAGATGGGTTGTCCGCCAGCCGGCCGGCTTATACGATATGATGGATGTCTTAAGTCTTCATTGACTCCTCTTTCATCGCTTCACATCATCATAAACAGCTGATTGTGTTTTCAGCGAATATCCGACCTAGTACTTGCAGTGCGTTTCATCCACCGGTTCCTGGGCAAAGTACAGCTGACTGAAAAGGAGACTCAGCAATTCTGTCGAATTCAAGAATAGCGGTTATGTAGCAAGGTAGAATTGCCCGTGAGGCATTGAATACTTTCGGATGATTTCTGTTGGGTGCGTCGTAATCCGCAGGGCGGCCAATGTTCGTTCATAGAGTAGTGGTGTCTCTGAAAAGGCGAGCGCCATGGCCCACATGGCGTGGAAGATGCCTTACAAGCACCTCATAGACCCCGCTCATCAGAAAAAGGTGGCTTGGGGTTCGACGGTAGGATCGGAGGATTAATGTCGAGCCGTGATCGGCCGAGGCTCCTGATCCGCTGCTTTCCGACGACCACAATTCAAACAGGCAAACACGGTGATCGCCAGTCCGGCGTCCAAATCCACCGCTCGTTCTGGTAGCATCGCCCCATGGCATTTATCACAAGTTTTCATGGGGGCACTTTAGCATTTAGGATAGGGCAAGCCAATCCTCCTGAAGTACTGGACGGCACTGACAAGAGTCCCAATCGGACCTATGACCATAGGTCGTTTGTGCATGTCTCCACCAGTAGTCTCTCAGGATCAACCGCTGGTGGTTATCTTGACAGGCTCACGCGGCTTTCATAGGATTGTGGTGCCCTTGCGATAGACCACTATGTATAGATTAATCATCGTTGTTTTACTTCTCACGGTTCTCTACTTCTTGCTCCGACAAATATTTCGTGGATTCAAAACACCGATTCGGGACGACCGGGAGAAATCGGCCGTGCAAGTCCAAGAGGAAGAACAAGAACAAGACCAGATGATCGAGGATCCGGTGTGTCACATATTTGTCCCGAAGAGAATCGCCGTGATCGAAACAATTGGGGGGCGGGAGTACTGTTTCTGCAGCCCAGAGTGCTCGGTGAAGTTCCGAAGTGAGCACCCGGTCTAGGAGAGTATTGAGGAACTACATGAAATCATTGCGGTAGAAGGAATCCAGTAGACTTGCAACCAGTTGGTTAGCAGCCTGAGTAAGTATAGTCGGAAAGTTTCTCGTCTTTGTCAAACTTGAGGGTAATCTGACATTGATTGGGAGAGAAATTGAAAAGTGGCTTCCCTGACGTTCCTCCGGCAATACGATAGTAGGTCCAGGTCTCTCCACCAAAAAAACGGGATGCTTTACCGTCCGGAGCACCCCAGTTTTTTTCGAACCACCCCTTATCCTTTCCCTGAAGCTCGGCCGGTTTCAGAGAAGCTTCTAGGTATGGGTTCTTCCCTGAGCAGGACGCAATCATAAGGGAGAAGAGCAGCAACCAGACAAATCGTTGCATCGGATATCTCCTCTACGATCAATGGTCTCTTATCAACCGCAAAATTCTATCTCCCATTGGAAAACATGTCAAACTTTCATGGTGACTTCTTGCAGTGAAGTTGAGTTCTCCATACAATGACCGATAGTAACGGTATCGCCTCACGATCTCTTCGCTAGGAAAGGGACCATTATGAAAATCTATCTCGATACAGCCAACGTCAAGGAAATCCATGAAGCGGCAAGCCTCGGATTGCTCGACGGCGTGACCACGAATCCCTCCCTGGTTGTCAAGGAGGGCAGAAGTTTCAGGGAAATGTTGCAAGAGGTGTGTAAGATCGTGGACGGGCCGATCAGCGCCGAGGTCGTGAGCGTGGAAGCGGACGCCATGGTAACGGAAGGTAAGGAGCTCGCCAAAATCCACAAGAACATCGTAGTCAAATGTCCACTGATCCCGGAAGGCCTAAAAGCCACGAAACGGTTGGCCGCCGAGGGCATCAGAGTGAACGTGACTCTGTGTTTCTCTCCGACCCAGGCGCTGCTGGCGGCTAAAGCCGGTGCCTGGTGTGTGTCTCCGTTTATTGGCCGGCTCGACGACATCAGCTCAAACGGCATGGAGCTCATTCGACAGATTCTGACGATCTATAAGAACTATGATTACAAGACCTTGGTGTTAGTGGCGAGTGTCCGCCATCCGCAGCACGTCGTCGAGGCAGCGTTAGCTGGCGGTCACATCTGCACGATGCCCTACAGCGTGTTTCAAGCGCTCTTCAAACACCCGTTGACCGATACCGGCCTGAAGAAGTTCTTGGACGACTGGAAGGGGAAAGGACAGCAGTAGTAGTTGACGAGCGGGGTGGGCTCCGTGTTCGGCGGACGTTCACCCCACACTCCAAACATCGCTCCTCTCAAATGGAAGATGAGCGGAAAGCGGACCCGCCCAAGACGAGTACCCGTTGACATTCTCCTAAGCTACGCACGATCGATTTCTTTTCTAGCCCTCCGAAACACTGCGTGGAACATCGAGCGAGTTAATTTCCCGGTAAACGTGTTTTGTTGACTGGGGTGATAGGAGCCGAGCAGTGTCACGCCCCAGGATAAGCGATAGGCGACACCATGCCCAAATTTTGGAATCGGCACCGGCATTACCTGTCCCTGGGTCCGACAGGTCTTGAGGTAATGATCGAAGGCTATTTTCCCCAGAGTAATCACTACGCGGTGATCCTTCAGGAGACAAATCTCCTCCTGCAAGAATCGGCCGCAGCGTTCAAATTCATCCGGCGAAGGCTTGTTCCCCGGCGGTGCACACCGCACGGTTGCTCCGATGTAACAATCCGTCAACGATAGGCCATCGTCTCTGTGTTGCGAAGAAGCCTGGTTGGCGAATCCATACCGGTACAACGCGTCATACAGCCAATCTCCACTCCGATCACCGGTGAAAACACGCCCCGTCCGATTCCCACCATGTGCCGCAGGAGCCAGCCCAAGAACATAGAGCCGAGCCTGGCGATCTCCGAATCCGGGAACCGGCCGCCCCCAGTAGGTCCAATCACGATATTGTTTCCGTTTCTGCCGTGCAATCACCTGTCGATAGACGACTAACCGAGGACAAGCCGCGCAGTCGGTGATAGCCTTGTTCAGAAGTGTCAGTGTTTGCATATGGGCCCCAGTGTAACACGGACAGGAACCCCATTCTGCTTGCCGGTGATTGAGTGAGCTGTTAGCATAACTTCGCGTTTTACGACGGCTTGTCTCTGGATGCAATGGAGGAGTTCGAGAATGATCATCCGTGGTATGCATTCTTTGTTGATTGTGTCCTACATCAGCGTCATTCTCTTGCTGATTTGTACGCCAGTATCAGCCGCGACCGACCTAGCCGACAATAATGATCAAAAACACGAAAGCGAGAAGGAGCTTCTCTTACCCGAGGTGCTGGATGGTCAACCAGAACCGGAAGACCGTCTGGTCATTTTGCCGGAAATCAAACGCGAGGGAGAACGGTTCTTTCTGAGCTCATTCAAGCTGCCCGACAAGATCACGTTTGCGGGAGTGTCGGTTCCCCTGGATAACTGGCAAGTGAGAGAACGGGTCGAATACGAGTTCTATCAATTTTTGGAAGATCAAGGTGAAAGCATCATCCTCGCCAAACGTACCGGGCGCTGTTTCCCTCCTGCAGAAAAGCAATTGGCCGATGCCGGGTTGCCGGATGATCTCAAGTATATGCTGCTGGTCGAGAGCAAGTGCATTTCAGCCGCCTACTCAAGAGCGAAGGCGTCAGGTCCATGGCAGTTCATCCCCTCCACCGGGCGCCGGTACAGGCTGAAAAGCGACGCCGTCCGAGATGAACGTCGAAATCTCGAAATGTCGACCGAAGCGGCAGTGAAGTACCTCAAGTACCTCAAAGATTTTCAGGACAACGATTGGTTCTTGGCCATGGCTTCCTACAACGCGGGTGAGGAACGAATCCGCAAACTCCTCAAGGAGCAAAAAATTTCCGACTTTTGGAGGATGCATGGTCCACGCGAGACCATGCGGTATGTTCCTCGTATCATCGCCGCCAAGGAAATCTACTCCCAGCCGGAGAAGTATCTTGGGCTGACCAAGAAGGATCTCTATATGCCGCTTGAGACCGAAACCATCACGGTGAATGTCAAGGAGTCCCAGCGTGCGCTGACTTCGATCGCCGAAGAATTCGGCACTTACCTGCTCGAGCTCAAGATGCTGAATCCTGAGTTCAAGAAGGATGTGCTCCCACATGGAAGCTATCAAATCCGCGTGCCCCGACAGACCTGTCCTAGCCGCTGCTTCAAGCAAGAAAAGATTCCGTAGCGCCATGCGGCTTCTCCTTCCTCCTTCTTCTGCGCGACCGCTCCTTCGAAAACTGATAACCGCAGGACTGAGTACGGCGGATCCCTACCAAGCCCTGCTCAGGCATGTCACGCTGGATCACCACTCCTTGACAGTGGGAGGGCGCGCCTATGATCTCTCGCATCTCGACCGTATTATCGCGGTCGGCGCCGGCAAGGCATCGGCAAGGATGGCACAGGCAGTAGAAGCAGCACTGGGGACAAGGTTGGACGATGGGCTCGTCATCGTCAAGACAGGGCACACCCTTGCCACCAAGCGGATCGCCGTGGTCGAGGCCGCTCATCCGATTCCCGATTGTGCAGGCCTTCACGCGACTCGACGGCTTCTTGATCTGACACAAAGTCTGACGCCTCGAGATCTGCTTATCGTTCTCTTGTCCGGTGGTGCGTCGAGCCTACTGCCGGCTCCAGTCGCTGGTGTGACGCTGGCCGATAAGCAACGCACGACGCGCCTGCTGCTCCGCAGCGGGGCAACAATCAACGAGATCAACGTCGTAAGAAAGCATTTGTCATTGGTCAAAGGAGGCGGGCTGGCCGCGTCCAGCCGGGCGAGGATTGTCACGCTTTTACTTTCCGACGTTATTGGCGATGATCTTGGCTCCATCGGCTCGGGGCCGACAGCAGGCGATCACTCGACGTTTTTGGACGCTGTCGAAGTGCTGCAACGGTATAGATGCTGGCATGCCGTGCCTGCTGCCGTACGCCGCTACTTACACCGTGGTCAAAAAGGAGTTGCGCCGGAGACCCTGAAGCCTGGTTCACGGAGGTTGCGTTCCGTGCAGCATCACATCGTCGGCAATAACCGGATGATGCTGGAAGCCGTCGCGCGGGCCGCACAACAGGCAGGTCTTCACACCAAATTTGTCTCTCACCCTGTCATAGGGGAAGCGCGTGTGGCAGCGAAACAACTGACGGACTTTGCCAAGGCCGTTACGGAAGGACATGGTAGCTTAAAGCGGCCATGCTGCGTGATAGCGGGAGGTGAGACCACGGTGACGGTCACAGGCCGTGGGAAAGGTGGACGTGCCCAGGAATTTGCAGCTTCTTCGGCATTTGAGATCGCCGGCCTTCCCAACACATGGGTGGTGGCCCTTGGCACAGACGGAACGGACGGACCCACCGATGCAGCTGGAGCAATTGTCAGTGGAAGCACCGTCGCGCGAGCGAAGGCACTCGGCATTGATCTCCGTTCGTCAACTTAAAACGACACAATACTCTACCCTGCCTTAAGCTCTTGGATGTCATATCCATACTGGTCCTACCGGGACTTAATGAACGGCCTTTACTCGTCCTGCTGCTCTAGCTACTATACCGAGTTATGGTCGTCCACCATCGCTTCCGTTGTCTGGTGTAGCGACATTGATCTCACGGGGGGAAAGCCGTTGGGCTTGCTCGGCTCATCGCCGCCCGGCTTTTCTGTTCCTCAAGGATTCTGCATCTGAAGGCGTACATACAATACTATACATGTGTTGGGGTTTAGGGAGGATGCGGAGTGGCATAAGGCCTGCCGATTATCAGGGAACGAGCGAGCGTCGGCATTAGCCGACTGCCGGAATCGCATCAGACAGGTAGAAACTTCTCATCTTGCCGTTCAATGGTTGAGAGCGCTCCAGGCCCTCAGTCTGCCACCGAGCGAACGCTGGGCCGTCCGATCATCAGCCACGAATGAGGATGCGACTCAAACCAGTTTCGCTGGGCTCTATCGGACTCAACTGGGCGTGGCTCTTTCAGAAATTGATTCTGCGCTGAAGGACCTCTGGGCTTCACTGTGGGAAGAACGGGTGGTGAACTATGCGGCTCATCAGAGCCTCCAGACACCTCCGAGAATGGCTGTGGTGATCCAACCGATGGTCGATGCTCAATCGGCCGGAGTAGCCTATTCAATACATCCTGTGACCGGACGATCGAATCAGGTGACGATTAATGCCGTACCTGGTCTCGCAGCGTCGCTGGTCGATGGCACAGTCAAACCAGACCAGTATGTCGTAGAGGTCACTCGCGAAGGGAAGCCGATTCGGGTTTGTAAGCGCATCCTTGCACATCACTCCCAACGACTGATGGTTTCCAAAGAAGGATTATGCACCGAGCGTTTTGACGACGCGACTCACATCCAATCATTACTCACCGATGCGCAACTCTTTTCCCTCGCACAGACGACCAAGCACATTGAACAGGCCTTCGGGCACCCAATCGATCTCGAATGGGCCTTCGATGCCCGACAACTGTGGCTCGTACAGGCTCGACCGATTACGACGGTTCGCCCTTCGTCCAATCTCACCAACGATGACTGTGAGTGGTCGCGGACGAATTTCAAAGAGACGCTGCCCGAACTGCCGAGCCTGTTGAGTCTTTCGTTTCTTGAACGGTTCATGGACAACCACATCCTCTCTCATTATCGAAGACTTGGATGCCGAATCCCCGATGGGCTTTCATCGGTCCGGGTACTGAAGGGACGCCCTTACCTGAACGTGACCCTGTTCCATATCTTGGTGGCTCAACTTCATGGAAACCCATCGCTGAACGCCGAACAGATGGGCGGCGAACCACTGCAAACTATCCCGCAGGTACAACCGCTCAACAGGGCGGCGTTCGTTCGGGCCTGTTGGATGATGTGGGGGGAGATCCGGCGTGTTGAGCGGTCCGGTCCACGAGTGTTTCAAGAAATGAAGAATTTGGCTGCTGCCTATCGTCGCGAACACATTTTGCACCTGTCGGTGGAAGAACTTATGCCCGAACTCGACAAGCTCGGTCCCTGGTTAGAGGGCCGCGACGTCACGTTCGGCATTGTCGGCGGAGTCGGGCAATGCCTGCAGATTTTCAGTCAATTCCTGCCTCGGTGGCTCGGATCAGACTGGAGGAGTTTGCTGAACGCCGCCCTCCAAGGACAAGGGACCATAATCAGTGCACAACAGATTCTTCGCCTCGCTGAGCTGACGGACATCGCCCGAGACGAACCGGCGGCCGGCACATTTTTCACATCGGAACCATGGATAGCTTCTAGATTTCGCGAGGCTCTTGCCGACACGACATTCCTACGGACCTTCGACAGTTACTTGGAGGACTATGGGCATCGCGCGGTCGGCGAATCGGATGTCATGTCCCCGCGTCTGGCCGAGAACCCTGAATCGATTCTGGCTATCGTGCGTATCCAACTCATCTCCGACTCTCCTTCACAGAAGAGCATTCTTTTGCGCCAGGGCAGCGAGAGAATCGCTGCGCTGGCGCAGATCAAAGAGCGCATCGGCCGGCGCTACCACAGATGGATCATCTTCATGTGGTGTTACAGAAGGCTCTGTCGCTTCTTCGCGCTGCGTGAAGCCAATCGACACCACTTGATGCATTACTCGACGGCCATCCGCAGCCTTTTGATTCGTCTCGGAGAACTTCTGGTCGAACGGAGTTTGCTCGATCAAGTTGACGACGTCTTTTTTTTGACGATCAACGATCGGGCTGACCTGTTGGCAGGCAGCACACGAGACTGGAAGGCCGTCATCAAATCCCGGAGAACCGAGCGAGAGCGCAACGGAGTAGTTGAGGTACCCGACACGATCCGCGACTGGGAAACTGCGAGCGAACCGTCTGTGACATCCGACAAATCTGAAGGGAACGGCATCCTGTCGGGCACGCCGATCAGCGTCGGAACCGTGGTCGGTCCGGTTCGAGTGGTCCGCTCGGTGGCTGATTGGAGCAAGGTGAGGCCGGGGGAGATTCTGGTGGTCCCGGTCATCGACCCTGGATTGGCGCCTCTCTTCGGTCTTGCCGGAGGCTTAATCGCGGAAATGGGCGGCACACTGTCTCACGGAGCCATCATCGCTCGCGAGTACGGACTGCCGACCATTGCCAACGTTGAAGGCGCCACGGCACAGCTTGCCGATGGCCAGCGCATCATGGTTGACGCCGGATCAGGGACCATTTGTATCGAGCCGCCTCCACGTCCCTAGGACAGATAGAGCTGATTGATTGGGGCCTTCTGCTCTCTTGACCTTTTTCAATACCTTGCGTACTCTGCCGAAAATTGCCCTTTCTTACCACTATATGCAGTGTCCTTTGTACCTGCATTTTAAAGCAGATTAAGCAATGACCGACACACTCCCCATTCTCGTAGCCTTTGGTGCAGGACTGCTCCTAGGCGGTCTGCTGACGGGTCTGTGGATCACAAGTCGCTTGCGGCCTCAGGCTCAACGAGCCGAAGCGACCGTGGACGAACTGCGCAAACAACTGGAAATTGAACGAGATGCCCTCGTGGCCATTCGCCAAGCCTGGGCCGAGGCTCAACAGGCTCGCGTGACGGCGGAAACTCGGATGGAAGATACAGCCCGACAACTTCTGGAGCAGAAAGCCCTGATCGACCATACCCGCCAGGAACTTATGGGATCGTTCCAGGCCCTGTCCGGTGAAGCATTGAAACAAAACAACGAAGCGTTCTTGAAGCTCGCCGCCGTGTCGTTCGAAACTCTCCATGTCAAAGCGGATAGTGACCTGGTGCAGCGGCAGCAGGCGATCGATGCGTTAGTTCGCCCCCTGCAAGAATCACTGCAGCGCTATGCTGAGCAAGTACATTTGCTGGAACAATCTCGCCAGTCGGCATATGGCGGATTGGATCAGCATTTACGATTGCTCGCGGAATCGCAACAACGGTTACAGCAGGAGACAGGCAACTTAGTTAAAGCTTTGCGGGCGCCGACCGTACGAGGCCAATGGGGTGAGTTAACGTTGAAGCGGGTGGCTGAGCTTGCGGGTATGGTAGACCATTGCGATTTTGCTCAGCAGCTCTCTGTGACCGGCGACGAAGGGCGCTTCCGACCGGATATGGTCGTCCAATTACCCGGAGGACGTCAAATTATCGTAGATGCGAAGACCGTGCTCTCGGCTTATCTCGATGCCCATGAAGCTCAGAACGAGGCCCAACAGACGGAGGCCTTGCGTCGTCACGCCGCCCAGGTCAAATGCCGCATGGACGAACTGTCTCTGAAAGCGTACTGGACTCAGTTCGACTGTGCACCGGAGTTTGTCGTGTTGTTTCTCCCAGGGGAGCAATTCCTTGGGGCGGCGCTGGACCAGAATCCCCGGCTTATTGAAGAGGGGTTTGCGAATGGGATCGTGTTGGCGACTCCAGCGACGCTCATTGCATTGCTCCGGGCCGTCGCTTACGGATGGCGCCAAGAACGCATGACCGCCCATGCAGAAGAAGCCGGTCGGTTGGGTAAGGAACTGTATGAGCGTATGGCTGTGCTGGCGGAACATATGAACGATGTGGGCCAGGCCCTCGGCAAAAGCGTGTCGGCTTATAACCGAGCCGTCGGTTCTCTTGAGACACGCATTCTCCCCGCAGCACGGCGCTTCAAGGAATTGGGCGTATCGTCGGATCGCGACATCCCGGTGTTGGAGCCGACGGAAGTTGTTCCACGCAAGACGTTGCCGTTTGATATCGGATGAAGGAGCAGGCATGACTGACGAACAAGCCATGGTCGAAGCATTTCACAGCAAGTTCGGGATTTTGGTACAGACAGCGCCGGCGGATTTGAATGAGGAGACGATACAACTTCGCGTTCGACTCATTCAGGAAGAGTTCGATGAATTGAAAGAGGCCATGGCTACCGGGAATGTAGCGGCGGTGGCCAAAGAAATGGCGGACCTCCTGTATGTAACCTATGGAACTGCCGTGTCCTACGGGATCGATATGGAACCCGTGTTTCAGGAGGTGCACCGGTCGAATTTGAGCAAAGTCGGCGGCTACAAGCGGGCCGATGGGAAATGGGTGAAGCCGCCCACATATTCACCGGCCGATATCGAATCAATCGTGGAGGTACAGCGGGAGCAACTGTCGGTGGAGCGGCAAGCCGTGCCTGATGCCACCGCCGGCGTGCTCCGGAGTTCATGAGAGATTTACACTGCCCAAGTTGCGGAACACCTTTCGTCAGAGTCGTGTATGACGAGAGAACTGTGGGGCGGCTTTTGAGTCGCTTCAGGATATTGTCATTCCGGTGCCAACTCTGCACCACGCGTTTCCGGGCCTATCGGAATCAGCCCCCAGTCCAGACCTCAGTCACAGACCGCCGGCAATACAAGCGATTGCCGGTGTCGTTCCGCGCCAACCTTCTCGCAGAGAACACCGTGCGGATTGACAATCGTGTAACGGATATCTCCATGGGAGGTTGCACGCTCGAGACGACGACCACCTTGCCTCAGGGTACATTTATCGAACTCGTCATCAAACCGGCTTCCGACGAAGAACCCATTAAGATTGAGACGGCCATGGTCTGTTCTTCGCGATCTGAATCGATGGGGATTCGGTTCCTCGAAATGGTGGCGGACGATAAGAACCGCCTCAGCCAGGTGGTCCTCAGCTTGCTGGTAGGACAAAGCCTGCATTCTAATCTTCTTTCCTGACGTCATCATGCATCACACCTGACATGCTTCTGTGTTCAAGCTGCACAGCGGTTGCGTATTAGCGAACAAAAATCCGGTACATTTGTTGATTCCGACAGGCTGGAAACGAACCACGAATGCGGATTGCGAAGGTTATGGTCGGGTGTCCGCCGGCATATGAGCAAACACGCAGGCGCGCACTTGCTCAGCCAACTTGACGGCCTCGGCGGCCGTCGGTTGCGGCGGCCAGAATTCCGCATCATACCGAAGTTCGACCGCATAGGCCGTTAGGTCGGTGAGATCACAGGTCCCAAGTCAGGCCACAGTTCACGCTGGATGCACAAACGCTGAAGCTCCTCCAAGTCATGCGAGCGGGGAATTTCTAGGCCCCTCCAGGCAAGCACTCCTTTCAAGTACTTCTCGACAGCTTGCTGAGCATGGAAACACGCGGTGTCGTAGGGTCCTTCACTGGCAGTCGTGCGCCGGGCATCTGCCAGGTCGCTGTCGGCTTTCCGAAACCACCCTTGAGCCAGAGCCGACCTATCTTTCATAGAGCAGTTTGCCTTCCGCCAGTACGGTGGAGATGAAAGCATTGGGCACGGCCTTCCATTCCTCGACCTCTTGGGGAGTCCAGACGACAATGTCCTTCGCGGGAAACACACCGCAGAGCACCCGTCGGTAGCGTCCCGAACGCCGATAGCGAGGCAGATTGGACTCTTCAATGATGAGTAGGTCCAAATCACTGTCCGAACGGGCAGTCCCTGGCATGGGAACCGAACAGCACGATCTTGAGGGGAGAACCAATGGTAAGAATACGGCGGACGACTTCGACCAGGAGTTGGTCCGTCACGGGTGGAAATATGAGACTGCTCGTCATCCGTCGAGATCTCCAGAAAGCTAACCGTCGTCATGATAGCGAATGCTGCTACGCTTTTCCACAAATGGAGGGATTAGTAAGCCCCACCAGTGGTGTAAAATAATGTGTTCTTCGCGTTTTGAATCAAAGCCTCCACTCGAATCTTCTCTCTTAAGTAGACCTCACCCCATTAGGAAGACCGCCGTGGAGGGTTGGTCAGAATATTGTCGATAAGCCGAACAGATCCTATCCGCACCGCGCCAAGAAGCACGACTCGTGACGTCACAGCGGAAAGCGGTTCCAAGCTATGCGGATCGCAGACCACCAGGTAGTCAACCGTCAGGGTCGGTTCTTTCTCGACGACCTGAGCCATCGCTGCCTGTACTGCTTGCCCGTCGGAGACGCCGCTTCGGATTATTTCGGCTCCTGCTTGCAGGCTCTTATACAACGTGGTGGCACGAATTCGGTCATCAGGCGACAGGTAGATATTGCGCGAGCTCATCGAGAGTCCGTCCGTTTCACGTACAGTGGGATACACCACAATCTCCACACCAAGATTCAGATCCTTCACCAGCTGTCGGACCAGCGCTGATTGTTGAAAATCTTTCTGTCCAAATAGCGCGATCTGAGGACGGATAACTCCGAAGAGCTTCGTCACGACGGTCGCAACGCCGGAAAAATGATGAGGACGCACCTCCCCTTCCCACCGACGTGCAATCGTGGGAAGTGTCACCATGGTTTGAAATCCGCTTGGGTACATCGCCTCTACGGTCGGCTCAAAACTGACATCAACGTCTTCCTTTCGACATAGTGCCCGGTCCTGCGAGATAGTGCGTGGGTACTTGGCCAGATCTTCCTGAGGACCGAACTGTGTGGGGTTCACGAAGATACTGACGACGAGCGCATCGCATCGTAACCGTGCTTCTCGGATGAGCGCCCGATGGCCCTCATGCAGCGCTCCCATTGTCGGGACGAACCCAATCTTCACGCCTTGCCGCCTGAGTTGCTCACTCCAGGCTGCCATGGAAGTGGGGGAGCGAATGATCTTCATGTGCCGGGTTGTGAACTGCAGGCTGGACGCGAACCGTATCTCGTCGAAGGCTGTGGGAAGAGGAGATGCACTTGAGATTGGTCCTCGACTTCCGCCAGCAACTGAGCCGCCGATTGTTTGAGCGTCGGATGGATCCAGAGCGGATCGAGTTCATTCATCGGCATGAGGACAAAGCGTCGCTGATGGAGACGAGGGTGCGGAATGGTCAACCCCGGTTCCTTAATAACTTGCTCGCCATAAAAGAGGATGTCTAAGTCGATCGTGCGAGGACCGGAGCGGTTGTCATCATCCCGCCCGAGAGAACGTTCGATTTCTTGGAGGGTCGTTAAGAGACTCCGTGGCGTGATGTCCGTTTCAAGCTGCACCACCCCATTGAGGAACCATCCCTCCCCCGGATCGGTCCTGTCCCGAACCGGTTCTGTTTCATACAATAACGAGACGCCTTTCAGCCGGGAATGCGGCAAGAGGCTCAGCAACGTCATCGCCCGATCGCAAAAATCGACTCGATCGCCGACGTTCGACCCAAATCCGATGAAGACGGTCTCTGCCATGCGCGTATCTCGTGAAGCGTTAAGTTGAAGGAGCCTTCCGCAAACAATGCTTCATGAACGACATAGTCAAAAACCTGCCTTTTTAATCCGCTCCACTGCTTCCGCCAGACGTTCTTTGGAGGTGCAGAGCGTCATACGGATATACCCCTCTCCCGGCGCGCCGAATCCATTGCCGGGAGTCGTCACAATACCGGTTTTCTCCAAAAGGTGCGCGGTAAACGACGTCGACGTATAACCCTTCGGCACCGTCACCCACACGTAGAAGGCGGCCGGAGGAGGATCTACTTCTAATCCGAGACTCTTGAGACCAGGAATAAGGGTGTCTCGACGAGCCTGGTAGTTCTTTCTCAAGGCGTCTGTCATCGAATCGTCCAGACCTAGGGCGGTAATGCCGGCTTCTTGAACCGCCTCAAAACAGCCGGAGTCTAAGTTGCTTTTTACCTTGCCGAGACCGGCCAAGACTTCTTTGTTGCCGACCGCAAAGCCGATGCGCCAGCCGGTCATATTGTAGGTCTTGGAGAGGGAATGGAACTCAACACCGACGTCCTTTGCGCCTTCGACTTCCATGAAGCTTGCCGGGCGACGCCCGTCATAGTACACCTCTGAATAGGCGGCATCATGGCATACGATGATCTGGTGCTCCTGAGCAAAATCCACGACCCATTTGAAATAATCCTTCGTCATGACCACCGAGGTGGGATTGTTCGGCGAATTGAGCCACATCAGCTTGGCCTTCTTGGCCACCTCTTTCGGGATCGCACCGAGATCGGGCAAGAAACCGATGCTTTTCGTCAGCGGCATGATGTGCGAGATGCCTCCGGAAAAACTGGTACCGACTGGATACACCGGATAGCCAGGGCTTGGAACCAATACGACATCCCCAGGATCGACAAAGGCGAGATGAATATGCCCGATACCCTCCTTTGAACCGATCAGCGTGAGAACCTCGTTCGCTGGATCAAGCGTCACATTGAATCGGCGTTTGTACCAACCAGCGACGGCTTTTCTGAAGGACAGCATGCCTTCATAGGAGGGATATTGGTGATGCTTCGGGTCCTTGGCCGCGTTCGCCAAACTCTCGATGATGGGTATCGGCGTCGGTAAATCCGGGTCGCCGATGCCGAGGTTGATAATGTCCACCCCACGCGCGATGGCTTCTTGCTTCATTTTGTCGATCGCGGCGAACAAATAGGGAGGCAGTGTCTTAATGCGCGTGGCAACTTCGATCGGGAAACCGGCCATTGTGATCTTACTCCTTTCGTAGATGAGTTCGTCACGAAGACGTCAGATCGTCATGTCATCAAGTCGGGGAAACTCGTGTGGGTTTTCGCCGTGATGACGTTGAGATTTGTCGATGGAGAGAATAAGACTACTTCAGGAATGAGTCCGTAATCAACGACTGGATTGAAGCAGACGAGCGATCAGCCGGTCCGCCGTAAGATGGAGCTGCGGCAACTGTGGCAGAGCGGCTGATCTTACTTGATGTTCGGTCAGACCCGCTTTCATCAAGTCCGGCGCGCATTCTTGACAGAGTGCGTCGATCCCTCCTTCCTCCATCTCCAAATGAAAGAGCAGACCATACGCACGATCTCCGTAGCGAAAGGCTTGCAGTGGAGCAATGTTCGAACCAGCCAACGGCACGCAATGGTTTGGTAAGTCAAAGACTTCCCCATGCCATTCAAAGACATCGAAGGATTCAGGGCCCGCCCCAAACACAGGGTCTTGTTTTCCCGCATCAGTGAGGCGAACAGGGGTCATGCCGATTTCCAATGCCTTGCCTGATCGCACGGTGGCGCCGAGCGCTTTTGCCATAAATTGACTCCCCAAACACACCCCGACCATCGACTTACCGGCGAGCAGCGCAGACCTGATGAAGTCGGTCTCCTCGGCAATCCACTTGTCGGAATCGTTCACTGACATCGGTCCACCCATCACGATCAATAAGTCCCCTCCATCTTGAGGTACGCCTTCTTTCGGAACAAGAGAATATTCAAGGCTTACGCCACGTTTAGCGAGGGCCTTTGCAAAAGCTCCCGGACCCTCGAAAGGAACATGTTGGAGGCAAACGACGCGCATTGATCCCCTGTTAGAGAGACTTCAGCTCTTATATACCGAACGGCTCGATGAATAAAGAGCGGTTGCAACACATGATCGTCCCCCTGGGAACAGCTTTGCCGATGAAATTGTGGCACTCCTTTCATGGATTACTGTCAGACAGTGACTTAAATCGAAAAGGAAGATAGGCAAGCTCTCAGCCGGTACAATGTCTCCAAGAATCGTCAATGAAAATGATGACTTAGAAATCTCTTTGGACGCTTTCGTGAAGACGCGAAGGCCGCACTCACCTGTCCTCAGAGCGGCTGTGCAACTTGTGGTGGGTTCCCTTTTCCATTCCCGCTCCCTTAAAGTAAGCGGCCCGTATGTTCATACCCGATACGACACAGTCGCTGATTCTTGGGATCGATCGCGTCCTGATCCACACGCCGGATGTGGAACGTGTCTTCGCGCGATTTCGTTACGAGTTCGGCCTGCCGGTCGCGTGGCCGATCACCGACTGTGGCCTGCTCGTGTCGGGTGGCCTGCACGTCGGTAATATGAATATCGAAATCGGTCGGTTCACAGGATTGGATCTTCCTGGAACCTGGTTCTACGGGCTCGGCCTTGCACCATCACAGCCGACATGGGAGACAGTGAACGGGTTAGTGTCCCGAAAGGTGTTGCACACACCTCCTGTGACACTGCACTACCAAGAGCCGGTTGCAACCAGATCCACGTTCACCTTCTTGCGCAATCTCCTCGATGGCCAGCCGAACACACCGTTTTGGCTCGGTCGGCCTTGGGGCGGAAATACTCGAACCTGTCGAACTCTGGCGGCCCTTAGTACCTGGATGGTCGCTACAGAGGCCGGTGCCATGACATTTTCGAAGCTATTGGGCAGCTCCGTGGTCTTCTTGTGCGACAACCAAATCGATCGTCATCAAGAGCGACTCGCGGAATTGAAGGCCGACTGGCGGAGGATGCGACAGAGCGGACCGTATGGAATCACCGGGGTTGCGGCAATTAACATTGAAGTTGCTACCACCACCGACAGTTGGAGGAGACTCCTGGATCGATCGGATTTGGAAACAAATTCGATCCATTCTTTCAGCATGGGGCCGCCGCTTCGGTTTCAACCCGGTGGCAGGAACCGATTGCTCGGCATCGAGTTTTCATGCGCCGACCTCGGATTGACCGCTCAGAAGCTTATTGAAAAGAGATCGCTGGTTCCAACGGACGGCAAAAGAATCACCTTCTCTCCAGATCGCATGGACGGTTTGACGATTGGATTCAGCCAGTCTCCGACTACGAGGGCGAATTCAGACCCTAGCCTTCCCTAGCATCAACAACGGCATCTACGGTCATCCGATCGACCTTGCTTCCGACTTTGCCGTTATCACTGGTGGACTAGTGGGTACCCTCTCTGTCCAGCCGAATTGTGCTCTCCCCGCGTGTTGCCCCTTTAGCTCGCTGTTGGAATTACCGATGAGTAAGCGTCATGCCTGTCATAACTCCACGGATAGAACACCTCGTTGATGACCGTCCCTCAAAACGACCCAAGATCCCACTAGACACCGTTCCGCGTTACTCATGGCGACAATTACTTCTTTCCCGCTATCACGCGTGCTGGTACCACTTTGGGGAACGGCTGGCTTGGTCACGAGGGCCATACCGAGAACGGCCGGCGGAGCAGCTTCATAATCTTAGTGGAATTCAGCAAGAGCGGATGGCGTCGTTAAGAAGGCGTTTCCGCGTACGATTTGAGCAGCGAGTGGAACAGATCACCGCACTGAAGCAGTACGACTATCTCGATATACTCGATCAAGCCTGGTCGGCTTGGAAATTACCGCATTCGACAGGCGGTGTCGTTCAAGACATCGGTTCAAGTAACTTCTGGTACGCCGCTGTTTTACACGCCTTCTTTCGGCCCACGAAGATGGTCGGCATCGAGGTGGAGGGGCATCGAATGTACATCAATGGATATAGTCGTCTCGATTATGCGCACGGTTATATTCAGGACCTGCCGAATACGGAGTTCGTCGTCGGCGACTATGCCTGCTACAAGCGTCCAGCTGACGTCGTGACGGCGTGGTATCCCTTCGTGACGCCCGATCCCGTGCTGGCTTGGCGGATGCCGCTTTCCGTGTTGGCACCGCGCACGGTGTTCTCGCAGATCGCCCGAAACCTACGACCCCACGGTCTGTTCATCATGGTCAACCAAGGCAGAGAGGAGGCGGCTATCGCAGCTGCCTGGTGCGAGAAAGTCGGCCTCATGCGGTACGGATCATGCGAGGTCATGGCCACGCTGCGCTCCCGGCTTCCCGCAGTGGCATCATGGTGGATGCTCTCGCAAGCCTAGCCGTGCGTCCGTCTCTGCGCTAGAATTGGTGTCGTGAAACACTCCCTCAAGAATACGGATGATCTTCGGTGGCTGATCGGGCATACGGGCGGTTTCCGCTCAGGGTACGTGACCGATGTACAGATGTCCAAACGCCGACTCTTGGACGAAGGTTCCGGACGGGAGGTGCCGGCCGGTACCTCCGTCTCAGTAACCATCCGCTATGAGATCCGCGGGATGGTGCGAGTGGCCAAACTCGCCATGACCGGCGTGACGGATTTTTCCATCTTCGAGCAAGAGGGCGCCGATTGTTCCGCCCTTGGCGTCATTCAGACGGAGTTCAGCGCAGGAAAACTTCGCTTCTGGTTCGATCCCCAGGGAGAGCTCTATGTCGTGTGTGATGAGGCCCATTTGGATGAAATCGCCACGCCGTTCGTGACGGCTGACCAGGCGGCCGAATTTGCTCGATGGACATTTCAAGGTCGAACCGCCGAAGGCCCCACGGTGCAGTGGCTGTTGCACGAATTGGATCGAGCCGGGCTGCCCTGTGCTTGGCGTGAAGCGAAACGGGACGTCGCAATTCATCCGGCGGTGCAGTGGGAAGGCGATCTGATTCCGGCGGTCGACTTCTCGGTCGACGGGGACAACATGGTCCATGTCATGGCCTATCGCCTATTGGAGGGACAAGGTTTCGGTCTGATGCTGCGGGTGTTTGGGATTCAGGATCGGCGGATGCGCCGGATCCTCGAAGTCCTGACCGATCAGATCACCCAACATTTTGCCGGTGACTGCCTCGTCGGCACGACGATCGTCCCAGGCCGTGAATGGGAGGGTTGGTTGACTCGGGAACACCATGCACGACACGACCGATGGGACAGATGAGAGGAGAGAAGCGAGTCAGTGCGCGTGCTCGGCAGAATAGTGCCCGTTGCCGTTCCCATTTGCAAAACCGGCTGCACCGTTACCGTTCACATACTCCGCGACAGAGTGAGTCACGACGTTTCCGTTGGTCTGTTTGCCCTTTCCGTTGACACATTCCACCAAGGCCCAAAACCGTAATGGGTTGACTCGCTGTTTTCGGGCAATCTCCAGGGACGTTCCCTCCAACACGGTATTCAGCGACAAGTCCGTTCGCCAGCCGAGATGTTTGGTCAACGGAGAAATCACTTTTTCCACGGCGGCAATGACCTTGTTGCCGTTGCTGAAATGGTTGAGCATGATGATGCGCCCCCCTGGGCGGCAGACCCGAATCATCTCATTGACCACTTTGCGATAGTCGGGAACCGCCGTCACCACATAGGCGGCAACCACGGTATCGAAGCTGTCATCCGTGAACTCCATGGCTCCTGCGTCCATGCGATGAAGCTGGACGTGGTCGAGGCTATGGGCTTCGGCCTTTTCCTTCGCTTTTGCCAGCATACCTTCGGACAGATCGATCCCGACGATCCGGCAATGCCGCGGGTACATCGGAAGGGCGAGGCCGGTCCCCACCCCCACCTCAAGAATGCGTTCGTCAGGTTGCACGTTCAGATTCCGGATGGCCGATTCACGCCCTTCATGAAAGACTTTCCCAAAAACCTTATCGTAGAACCCCGCGTAAGAAGTGTACACACGCTCAATCTTGATGGGATCCATGCTCTCCTCCAAACCTCACACGATCCGGCCTGTGCCTTCCTCACACTCTCAGAGGCAGCAGACCGCCATGGTAACGCGGGGAAAAATTGAGGCGGGAAATTCACGTGGTGCAAGGCCCGCCCAGAACGTAGTCCGGCGTACTCTAGCCAAACTCATCTTCATGAGTCAACAGATTCTTGGAAGGTCCGAGACGGAACTACCTACCTACAGCCACAGAGGCAGAACGGTGATTTCATGTCTTGCCTTCTTGATTCATGCCTCGTTCCTATGTGATAGGTACGTTTATGATGCTGGCCGGCTTCTTCGCAGGGATCTTATTCATTGGGCTGATCGTCGGTGATTGGCTGTATTTTATTCGGCTGACCCCGGACGCCATTCGGTACGGTTGCCGTGTCGCCGACAACAAGGATCAGTGGCCTGGCGCTGCCCTCACCACCCTAAGCGATCGGTTCACTTCCGAGGGCGTGCTGATGCTTCCGCACGGAATAGCCTGGTTTTATCCACAGCTCTCCCAGATTGCCATCCGCCCTCAGTATCGATTGTTTTCCAGACGGTTCCGGACCGCCTGGCCGGTGAAAGGGCTGATTCATCTTTCGCCGCATGATCAATCGCTGAACACGCTGTGTGTGAAGCGTATGCCGTGGTCATCGGCACTCATGACATTCCTCTGGTTTGCGCTCGTCTTGATCGGGTCCCTGACCTTTGTGATCCAGTATGCCATGGATGGAGGATTTGCCTCACTGGGAGGAACCCTTACGGGCGTGGCGGTCATCGCCCTCGCCGCTCTTGTGCTGGCCTTCGGACTCGTCACGCTGGCCCTCGCGTATCGGCTCGAAGACGGCCGCCTCATGAAAGTCTATGGCGAGTTGCGAGAGGCCGTTGAGCTCCCAACATCCCCCTAACCTGACCCGTCATGTTTGTTCTTGTGAAATAAATAAGCTCAAGAAGTGATCATATTCGGCGGGCAAATTCAGGGCCGATCGGTTATGAGCGAGGCCGGCGATGATGCCGTGATGTTTGTTTGCAAGACCAGATGTATCAAAGGCCGATCGGAATTGCTGCCATCGTAAAGTCGGATCGGAGATGATTCGACCTTGTTCGTCTTTCGGCAGTGCATGCATGAGAGTCGTCAGAGTCCGAATGGCTTTTTCCACGCTTTCGTATGGCGGGGCCAGTTTGAGCCGGGCATAGAACGTTTCGAGGTGCCGGCGGAATTCATCTTTAAGGGATTGAAGTTGATCTGAGTGAGTCGATTCAGCGTCGGGCATGGTATTTCGGACGATGATACGGTATGAACAAGGGATGAAACAACTCTTTCAGGGGAGGAAGCACATGAAACGGATCGTAAGTGGGTTGCTTGGCGCATTCGCCCTAACCATGTTAATCGGCTGCTCATCCTCGCACCATCACCACGGCATGATGAATAGTGGCAAGAGCGAGGCGTACTGGCAGAAGGGCCAGCAAGACATGGAGGGACTGATCAATCGGACCGTCAAAGATCCTGATAAGGCGAAACAGGTCAATGGGCTCGTCGGCGAGATCATCAAGGAGCTCAAGGCAAGCCGGGAACAGGAACGGGCCTATCACAGAGACCTCTATACCTTGAACGCCAGCTATACCGCGGCCCCCGATGAATTCTCAAAAATTCTCAACGAGGCGAACATCCAGCGGATGCAGAGTTCGGCCAGGGTGCTGAGCCTTCGGTTCAAGATGAAGGATCTGATGACCGCCGATGAGTGGAAGGCGCTCTCGGACCGCATGATTTCCTACAGCGGCCGTTACCAACATGGAAGCGCAGGGGCGAAGACGGGCTACTGACAAGCTGATGAAGCGTCGTTCGTATGCGAGAGGACGGGCGACGAGATACGTATGACTAATTCTGAGCCGGTGCGGCTTTGAGCGGAACGCTGGTCCAGGTCGCACCGGCATCGGTGGAACGATAGAGGCCGCTTCCGTTCGTGCCGGCATAGAGTATCTGTGGATTCTTCGGATTCATGGCCAGGGCACGAATGTTGAGCGTCGCCATGCCTTGGTTTATCGCCTGCCACGCTTTTCCGCTGTCTAAACTTTTCCAGACCCCTTTCGGGCCACCGACATAGAACCGTGCCGGCTCCGTGGGGTGAAGCAGCATACTGCTGATAAAGGGATCGGAGATGGATTGCCCGATCCGTTCCCACTGCTCACCTTTGTTCGTGGTGCGAAAGAGACCTTTTGTCGTCCCCGCATACACGATGTCAGGGTTCGTCCCGTCGATTTCAATGGCATTGACACCCAGCGCCATGGACGCCATCAGCTCACTCTCGGGAATCAGCCCGTTGTTGATCTTCTTCCACGACATCGCCCCATCGTCCGAGCGATACATCCCGCCGGTCGTGCCACCGTACAGAATGGTGGGGTCCTTGGGATTGATGGCAATAGACGTCACAATGTGAACTTCCTTCATCCCGTTCATCCGTTCTTCCCATTCCCGGCCCGCGTCCTGCGTATGGAAAGCCCCCACCGTCGTTGCAATGTAGATCTTCTCGCTCAGGGCAGGATGGAACACAAACTGATTCACGAACGAGACATGTTCTTTCAATCCAACGTTATGTGGAAGCCAATGTTGCCCGCCGTCCGGACTTTTGTAGACCGCGTCTCCCATCGTCCCGGCATAAATCGTGGCCGGCAGGAGAGGATCGATCGCGAGCGTGGTGACTCGGCGCGCGCTGAAACTCGGGAACCGCTCCCAGGTTCCACCGCCGTCGCGGGACTTGTAGACCGCGTCATTCGTGGCCACGTAGAGAATATTCGCATTGGTCGGATGAAGCGCGATCGACACGATGGACTCGCTCTCTTTTTGACAGCCGAGCGAGAAGATCGGAATGGCGAACAAGGTCAATGTAGCGACGGTACGAAGCTTCATCATTATGGTGGCGGGACCTAACCACAGGGATCGGAGATGAGTCAAGCAGTAGGACGGAACGCCAACGTTGGAGAGATGAAGAAGTGACTAGGCCGCGGTGCCGATGAGGCTTTCCAGGGGAATGTGCAACTTGCGGTGGAGTCGACGGATCATCTCGATCGAGAGATTTCGCTTCTTCGTCAAAATTTCCGACACACGTCCTCGCCCACCTAGTACCGTCTCTAAATCTTTCCGCGTCATGCCGAGTTGATCCATCCGAAATTTGATCGCATCGATTGGGTCTGGAGGATAAATCGCGTGATGCTTCGCTTCGTATGCCTCGACGAGCGTCGTGAGTACGTCCAGTTCGTCACCGGCCTTTGTGCCTGGCTTGGCATCCATCAGTTGTTCAATACGATCTAACGCCTGGTCATAGTCTCGGGCGGTTTTGATTGGAGCAATGGTCATGTTGCCTCCTCGCCTGCTAGTGTAGTGCGTCCAACGCTTCTTGACATTTAGCGATTTTGGCCAAAATGCTTTCCGCGGACGCTGTCCATGTAAAGACACGGGGATTCTGGTTGTGATGGTTCAGGTACGCGTGGATCGCGGCAATGAGTTCACGGACGTTGTGAAAGCTGCCCCGGCGAATGCGCTTGTCCGTGAGTTCTCGAAACCACCGGTCCACCATGTTCAGCCATGAACTTGATGTGGGGATGAAGTGCAGATGGAAGCGCGGATGCCGGCGCACCCAGCTCTTCACACGGGGATGTTTGTGAGTCCCATAGTTGTCCACGATGAGATGCAGATCGAGATGAGACGGGGTCTCGGCGTCAATCTTCTTGAGGAACCGGATGAACTCTTGATGCCGATGCCGCGGCAGGCAATCGCCGATCACATTCCCATCGAGCAGGTTCAGCGCCGCGAACACGGTCGTCGTGCCATGGCGTTTATAGTCGTGCGTCCGGGTCCCACAGCGGCCCTTCTTCATCGGAAGGCCCGGCTGGGTGCGGTCGAGGGCTTGGATCTGGCTTTTCTCATCCACAGAGAGCACCACGGACTTGTCCGGAGGATTGAGATACAGCCCCACCACGTCGTAGAGCTTCTCGACAAACTGTGTGTCACGGCTGAGCTTGAAGGTCTTGATCAGATGCGGCTTGAGTCCATGCTGCTTCCAGATTCGGCGCACCGTGGCTTCGCTGACCCCGTGCGCGTCCGCCATGGTCCGGGTACTCCAGTGCGTCGCAGCGGGCGGCGTGGTGTGTAGGGTCGCCTCAACGATCGTGCGGACCTTCCGGGCCGGAATGCGGGGCCTGCGACCGGGACGGGGCGCATCGTGCTCGAGTCCAGCCACGCGCAGCCCCAAGAACCGTTCACGCCACAGTTGCACCGTGGGCCGCGAGATCCCCAACTGCCGCGCAATGTCCTGACTCAGCATCCCGTCCGCAGCCAGCGTGATGATCTGGGCTCGTTGCACGACACGCAGGGGCAGGCTCTTCGCATGCGCCCACGCGGTCAGCGTCGAACGCTCCTCAGGGGACAACACGATCGGTAGGGCCAGATGCACACCGCAATACATACCGGTCATAGGCACCTAATGTCAATCTATTTATGACGCACTACACTAGATGCTCATCACATCGATCGCATCGTACTCGACGTGTGTGCCGATGAATCGGATATACACCACTCGGTACGGGTAATTGATCTTCACGACGAGCCGGTACTGATTCCCCGCCACGTTGAAGACGACCCGCTTGCCTTGCAGGACGCTGGCTGAACGAAAATGAGCTTTGACAGCCGATGGGGATACCCAATCGGCGTGCGCAACCTCCTGGTGCCAGGCTTCCAAAGGACCCTTGGACTTTGGGTATCGCTTCCAGAAGTTCCGTAGCGTCCGCTTGGCAATGATGCGCACGGGCCACTATAGCATGATTCCAAATTGGGAGCAATCGGCCTTTACGCCGCGCTTCTCATCGTGGCCGGCGTAGATCCTTGCCTGCATCGGCGGATGGAAACAAGAGGCTGGATGTCTGAAATCCCGAGCAATCGAGAGCATGCCTACGAATTTCCCTAGGATGCAATGATGCTTGCAGGCCATCAACTGTTGTCCTCATTGACAACAGTTGGTCATCGCTGATATCGTTCGACATGAAAGCCGTCGCGCTCTTGCGGACGCGTCTTGCATTCTCCGAAGCTGCATTCGCCGAGCTAGTCATTTGGAAGACGCCAAAGCCTGTAGCGGGTTCGACTCACTCCTTCAAGTATAGACTGGCATACATCGTAGATGGAGTATGCGTCATACGCTACGACAATGAGGCAGAAAAGGGCGATCACCGACATTTTGGCCCAGAAGAGAACGTCTACATATTTCAAACGCCCGAGAAACTCATCGCCGACTTCGAACGTGACATGATGAGGGGGAACCGTGAAAACCGTCGTTCTTGACGTCCGCTCTCCAAACGAAGCCATAGCCGATTTTGCCCGTGTCTGGAAAACAGGGAAGGGTGAGAAGGCTGCGCGCATTACCTTCGCCACACCGGAACTTCTCTGGAAGGTGCTGACGGCTAAACGCTGGCAATTGCTGAAGGCCATGTGCGGAGCCGGCCCTCTGTCGATTCGTGAAGCGGCGCGTCGTGTCGGACGAGATGTGAAGGCCGTCCATACGGATGTGACGGCGCTGTTAAGCGCCGGAGTGCTCGATCGAGTCGAGGATGGTCGGATAATTTTCCCGTTCGACTCCGTAAAAGTCGAGTTTCTTCTCCACGCCGCATAAATTGTCGTACGGCGACAGACACCGGACCGCTGGCAACTATTGGACATCGTGAGCAACGCTTATGAAGATCGTTGTCCAGAACCACATCGATCAGTTTGCCCTCTCTCGTAAGCAAGTGGCGGCGATATACTCCGTGCTTCCTTCCGTACTTTGGAGCAAAGTTTCTCAGTTTCACTTATGTGATGATCAGCGCAACGCAGAGATATTCGAGTATAGCCAGGAAACACGAATCGTGTGTTTCTCCTTCCCTGTCAAAGAGAAAACCATTGAGGTAGTCGAAACCGCTGTTCGAGAGCTACTAATCGGTTTGGCGAGATTGAACAATGGATCCAAATTCTACCTACCACTAAGGCAAATAGAACGCGAGTCCTACACTCCATTCTTAACGGAGTGGTTCTCAAAGTGTGTCACCGCTGCCACTAAGAAGTAATACTACTCAACGAATCGGTTGAACAGCATGGGCGTCGTACTCCGACTGGTTGAAGCCACTAGAGCATTTTTGATTTAAGTGCATACATTCTGTAGCATGCCCTCCATTGGGTTCTTGCTGGAGGTCACAGGATGGATGCCTATTCGCAGGATCTACGGGACCGTGTGTTGAGAGCATTGGAACGTGGGGAGCGTCCGACAGCCATTGCCGCCCGATTTGAAGTCAGTCGGGTCTGGGTGTATCAGGTGCGGAACCGGCTCACGCAGACGGGTCAGCGGAGCAGTCTTCCAATTGGAGGCCATCGGCAGTCTCGGTTGGTCGGGATGGAGCCGACACTGCGGGCATGGCTGAAGGAAACAGGGGATCTGACCCTTGCGGAGATGTGTGCCCGATTAGCGGCACACGGGATTGCGATTAAAGTCCCCGCCTTGTGGCATCAACTCGACAAATGGAAGCTCACACTTAAAAAAAACCCTACACGCCAGCGAGCAAGATCGCGCCGACGTGCAAGCCGCACGGCGTGAGTGGCAGGCAGCCCAACCCGCTCTGGACATCACGAAGCTGGTCTTTCTGGATGAAACGGGGACGTCGACGAACATGGCACGGCGCTACGGACGCGCCCCGCGTGGTGAACGGTGCGTCACCTCTGTCCCACACGGACATTGGCACACGACCACCTTCGTGGCCGGGCTGCGTCATGCTGACATCTCCGCTCCGATGGTGGCGGAGGGTGCCATGACCGGCGCCCTGTTCCTAAAATATGTCCAGGAGTTCTTATGCCCGACGCTCCACCCCGGCGATATCGTCATCGCCGACAACTTACGCAGTCACAAAGTGGCGGGCGTCAAAGAGGCACTTGCGGCGGTGGGGGCACACCTCCGCTATCTCCCGCCGTATTCCCCCGATCTGAATCCCATTGAAAAACTGTTTGCCAAACTCAAAGCGCTGCTCCGTAAAGCCGCCCCTCGAACCGTGGACGCACTCTGGAATGAAATTGGGAGCCTGCTTGACGGCTTCACATCCGACGAATGCACGCGCTACTTCGCGTCCTCAGGCTATGTAAAAACATAAACCAAAAACGCTCTAGGATACACGAGCATGACGTTCGATAAACTTCACAGCCTTATTTGCGATGCACTGCGCGGTGCTCGATCGCTGACTTACATTTTGAGACGCTCGGCATAGCCCGTCAGCTCGACATAACCTTGGCCTTTCACAGGCCGTCCTTGTTTGGTGCCTGTTACGGCCACTGCTCCTTCCCAATAGGAGACCTTCGTGCTGCGCAAGGTGCGTAATTCCTGATCCGCGAGCAGCGGAGTGACGTCCAGCACAAGGTCGAGCGACGTGGAAGACAGCAAAGGTACCGGGAGTCTTTTTTAGATACAGGAGTCTTTTTTAGATATGTACCTGCTTGCATGGGGCAAGATGGCGTCAGATCTTGTTCCGTGCATCCCGGTGAGATAGATGGCACGACTGCCGCGTATCGAATTTCCAGGAGCCCTCTACCACGTCGCCATCGACAAATTGGGGTCTGGGGACAAATCCGGGCCACTTCAGGCCTTTCAATCACACATTCACCCCCTCGCGCGCCTTCCACGATCTCGCGTGAACCTGTTATTGTGCCCGATCACCCACTGGGAGGTCGGCCATGGACATGTTGATGATCGTCTTTCGCGCCTCGCTGCAAGTTCGCGTACACGAGATCTTACGGAGTTGCGACGTGCTGGCGTTTACGGAAATCCCGGAAACGGTCGGAACGGGGCAGTCCGGGCCCGCAGAAGGGATCTCGTTTTATCCTGGAACCAACAGGGTGATTATGGTCGCTCTCGAACCAGCGCAGCGCGACAAGGTGACCACCGCGATCAAAGAGTGGTGCGATGAGACGTTGAAGCGCTCGGGGTGGGTGAAACCCGCAATCCGCGTCTTCTCCTGGCCCTGTACACAACTCGCCTAGTGGCGGAATCATCCAGCCCTCCCGCCGTCTTTCTCCCCTCTTCGCTCCCATCGCAACCCCCCACGGCCCAGATCGCTTGGACCTTTGTGTCGGTCTGAGCTCCAACTCGATGAAGTACCGGTTGATCCTTGACCTCACCCTTCTATAAGCAGGCATCTGTAGCATCTCGCCCCGAAGCGCACGACTACGGATGGGGACTTTAGCCGCAACGGTATCCAGTCAGTGCAGGTTCAAGTCACAGAATCAACCATTTGACGTGAGCTTTCGCGACGACCAGAAGACGATGGGCAGTGGCACAATGATCGCAGTGTTCATACTGGGCGAGGTTGGATACTCCACTCGTGCATCCGATCGTCCTACTTCACACACAAGGGGGACATTATGCGACAGATCGTCATGGCGGCGTTGGCGGCGGGAATCGTCTTGGCATTGGGCGGGACTGCGATTGCCGATAAGAAGGGAGAGAAGCACAAATCCAAGATCGAAATGGTGGAGACGGCGAAGGTCACGATTGATCAGGCGATCAAGACGGCGTCCGAGAAGGTGCCGGGCAAAGTCATCGAGGCTGAGTTGGAAAAGAAGCATGACACGACGGTGTGGGAAGTCGAAATCGTGACGGACGACAAGATGATTAAGGAAGTGCACGTCGATGCGGATTCCGGCGTCATTATCGATGTGGAAGACAAGGGCAAGGAACACAAAGACAAAGGAAAGCACTGATGTGTCGGTGGTGAGGTGCCTGGTTGCATAAGCTCTGTGTCGTGGCCATCGTACTCTGGCTCGCGGTGGCCAGTCTGGTCGCCTGGTTGTTTGTGCGGATGATCAGGTCAAACAACTGCCAACTAACCCAGCTTTCTCCTACATCTTGAGGCGCTCGGCGTAGCCGGTCAGCTCGACGTAGCCTTGGCCTTTCACAGGGCGACCTTGTTTGGTGCCTGTCACGGCCACCGCTCCTTCCCAATAGGAAACCTTGGTACTGCGCGAGGTGCGCAGCTCCTGATCCGCGAGCAGCGGAGTGACGTCCAGCACAAGGTCAAGCGACGGGAACGTCAGCCGCCATTTGCTGGGATACGTGGCTTTGCTTTCGGCGCTGGTCCAGGTTCCGGTCGATTCGATCTGGAAGTCCGTCACCTCTAGGTGTCGAGTGCGTCCATCCGGCGACACCGCAGTTCCGCTCGACGCAAGATCGGACGATCCATCTTTCCGGCGCATCCGGTACAGCATGAGCTCGGTGTCGTCCTCCAACTGGATGCTGAACCAGTCCCATCCGACTTGATCCGTCCCGAGTTCGGCCGACCCGAACTCATGATCCATCCAGCTGGTGCCGGTCACATCGAATGACTCGCCATCGATCGTGAGCTTCCCGCTTGTCGCGAGTCTCGTGAACGAATAGTAGTGAGAGGCCTGACCCACGTCTTTCCCTTTTCGACTGATGCCGGCCGCACCGTGAGTGACGAGAGGCTTGGCCGGTTGGACCGTAAGGGCGAGGGCATGCGTCTCGTCGTGGGCTACCAAAGTGTGTGCGGCCGATGGTTCTGCCGAAGCTTCGGCCCGCCAATCATCGATCCAGACACGGAGCCGCGACTCGTCCGCACCGGCCTTCCCCAACCCTTCACGGCTGAATTTTTCCGAGAAATGAAATCGCTTCCCGGTAATGTCGGTCACAGCGAAGTGGGCCAGATACAGATCTCTCACCGACCATTTTGACGGGAGGGTTTTGATGTCCTCCGGCGGCACCCCCCGACGAAAGAACGTCAATTCAAAACCGAATGACCGACCGCTCTTTGAATGTAGATGGCCTGTGTAGTACCACCACTCAGTTCGATAGGTCGGGTGAGATCCATGGTCTCGGGGGAAATTGTACCGATAACCAGCGGTAGCCGGTTGAAACGGTGCTGGGGAGGGGTTCGCGCCGAGCGTCATTGACAGATCAGCGCTCAGCAAGATAGTGGCCAAGATCCCGATTCGTACCCTATCTGTCACACTCTACCTCGTGTCAGCAGTAAATCCTGAGATGATCACGTAAGTAGGACACTCCTCTCGAATTGTTTATAACACGCGATGTGTCAACGAACCAATCGACACTCTCAGAGCGATGTTTCGCATTCGCCAGTAGCTCGGTAGGCAGCGCACGGCGTTGACAATTTTCACAAACCTCAGCTATCGTGAGCCATGCAGACTGATCGTGAGCGGGGAGCGTCTGACCGGAGTTCGTCCAAACATGCCGAACCTTTTCCGATTCCCAGTCGCCTTCCGGTGTTCCCACTACCTAACGTCGTCTTTTTTCCCAAGACGTACCTGCCGCTCCACATTTTTGAACCACGCTATCGCCGGATGGTCGCCGACGTGACGATAGGCGGTCAATGTATCGCCATGGCGCTGCTGAAGGAAGGATGGGAGCCGGACTACTATGGGAATCCGGCGATCTATCCCGCGCTCTGTATCGGACGGATCGTGAGTGTGCAACCCTTGTCGGACGGTCGCTCCAACATCTTGCTGCAAGGGCTCGAACGGTGCGAGATCTCGGAAGAACACTTCGACAAACCATATCGCGAAGCGACGATTCGCGTCACGCCCATGCGCTCCGACGAGGGACTGACGAAAGGCGTTCGGCGCGCGCTGATCGACGTGCTCGGTCGATACCTCCAAGCGAGAGAGGATAGCGCAGCGTGGCAGGGGTTCTTCCGCGAAGAAGTCAGTGATGAAGTCTTGGTCAATACCCTCTCGACCTACCTGGACTGCACACCCCTGGAAAAACAATTCTTGCTGGAAGCGGACGGACTCCACCAGCGAGCTCGTCGATTGAACGATCTGGTTCAATTCATGCTACACGAACATCACGGCACGAAGGACTGGGAGTAGGAGTAATGGATCGAGCCATCGCGATCGACGTTAACCGTCTGTGCAAAACATATGACGGCCATAAGGCCGTCGATGACCTCTCGTTCCGGATCTACGCGGGAGAAATTTTTGGTCTCCTGGGGCCGAACGGCGCAGGGAAAAGCACCACACTGCGCACACTCATCACATTGCTGCACCCGACATCGGGCACGGCAACCGTCATGGGATACGATACGGTGCGCGAGGCGGATCAGGTCCGAACTGTGATCGGATACGTGCCTCAAGAACGGGCGATCGACCGGTTTCTGACAGGGCGGGAACACCTGCAACTCCTCGGCGCGCTCTATCACCTGACGAAGGACGAAGCGGCGAAACGCATCGGCGAGCTGCTCAAATTGGTCGAACTGGAAGCCCATGCGGACCGGCCTGCCAAGACCTATTCCGGGGGCATGAAGCGCAAGCTCGACATTGCCTGTGGGTTGCTGCCGGATCCCAAGATCTTGTTTCTCGACGAGCCCACGCTCGGCCTCGACGTGCAAAGCCGTCTCCGGATTTGGGAATACGTCCGGATGCTCAAAGCCCGCGGGATGACGGTCGTGATGACGACGAACTATCTGGATGAGGCTGATCAACTCTGCGATCGGCTCGCCATTATCGACGGCGGCAAGATCAAAACACTGGGAGCCCCGGCCGAGCTCAAAATCGCCCTCGGCGGCGATATCGTGTCCCTCACACTGAAAGAGACGAGCCGGATCCAGTCGCTGGCGTCGGACCTCACCGGCCGTCCGGCGATCAAGACCGTCAGGGCGACCACCAAGGGCTTGGATATCAGAGTAGAATCACCCGAAAAGGCCTTGCCCACCATTCTCGAATCGGCCAATCGATTAGGTTGCGATATCGAGTTTATTCAATACAACCGTCCGCGCTTAGACGATGTGTTTATCGCGCATACAGGGAGGGCCATCACCGAATCGCCTCCCGAAGTCGAGTCGGCATAAAGGAGTCCCGTGGGGCACTATTGGCAAGAGATCAACGCGCTGACGATGCGGTGGGTTCGACGGTTGAGCCGGGAAAAATTCAGTATGCTGTTCACCTTGGTGCAGCCGATGCTGTTCTGGCTCATCTTCTTCGGAAACCTGTTTCAACGGGCGGCGGACACGCAAGTCATGCAGGCGCCCAACTACATCAGCTTCCTCGCGGCCGGTGTCGTCGTCATGACGGTCCTGAACAACGGCTTGGCCGGGGGAGTCGATCTGTTGTTCGATAAGGAAAACGGGTTCCTTGAACGTTTGATGTCCACGCCGATTCATCGAACCTCCGTCATTCTGAGCCGTTTTATCTTCGTCATGGCGATCACGTCGATGCAGGTTCTCGTGATTCTCGGCGTGTCATACCTCTTCGGCGTTCATCCTGCGACGGGTATTCTCGGCGTGGCGATGATTTTGCTGATCGGCATGATGTTCGGGGTCGGCCTGACGGCCATCTCCATGGCGATGGCCTTCTCCGTGAAAAGTCACGGTGATTTCTTCTCCGTATTGGGATTTCTTTCGCTGCCGATGATCTTCCTCAGCTCCGCGCTGGTTCCGTTGACGGCGATGCCGGCCTGGATGAGTTTTCTGGCACAATTCAACCCGATGACCTGGGCCATCGATGCAGTGCGGCCTTTAATTCTGTCCGGCTGGACTGAAGCCTTGCCGCACGTAGGAATGGTGGTCGTGGTCATGCTCGTGTTCGACGCCCTGTGTCTGTACGGCGGAGCCAAGGCATTCCGCCGTGCCATGGGGTAACCTCGCCATGAACCATGGATCGCTTGACTGACGAAACAATCCGTCGGATCATGACCTTAATGCCGCCATATGTTAGGCTGTGAACGGCGGAGAGTCGTAGGAGATGATGCCTGAAAATCAAATTCGTGCGCTTATTCGTCTCCTTTCCGATGAAGACGACCGAATTGTCCGTACCATCAGCGGGAGACTCATCGATATCGGCCCATCGGCTGTCCCTCTTCTCCAGGAAGCGGAAATTGAGCAACCGGAAATGGCCGATCGGATCGCTTCCGTCCTCGAGGAAATCCGAGGGAGTAAGCTGGAAGACGAACTGGCGAGCATGGCGGCCCTCTCGGACGAAGCCATGAACCTGGAAACCGGTGCTTTCCTGATCGCTCAGTACGCCTATCCTGCGCTCGATGTCGCTCGCTATCAGGAACAGCTCGATACGATGGCAGGCGAAGTTCGAGCACGTATCGGCCATCGAGCGTCCGGGGAAGAAGCCGTCAATGCACTTAACCGATATCTATTTACTGAACAAGGGTTTAAAGGGAACACAAAAAACTACTATGAGGTTGAGAACAGCTACCTCAACTGCGTCATGGATCGGCGAGTCGGCATCCCCATCAGTCTGTCAACGGTCTATCTCTTGATTGGACAGCGTTTGGCACTCCCGTTGTTCGGGATCGGCATGCCGGGACATTTCTTGGTGAAGTACGAGTCCGACCGGTACAAGATCTTCATCGACTGTTTCAACGGCGGAGCCTTGCTGACTGAAAAAAACTGCGCCCGTTTTTTGACGGAGGCCGGATACGGATTCGACGATAAGTACCTGCAAAAAAGTCCGGTTCGAGCAATTTTGTCTCGCATGCTCAAGAACCTCTTGTCCATCTACTCCAAGTCGGGTGACATAGGAAAAACCGACCGTCTGACCAAGTTCATCGAGATCCTCGGCGGGGTTCCTCGAGAAGAAGGTCTCTAGATACGAACCGTCAGCAGATCTTTCCCCTTCCAAATTTTTCCTCCATACTGTTCCCCCGCTTGGGCTTTGACGTCGTATCGATCCGCAATCGGATAGAAATGCGAGAGGACAAGTTGGCCGATGCCTGCCTCCTTCGCCACTTGCCCGCACTGTCCGGCGTGCAGATGGGCCGGTCCTGGACGATTGGCTGGAAACGAGCAATCGAGCACGGCAAGATCGGTATCAGTGCAAAGCCGGACGAGTGCGTCGCAATACTGAGAGTCTCCTGAGTACACCATAGCTTTCCCCCGATACTCGATTCGATAGCCGACCGCCGAGAGATCGGGAACATGAACTACGGGTTTGGGAACGATACGGGTGTCCCCGATCATGAAGGGTTTGTCGGCTACCTCTTTGAAACCCACTCGGAACGGCGCCGGCGAAAAACTAGGGAAGCTGCTCATGATCGATCGTAAGAGTCGGATGGTCCCCTTTGGTCCGATCAGGGTCATCCCCGGGCGATGGCCTCCTCCGTACTTGGTATAGATCACCGCGTCGAAAAAGAACGTGAGGAAGTCGGAAAAGTGGTCCGCGTGAAAATGGGAAAACAGGATGTGCGTGATCCGGTGACGGTTCACCCCGGTTTTGATCAAATTCATCAAGGTGCGGGGACCGAAATCCAGGAGGAGATATTGATCTGTGCGTACCAGATATCCAGCCGCTGCTCTCGTGGGATGCACATTGGTACCGGAGCCGAGAATAGTGAGGCGCATGAATTCGAGTCAGGTATGGTTAGGAAGCACCGTTCAGTTGATCAAGCATTGTTTGAGCTTCAATGCAGTCAGGGTTGGCATCTTGTGCGCCGAACTGGGAAAGGGTTGCGTTCAAGATCCTCCTAGCTGTATCCGATCTATTCCGTTTCCGCAATAGTCTTGCCATGGTCGTCGCGGCTCGAAGCTCCAGCATTTTTGCATGCTGATCCCGCGCAATCTTCATGGCTTCAGTGAAACACTGCTCCGCCGAAGGGATCAACTGATCGGATTGCGCGAGCAGCAATTCGCCTTTCAGCCGAAACAGTTCTGCTTGCCAGCATCGTTCTCCTTGAGTCGTCGCAAGTTCTTGGGCTTCCTTGATGACATTCAAGCCTTCCTCAATCTGCTTCTTCCTCAAACAAATGTCTGCCAGTAACGCCAAGGTATAGGTATTATTAAGACTCGCTCTGGCGGCGCGCGTAGCGGAGAGGCCGTTCACCAACCTCCCGATCCCCTCCTCTTGTCCCTTTTCGGCCAGAGCCCATCCTTGAAAGGATGTCGCCCATGCTAACGGCACTTCAAATGAGTATTTTGTCGACAGCGCTATGGCTTCTTCAGTGAACTTTAGTGTGTTCCCTGTGTCTCGAAGCGTGGAATAGGTCCAGGCCACAGTCGTCAAGGTGAATGCCAACGTGAAGGGGTGTCCCAACGCCCTGGCCATGGCGATGGCTTCCTGACACAGTGTTTCGACCTGATCGACCTCGCCCAAGATCCATAATGTTCTGGCCAGCATGATTCTGGCTGTTATGCCGGGATCTTGAGTATAGGGCAAGGCCTGTGAGCGATGTCTGTCAGGATCGTACAGCGCCTTCGCAGCGAGCAGATGGGCCTTGGCTTCGTCAAACCGGCCAAGAAAGGAATAGGTGGACCCCACACTCTCGTGAGATCGAATCAACAAATCGGGGTTTTGCTGGCGCTTCGCCAGGGACAAGAGTTCTTCGGCCAGGTTGCATGCAGTGGCGAGAGGTCCTCTGACAAGATGAAAGACCCACAATCCCCACACTGAGAGAAAGTAATGCTCAGAGCCGCTGTCCTGAGAAAGCTCCCTGGCCCTAAAATAATTACGCTCGCTCTCCTGCGAGGCATAGCCTTGCACCGTTACCATAGGGGCCCCTCGCGCAATAAGAAGTTCCAACTCCAATGCATCTCGCTCAGCGCCTGCCGGCAATTCGTTCAGCAACGTCAATGCGCTGTTGAAATGGTTCAGCGCTTCGACATTCGCCGACCGAGCCGCGTCCCTTCGGGCTGCAAGTCGCCAATATTCAACGGCCGGACCCAGCAGTCCTGCCTGCTCATAATGATATGCCAAGAGCTCCGGCTCCAATTGCGCGCGCTCGGGAAAACTTTCTTCCACTGCCTTGGCAATGCGGGCATGGAGAGATCGACGTGATTTCTTGGGCAAGGTGCTGTAGGCAGCCTCCTGCATGAGCATATGCCTAAACTGAAATTTTGCGGTCGGTATTTCACTCTCTTGGAGAATGAGGCCGGACTCAACGAACAGCTCAAGAGCCTTTTTCAACTGACTGTCCGTTACATCCACCACGCTCCGTAGCAGCTCATAACTGAATTCACGCCCTATCGCCGCCCCGACTTGGACAATTTCCTTGGTCGGCCCTAATCGGTCTATCCGTTCCATGAGCAACGCTTGCAGACTGTCGGGAATGGACAGATCTTTTAATGACGTCCTCAAGATGAAAGAATCTTGCTCCTCTTTCAGCAAACCGGACTCAAGCAAGGTTTCCGTCAATTCTTCGATATAGAGAGGCACACCATCGGTCTTCACCAGGATCGCCTGCTGCACCTCCGGCGGAAGCGCTTTCCCTCCGGTCATCGATGCGAGAAGCTCGGCGCTATGCCGACGGGGAAGCCGACTCAGCGTCAGAAACGTCACATGACTATAATCGGCCCAAACCGGCTTAAACTCAGGCCGAAAGGTGATGATCAATAACACCCGCATCGGCTGGATGCGGTCAATCATTCTTGTCAGGAGGTCCCTCGTTGTCGGATCGAGCCAATGCACGTCTTCCACGATAAAGAGTGTCGGGCGACGACCTGCCAGTCTTTGGAGTTGCTGCACGAGTGCTTCAAGGGTCATTTCCTTTCGTTTTTCAGACGACACATTCGGTGGCGGGCGCAGGTCATCTGTCCGGATCGAACACAGATCGGCCAGCAATGACACCGTGGTCTGGTCATCGATACCGCTGTTGAGGGCCAGCGCATCGAGCTTCCGCAGTTGTGTGGAGGGTGTGTCTTCACCGCTCAGCCCCGCTGCCTGTCGGAGATACGTGATGACCGGATACAGCGCCGTATTGGTGTGATACGGCGAACATTGAAATTGAATCGTCTGGTACCCCTCCTCCGCAAGTCGATCACGCAGACTGCGGGCAATTCGAGACTTGCCGATGCCGGCCTCACCACAGAGAAGAACGACCTGCCCTTCACCCTCCACCGCTTCTTGCCAACGACCCAAGAGCAGCGCTGTTTCATGCTCTCGGCCTATGAACTGGGTTAATCGTCCGGCTCGATACGACTCGAACCGGCTCGCCGAGAGCTTGCTGCCCACAACTTGCCACACCTGGACCGGCGCCTCAAACCCCTTGAGAGAAACCGTTCCCTGATCGGCCAACTCGAACTCATCCCCGATAAGGCGCTTCGTCGCCGCATCAACGATCAATTGATTCGGTGCTGCCAGTGCCTGAAGGCGGGAAGCCAGATTCGGAGTTTCCCCGAACACCGACCGTTCCTTGGCGGTTTCCTGTCCAATGATCTCCCCGACAATGACGTGACCTGTCGCAATTCCGATTCGTACCGCGATTTCAGGTTCCTGAGATGAAGGATCATCGCGTGATGAGACCCTCGCCAATTCCAAGATGGCTAGGCCAGCGTAGATCGCTCGTTCCGCATCGTGCTCTTGAGCCTGCGGGTACCCAAAATACACCAACAGTCCGTCACCCATGTATTTGGCGATATAGCCGTTAAATCGACTGATCGCGTTGCCACAGTCGTCCAAAAACCTCCGGATGATCTCTTGAAGATCCTCAGGGTCCAACCGACAAGCCAACGCTGTCGACCCTACAAGGTCACAAAACATGACGGTCAATTGCCGTCGTTCTGCTTGGTCCCGACCGGAAGAGGACGCCGTTGTTTCCTTCGCGGTGGGAATAGCCGGAGTGGATGCAGTATCGCCTTTACCGGTTGATGACAGTTGCGCGATGGCTCGCAGGATCTTTTTCCGATGGCCCAGCAAGACGCCTAGCGACGCCAAGTCGCCGTCATTTAGTTCGGGCAAGACATCCCAGGTAATGGCGTTCTGCTGAAACGATTCTCGATATTGATCAAGACCAAGACTCTGTAGCCATTCTGCGACGCGATCATTCATGATGAGCATTCACAAGCGAGAGATGGGCCAACGGCTTCTTGCAGCCGATGGCGCCTTTGGTCGATAATATGCCCATGACTGACAGTTCTTCTGCGACAAAGACCGGTCATCGGTCCATTGTCCGACACCTAGAGTATCACCTCGTGTGCATCGGTATGTCTGTGATTGCCTACCTGCTGGAGAGAGCCGTCCTGCGCTCAATCCAACGCGGCGGAACAGCACCTTGATACGCGCGAGGTGTGGACGCTTCGACCTTAACGCCCCCGTATCAGATCAAGGACCAGTCCAACAGTCAGCAGACCGGCGACGATGCCGAATGTGATCGGAATCCAGTCGGCGACTGTTGCCGCAGTAGCCGTGAGCCCGGTGGCGAGAATACTTGCCGCAGCAGTCAGCCCCAAGGTAAGGCGTCGTCCCGTACGGCGGACCATCCCCTCAAGCGAATTCGCCTGGAAATTTACGACCAGCTTCTGACCTGGTCGAGCACCGATCAGGTGCTCGACGGCTTCGATCACTCGCTCGGCCCGCACTTTGAACTTTTGTGACTGATACACCAGCGCTTTAGGATCGAGCGCGGCTCCCATGCGCTTGATCATCACACGCATCAAAAACTTGCCCGCGACATCGTAGGGGTCGAGTTTCGGATCGAGAGCCGCCGTCGCCAGTTGGACTTGCGCCAGAGCCTTGGCCGCAAGCGTGAGTGAGGCCGGCAAGGGCACGCCGTGTCGAAACGCGATCGCGCTCATTTCCTGCAGCAGCGGCCCGATCTGCATTTCCGCGAGAGCCGCCTTGCGGTACCTCGCCATGACTTCGCCGATTTCACCTTGAAAACGAGGCACGTCCAGGTCGCTGCGGTCGATCGCGCCCGTCATCATCAACGTGACATCGCTTAGAAAAACAGAGTCTTCCTTCCACAACGCCATGAGCATCAACAACAGATGCTCCCGCAAACCGGCATCCAGATTCCCCACCATTCCAAAATCGAGCATATAGATGCGGTTCTTCCACCACATGAGATTGCCCGGGTGCGGATCGGCATGGAAGAAGCCGTCGACGACGATCTGTTTGTAGAAACCTTCCAAGATCTGGCGGGCTGCTTCGATACGATCCGGGCCTTCCGGCGCGCGGGCAATCGGGATGCCTTGAATTTCCTCCATCACCAATAAGCGGGAGGTCGACAGCTCACGATGCACGGATGGGACCGCCAGCCGATCATAGTCTGTGAGCAGGGTCTGCATCCGCCCGATGTTTTCGATTTCCTGACGAAAGTCGAGTTCGCGCTGGAGCGACGTGGAGAGGTGCTTGAACACCGCCTCCATATTGACCACTTGCTTGAGGGCCTGGCGTTGCCCCACTTTCTGAGCGAAGATCTCGAGCAGGGCAAGGTCCTGTTCGATGTCCTTTCGGGCGGTGGGACGTTGAACTTTGACGACGACTCGATCGCCGGTTTCGAGCGTGGCCTTATGGACCTGGGCGATCGTACCGGCCGCAAGCGGCTTAGGATCGATCGACTCAAACACGTCTTCCCACGGCACGCACAACTCTTGCTCGGCAACCCGAACGACTTCACTTTCGGGCATGGGAGGCACGTGACTTTGCAACATCGCGAGTTCTTCGATGTATTCCACTGGAAGAAGATCCGGGCGGGTCGACAATACTTGTCCGAGCTTCGAAAAAGTCGGCCCTAGTTCCTCCAGCGCTGCGCGGAGGCGCTTGGCCTGCTGTCGACGCGCGGAAACGTCCGATTGGTCGGATTGGCTGAAGAGTTCCTTGAGACCATGCTTCGCCATGACCGTCGCAATGTGTATGGCTCGTCCTCCCAGATGAGGCTCAGGAGTTTGAGGTTCACCCTGGGATTGAAACATTCGCCCCGATTCAGGAATCGGCTCACCCGTAGACGGAAGGGTATTCACAATAATGACGGTGCAATGAGAATTGTGACTGATGCGGTTCGGGACGTTACCGAGCAAGAACTCCTTTCGCCCCGCCATGCCCGAATTACCGACCACCAGGACATCGATGGCTTCGCGCTCGGCGGCGCGCACGATAGCAAATGCCGGGTCCGAATCAATGACAACGAGAGCATGGCCTCGCTCCCCGGCCACCAGCCGCACGACCTGCGCAAGCTCTTCCTTGGCGGCAGCGGCACGTGTCTGCTCAGCTGCGCCGAATTCGGTGGTCGAGGAGTGTTGTGGTAGGATGACCTGTACCACGAACAGGTCTGCGCCGAATCGGTCGGCGAATTGGGCGGCCCAGCTCACAGCCTGATCTGCTGTTTTGGAACGGTCGGTGCCCACCATAACACGCCGAATGGTGCTATTCTGAGGCTGAGCATCCATGATCGTTTTACGCCGCTCCGATGGCGATTGCAGGTGGAGTATGGCTACTACAACAATCGCAAGTCAATTGTTCGTAGACGCTCCGAACTTTGACTTGATCAACAGTCACATCGACTGAAAGCCGTCTCGAAGACGATTCGTTGACGGTTATCAATCACGCCCGTATGATCCTCCATCCATGACCGAGCGTTACGAACAAGGGCAGGCGAACCTCACCCTGCTCGCCGTTCTAATCGGCTTTATTGTGGCCGGAGTCTGGATCTGGAAGCGGCTACCGGCCGACACTCAAGATTACATTGTTGATCAGGCTATACCGATGGCTGCGATGGGCCTGGCGCTCGCTATCTTGCTGTTCATTCCGATCAGAGCGGTATTTCGCCATCGTGCAAGGTCTCAAGAACGAGCCAACATGCTGACGTTATTCGAGCGAGAAACCGTTCAAGACAAGAAGCTGGAGACGGCCTTCGCTTTGCTTGAGATGAACGGGTACCGGGTGGAGGGCTTGGAGTCGGCGGTTCCAGCTTTGAAGGACCTGTTTATCATAACTCTACAACGAGCGTTGGGGGATAAGCAGCATCGCGTCAGAGGAATGGCCGCCAGTCATCTGGGGGCGTTGCAAGATCTGTCGGTAGTGCCGTTGCTGGTCAAGGCCTTGGAAGATGACCATGCCTACGTGCGTTCCTGCGCAGCATTGGGACTTGGACGACTACGGGCGACGGAAACGCGTGAACGACTGAAGATCGTCATGGAACAGGATTGGGATCAAACCGTCAGAAGCAGGGCCAGGGAAGCACTGGAACGGATGGGCGGGTAAACAATAAGGTCGTCGTAGCTGTACAGCCTACTCTCTTTAATTACGGGGCCCGATGGTGAGCTAGATGATCGATCATGGCGCGAAATTTGGTGGACTGCAATCATCACTACCAGTCCAGCTTAGACACCTGATTTAGAGTGAGTACAGGAACAATATCAGGCCATGCAAACCGTTCGAGGAAACTGTTCGCTCTTATAAAGTGGCTAACTGAGCTGGCCCCTGGGAAAATTGACAACAGATCTCTACTAGGCCGCTGGTGTGGCTTCGTGCGCTTCGAACCGAACGATCTTGAGGTCCTTGCGGTTTTGCAGCGTGCCAAGTCACTTTTCAAACCAAGATGTCGTTTTCACAGTTTTCTTACAAAGGACTTATCCCGTGAATATCACGTCATTTGTGGAGGGAGAACCGCAGCCATCTTCAGTGCGCATGCATTCTCTTAAGAATCTCTTGAAGAAGGCCCGGATCGTCCATTGCTTGCGCCGCGCCCTTCGGGTCAAACTCGATCAAGGCTTCCAATGTGGTTCCCTGTTCCTGCAAACGCTCTCGAAAATTCGCGAGTTTATTCTGGAGAGACTGCCGGATGGCGAGGGGGTCAATGTTTTCAGGAATAGGCGCCCAAGCGTCCATCGGAATATCTTCTCCCTTCGCAATTGCAGCGTGAAGTGCTTTTCGCTGGAGCGGATTCTTGATCCATAATAGCCGTTGCTCCTGTTCAGCCGTGGGTCGGCGTCGCATAAGCCAGTCAAATAATCCCATGGATGTTCTCCTTCATGGAACAGATTCGTGGGAATCGCGGGTATGAGGAAGTGTACCACTTCAAAGATTTTAGTCTCTCCCATCCTTCTTCCAATGTTCCTATTGCACATCAGAATCTCGGTTCCCCGCTGTGGATCATATTTGTAGCCACTTCTGTTGGCATACGTGTCCGAGCAACACGAAGCCGGGGACATGGATAATACCGTTAGTCGCTTCCTCCCAATAATTGGCAGTGAGTTTCCAATCGGCAAGCGGCTGGAGGCATCGAGCACACTTATTCGTATTTTCACAGCGGCAGGATACTGACATGATGCGGTGTCGGAACACGGGGCTTGGGTCGAGACAGTCGCGCTCCGCGGATAATGTTATACAGCTGTTGCCGCGTCACCTTCATCGCCTTGGCGGCTCCTCAAACTCTGTCCAGCTCACTCCCCAATCAGAAACTTTAGGGCAACCTTAACGATCTAATTCGGTTGCACCGTGGCGCTTAAGAAAGTTGATCATCTCAGCTGATTCAGCGTAATCTAGCGGCGTTTTTCCTGAGTTGTCACGAGGCATGCTCGTAGCTCCACGAGCAACTAGAATCTCAGCTGCAACCAAGTTGTTATCCTTCGCAGCAATGTGAAGCGGTGTTCTACCAGTGCTATCTCTATGAGCTACCTTCGCACCATGCTTCAGGAGTTGTAGGATAACGAGAGTCGCCAGTGCTTTACTGGCACCAGAAGGTTGGTTCAAGGTATAGATATTCGCTGCGACCGCTAGGTGAATTGGGATCCCTTCGAGACCAGGAAGCAGACTCTCCCCTACAACATTCGGGTCGGCTCCAAGCTCCAACAAAAGATTGATCGTACGGTATTGCTCTTCTTCGTAAATCGGGTTTCGCAATGCCACTATGAGCGCTGTCTGATCCCGATCATCTTTCGCGTTAGCCTTTAAATTTCCTTCACGTCCTAAGCGGATCAACTCAGCAGTGTCATTTCTCTCCGCAGCTCTGATAAATCGTATGACCGAGGCCTTTGCAGTATTGACGCTTTGGATACCGTGCGCTCTCAGGACCTCCACAATTCTGGGCTGGTTGTAATGAATCGCCCACTCCATCGGAGTTCGACCCTCCATTTCATTTCGTAAATTAGCACCATGTTGTATGAGTAGCTCGGTCAATTTGACCCACCCTTCTGAAATCGGAGCAAATAGTATCTCTCTGTCGTAGATGTTTGATACCTTGCCGCCGTGAGCGAATAGAGCATTTGCAATTTCAATCGTAGTTTCTTCAATCGTTAATCCTTTCTTTTCATACTTTTCCTCCTTGCCTCGCAGCCAAGCTCCTCTGGTTATAAGTGTGTCTAAGGCGGACAATTTTGTTTTGTGTGTCATATCAACCGCATTAGGATCGGCGCCATCCTTCAGGGCTTTGATTACGCCTTGCAGATCCAGATTCCTGAGGGGGTCAAAGAGAAGACTATCGGCTTCGAGACGCCGAAGTAAGGCTGCTTCGTTATTTTGAACGCGGGCGAAGTCCTTTTCGGTCTCCTTGATCCGATCAAGAGCCAGCTGTCGCTCATTACCAGCGGTTGCCCGCGCAGCAACTTGCTTCATCTTCTCCAGCTCCCGGCTGAGTCGGGCATATTCACTCTGAAGGTTCTTATACTCCTGAGCAACATTCTTGCCTTTGATCCGTTGAGCCAACTCCTCCATCTTGTCGGTGGTCACGGTCGCTCTAATCTTTGTGTAGAAGCGCAGTCCTTCTCCGACCAGGGTGCGAGTCTTTTCCAAAACCTCCACATTCAGCACCCCGCCTGCGAGAGTCTGTATTTCTTCGGTTGTTAAATCGTAGTTATGGGTTTTTGTGTAAGCCTCAACATAGGTACCAGCCTGCTCCAAGGCAGCTTGCTTGGCCTTCTGAATCACTTGAGACTCTGCGATTGATGGAGATTCACCATCTCCCATCGTGTAACTGGCTTCAGACATTATTACCTTGATCTCAGCAAGGCAGTAGGGGACGAAGCCTCCTACTGCTATCACAATGCCAAGAAAGAGAGGCAAAGGGAATCTCATATTCCTCCTGAAGAAGATTAATGTACGAATGAGGACCTAACGTTACGCATGGCGCTTGTGACTTACCGAGTCTCGTCCAAGCATGTGGTGAGCGTTTTCACGAGCAATGCGTAACATGAGCGGTCACTCCTTGCTACTACGCAGCGTCCTGGCGATAACACACAAAGGGCGCCCTGGTGCGAGTTGCATCTCCTTGAAACTAGGTGCTGACTTCAGCTTGTCGACCTTTACATACAACACGTATCTTCCGCAGTAGATCCGGTAGTAGTTGACGCCTTCGTACTTTTCACGAAATGGGTCCATGAATACCGGACCAAATTTCTCGTCGATCCATCTTACAATGCATACAGAATATTCCTCCTCCGAAGCAGGATCTCCGCGTAGTAATAGATTACGAATGATTGGCTCGTGAGTGCCTAACTTGACCTTCCGAAATGCTAGTTGAGCAGATGCATGTGCTCGCCACAGGACCGACAACGCGAACAGTTTCAGGACTGCGTAGTCGACATCCGGGAGGGACCAGGCCACGATCTTACTGTTGTGTCGGATGGGCGTGAACTCGTCGAAACGCTGTAGTAGTACTCGAGACGCATAGTCATCCCAAGGACCGAATCGCGTTTCCCCATCTTTGGTGACGATTGTATTGTCGTAGATTCCGATAGGGACCTTTTGGGGATATGTATCGGAAGCATTGCTGATCAATCTACAGGGACCCTCACTCTGAGGAGGCAACTCATAGAACGCCTTCGGCACTATATGAGCTTTGACTGGCTGGCCAACTTTTCCTGTGAGCTTGCACGTAATCATCGCGCTGATGGCGCGTTATGGTTGCTTTTAATCACTTGTAAGCGCTCTCTTGTGTAGCTTCGACGTGTTATGTAGACCGGCATAATTTCCGCTATAGCCGCGTACCTAAAAGGACTAAACCTCGTGCGTTAAAAGATAGGGGCATGGACAACACAGTAGTGTGGTCTTGTAATCATGTATTGCATCGACAGTTGCGTTCCGGAGAACAGATGATGCACGCTACGAATTGTAGGGGATTGGGAACAGAAGGCAAGAAAAGATGCACTGCCAGGGACTGCTCTGATGAAAATCTGGCAATGCCAGCCGTCGGGTTCCGATATCACGCGATCGTTCAGCGACTCAAAGCCCCGAGGCTTCAAAACTGAAATCTATTCTTGGGTCCACTCAATCACGGCAATCTCCGGCCGGCAGTTCAAGCGAAACGGGAGGAAGGACCAACCTAATCCTCGGTTGACGTACAGCCTGTGCCGATCGGTTTCGTGCCAGCCCGCCACGCGGCCATTACATCCGGGAGGAAGCCAGAAGGTGGGTATGCCCGGCACTCTCCACTGCCCGCCATGACTGTGTCCGCAAAGGATCAAGTCAATGGCATGATGCGGTTCGACATAGTCGAGGATGTTGGGAGCATGCGCCAGCAGCAACGTAAAGCGGGAGTCGGCGCGAGGCGGGACGCATCGAAGATCCGCACGATGAAGCGATGGATCATCGACGCCGACGATCGCGAGTTCTCCATTTCCCGTTGAAACAATGACACGTTGGTTCACCAGCAGCGTGATCTTGTGCCGATCGGCAAGTTCAGAAAACTGTGACACAGGCACTCCGCTATAATGGTCGTGATTGCCCAATGTCATGTACAGGGGCGCGATGGCGCGTAGCTGTTCGAGAAATCGAAAAAGATGGGGGAGACCTTCCGGTACGTTGAGCAGGTCCCCGGTGATGAAAATCCAATCAGGGTGAAGTTCCCTCACGGATTCGACGATACGATCATGCCTCGGATGATATCGATCCAGGTGCAGGTCCGTGAGATGGACTGCACGACGACCGACAAGAAACGTATGTGGGTGAGTGAGCGTGGAAACGTCATGATCGGACAAACCCCATTCCCAATGGGGAACCTGGCTGAATGCCCGATAGAGCGGCTCGCTTAAGCAATACCCGATGAACGATCGTACGTGATCAGGCCATGAGACCGTCCGTCGCCTGCTCATCCCGCAACCTGTCGTTTGCCTGATCGTTTCCGCATGGACGAAAAAAGTATACCATGGGCTTGTTTCCAACCAGATGTGACAACACGTTTCTGGGGACAGCCGTCATTCCAACGAAGGACAACGCGTGACGCAACCAACCGACCCCTTCCTCACCGGCGACCTGCCTGGAATCGGTGGAGAAATCCGCACTGTGCCCGAAGACTTTCAAGTTGAAGAACGGCCGCTCTATCTTCCTTGCGGGGAAGGCGAACATTTGTACGTGACCATCACCAAACGTGGTCTTTCCACTCCGGATCTGGTCCGCCGCCTCTCATCCATGTTGGGTGTGAAAACACAGGCCATCGGCGTGGCGGGTCTGAAGGACGCGCGAGCCGTCACGACTCAGATGGTGTCCTTGCAAGGAGTCCGTCCGGAACAGATCTCTCGCCTCAGGATCGATGAGATCGTCCTCAACGTGCAGATCCTTGGGCCCCATCGTAATCGGCTACGAACCGGCCATCATTCCGGCAATCGCTTCCGTTTAGTCATCCGCAATGTCGCCGATCACGCGGCTGAAACCGTGCCGGCCATCCTTCAACAACTGAGCCTCCGAGGCATTCCAAACTACTTCGGGCCACAGCGGCAAGGGAAAGACGGTGATAACTACTGCATCGGCGCTCTGTTGCTGCATGATGCGCGTCGGCGCGAGAAGATGAGTCGCGCTACTCGCATCTGGTATCTGAACTCCTACCAATCATTCTTGTTCAATCGGATACTTGCACGAAGAATCGACCATCTCGATAAGGTTTTCGTCGGTGATTGGGCCATGAAGTCGGACAATGGCGCCTGCTTTCAAGTCGAGGATGCCGAGAAGGAACAATCGCGAGCGGATCGTTTTGAAATCAGCCCAACGGGTATCCTTTTTGGTTCGCGGGTATCCTGGGCAAACGGCGAGCCCGGCAAAATCGAGGAAGCCGTCATCGCTGAAGCAGGTGCGACCAAGGAAGGCCTCGTTGCCGCTGCTAAGGCTTGCGGATTCCGTGGCGAGCGCAGAGCGCTTCGTATTCCCCTTGCTGAACTTGAATGGTCACTAAACGGCTCCATTCTTGTCCTGTCCTTTAACCTGCCTCCCGGAGCCTACGCCACGAGCATACTTCGGGAGTTGATGAAAGCATCCCCGGCGAACTCTTAGTTCCACTCATTTTCTTTTCCCCGCGATAATAGGTGATAAAATATACACATTCCGTGAGTGCCACGATGAACCACTACCAAGAAAGCGTATACCTTCAAGGGCACATCATCGACTCTCTCGTGCTCGCCAAGGTGCTCGATCTCATCCTGATGATGGGGGGAACCTTCGACCTGGAGGACGTTCACATCGGCAAGACACGGGAGGAACCGTCTCGTGCTCGTATCCGAATCCAAACAGGATCGAGACCGCTCTTAGACGACATTTTAAAGGCGATTCAACCTCACGGCGCCTCGATCGAACGGGAAGCGGATTGCCGGACCGATAGGGCACCCGCTGACGGCGTGTTACCCGATGACTTCTACGCGACGACCCATCTGCCCACCCAGATCCGGCTCAACGGTCGATGGCTGGACGTAGATCGGATTGAGATGGACCTCGCTATCGCGGTCAATGAGGTGGGCTCCGTTGCCCAGGCCGTGCCGATGGGCGAAGTTCGCCGAGGGGATCGGATCGTGGTCGGTCGAGAAGGGGTGCGTGTCATACCACTGCAACGTCCGCAAGAGCGAGATGTATTTGGGTTCATGGAGTCTCAAGTGTCGGCTGAACGGCCCCATGGTCATATCATCGTCGACATCGCAACTCGAATGCGTCAATTGAGAGAGCGGCACAAGCAGAAACAGGCCGATTCACATGTCTTGTTGGCCGGTGGACCAGCCATCATTCATGCCGGTGGTCGAGAAGCCCTGACCTGGCTGATCGAACAGGGGTTCATTCATATACTATTTTGCGGGAATGCGCTGGCTGCGCATGACATGGAAGCGGATCTGTTCGGCACGTCACTCGGCTACGGGCTCACTGCAGGACGCGCAGTCCCACATGGCCATGAGCACCATTTGAGGACCATCAACCGAATTCGAGGCATCGGCGGTATTGAGGCGGCGGTGATGTCGGGAATGATCAAACAAGGAATTATGGCGGCTTGCGTCAGGCGAGGTGTGCCCGTGGTCATGTCCGGGACGATTCGCGATGACGGTCCCTTGCCCGGAGTGATTACAGATTCCGTTCACGCACAACGCGCGATGCGGGCCTTGATTCCAGAAGTTGGGCTGGCTCTCCTCGTCGCCTCGACCCTACACTCCGTGGCGACGGGCAATCTTCTGCCGGCAACTGTTCCCACTGTCTGTGTAGATGTGAACCCATCGGTCCCGACCAAGCTGGCCGACCGGGGGAGCTTTCAGGCAGTCGGCCTCGTCATGGATGCGGCATCGTTTCTGTCGGAACTCGCCAGGGTGTTGGGGAGGGCGACATGAGCCGCCTCCTCGTCTGTCCTCCGGATTTTTTCGGGATTGAGTATGAGATCAACCCCTGGATGCGCCTTACCAATCGCGTGAATCACGGACAGGCGGTGCAACAATGGCATGAATTGATGTGCGTGTTTGAAAAGGACCTTGGAGTCATTCTCGAACGAATGACTCCCATTCCTGGGTTACCCGATCTCGTATTTACGGCCAATGCCGGCATCCTGGTTGGACGAACCGCCGTCGTGAGTCGCTTCCGGTATCCTGAACGGCAACGAGAAGAAGCTCACTTTGAGCATTGGTTTCGCAGGCATGGCTATGAGGTGATGACGGTAGAAGCAGGCATTCATTTTGAAGGAGCGGGGGATCTCCTGGGCTTCCCGGAATACTGGTTCGGCGGATATCGACAGCGATCAGATATCCGCGTCTTTCCGATCCTCAGTGAGCGTTTTCACCAAGAGATTATTCCGCTTGAGCTCGTCGACAGCCGTTTCTACCATCTGGATACCTGCTTCTGTCCATTGAGCGGCGGCGAGCTTTTGTATTTCCCCGCAGCCTTTGATAGCTATGGCCGGACCGCGATTGCCGAACGTGTTCCGGACAAGCTGCGTCTCGCTGTTACGGAAGAGGAAGCCTTGAAGTTCGCCTGCAATGCCGTCTGTGTCGGGAAACACGTCGTCCTCCCAGCCGGATGCCCCACCACTGAGGCTTGGCTCCGTATGAGAGGGTATGAAACCCACCCAGTTCAGCTTGATGAATTCATGAAATCCGGTGGGGCAGCCAAGTGCCTCACTCTGGCGCTGGACTGAGTCTCGACAGTCGTCACCCATCACGAATGAATCGGCTGAATTTGGCCTCTCTCGACGTATGACAGTTGACGTCCTATTTCTTCCGAAAGAGAAACGCGCCATACATGCCGGCAATCGCAATCGTGACGAGTTCAATCGTCAGGAGCATGCGGCTGACGACGGCTTCCGGGGCAGGAGGAGAGAGGATGAAATACATACCGAGAAACTCAGGTATTTGAGTCGGCGGAGTTTCCCATGGGGGGAATAGCACGGCCAGAATCAGTACAACGACCATTCCGTAGAGGACCGTGACGTTGAGCTGCTCCGGTGCTGTTGGGTTTATGCGAGAAGCTGGTGAGTCATTCGTCTTACCGTCGAGCCGCCGGCCGCATTGGATACAGAAACGGTTGATCTCCGGTTGCGACCGGCTACAGGCAGGGCAGTTTTGCATGGAGAATACTACCCGTGATCTGCCGATCATGCAAACGCGAATCTTTCCGACTGACGTTGGAAGAGATGGAGGGATGGAACTTGGAGTTCTAGAACCGACTGTCCCCTTTAGAAGTGAAGATTTAGCCCCATTGCCACAAAGTGCACGTTGTAATCTGCATCGAACCCGAATGCGCCGCTACTACTGTTTGAGTCAAAGCTAAAACTTGCCCTATTGTACTTCCATTCACCAAAGGCACTGAGATACCTAGTTACGTGGTACTCAAGCCCGGCTTTGGCATTGAGCCCTATACGTGTCGAGCTTTGGGTTCCTTCAAATCCAGCTACCGTGGTATGCACTCGGGCAAAAAACAGTCCCATGCCCACTCCGGCATAAGGCTGGAGCCTCATCTTGTGGTACCGGAACATCACATTCACCGGAACCCAGGTAATCACACGGAAATGGTCGCCTGAAAGGACACCTTCAACCGTTCCGCCACCTACCGGACCAAATCCTTCCAGAATCGCTCCAGGCTGCACCGTGATTTGTGTATTCTGTTGCTTGATGTTGGGTGTTGTATAGAAGACTTCGGTTTCCAGCCCGAACCAGCGAGCCTGGGGAAAGTAATAGCCGATCTTACCCCCGACAAGGATCGATCGGGACAGTTCGCGATCCGACATCGTTCCGTTCGGTGAAAAGTCGGTTAATTCGACGTCTGTCAGTGAATTGCCGGTGACGCTGGTTCCGATTTGAGCTCCGATGTAGGCTTCTGGATAGGCGTTGGGAACAGTGAGTAATAGAGACCCGATCAAGAGAGTTGTTGCAAAGATTCCAGAGCAAAGCCATATAGTACGCGACTGTTTCATCTGAAACCTCCGAATTGCTTGCTTCCATCCTATGACTTGTCGCTGTGATGGCGAAATCATTTCTGAAATCCGACGTGGGTGGAACAAGCCAAGTACCATTCCGACAACTCATTCTCCGTGAAGAGCGTGGGGGACCTAGAAACCCACACGGATGGTTCCTCAGTTCGTTGACAGGGTCTTCAGGGCCTTCCTATAATCCGCCGTCCTGAATGGGATGGGTGATGATTTCGCCATGAGGCTGAATCGCTTATGCCGACCACGATCAACAAGATCGGCGTTATCGGAGCCGGAGCCTGGGGCACAGCCCTGGCAAAGCATCTGGCCGAAAAGGGGCTGGAGGTTCGTCTGTGGGCCTATGAGCACCATGTCGTCGACGCCATCAACACCTCTCACGAAAACTCAGTCTTCCTCAAAGACGTCCTCCTTCCTCCAGGTTTGACGGCTACCTCTTCACTTATTGAAGTAGTAAAGAATCGCGACGGGGTTCTGTTTGCCGTTCCTTCGCACCTCACCCGATCAGTCTTGCATCAGTTGGCGCCCTGCTTCTCTAGCCCTCTACCGTTCGTGTGTGCAACCAAAGGCATAGAGGAAAACACGGCCAAGCTGATGACCCAGGTCATGGAGGACGAATTGCCGCCGTCCATGCACCGTTCCCTCATGGTGCTCTCCGGGCCAAGTTTCGCGTCAGAACTCAGTGCAGGTAAACCTACGGCCGTGTGTTTGGCCGGCCCCGATGAGCAATTGGTGCGGCGGTTTCAAAGTGCATTGATGACGCCTGCATTTCGTGTGTATGCCGATACCGACATGATCGGCGTACAACTCGGCGGCGCATTGAAGAATGTCATGGCGCTGGCCGCCGGCGTGATCGATGGTCTGGACCTTGGACTCAATGCCCGCGCGGCACTCATTACCAGAGGTCTGGCTGAGATCATCCGGCTGGGGACGGCAATGGGAGCCGATCCTCGCACGTTCTATGGACTTTCCGGAGTCGGTGATCTGGTCCTGACCTGTACGGGCACACTCAGCCGAAACCATTCGGTAGGTGTTCGGCTCGGCAAGGGAGAAAAATTGGAGACGATATTGGCCGGAATGCAGGCTGTGGCAGAAGGTATTCGGACGAGTCGTGCGGCACTCACGCTGGCCCGTCGCTATCAAATTGATATGCCGATCATACAAGAAATTAACGCTGTCCTATATGACGATAAATCCTGTCGAAAAGCCGTCCGTGATTTGATGGAACGGGATGCAAAATCAGAGAAGGGGTCGACATGAATCCGGAAGGACTCGAACGGCTGTTACAGCAAGTCCGTCAAGGACGAGTGACAATCAAACAAGCACTTCAGCGCTTGCGGTCACTGCCTTTTGAGGATCTGGGCTTTGCCTCGCTCGATCATCATCGGTCGTTACGACAGGGTTTCCCCGAGGTGATCCTGTGTGAGGGGAAAACCACGGCGCAGGTCGTCGCCATCGCTCGGGCACTCATCAAGAAACAGGGCCCGTTTCTCGCGACTCGTGCCGACCAAGCGGTCGCGCGCGCCATTCGCCGTCAGGATCGGCGAGCACAGTACTATCCCGATGCGCGCATTGTGGCGATTCACACCTCCAGGCAGAAGCAACATGGACATATACTCGTGGTCACTGCGGGAACTGCGGACGTGCCCGTGGCGGAAGAAGCCCGTGTGACCGCAGAAGTGATGGGAAGCCATGTCGAGCGGCTGTACGATGTCGGTGTCGCGGGCATCCATCGGCTGCTCGGAAAGAAAGATCGTCTGTTTGACGCGCAAGTCGTGATCGTCGCGGCCGGTATGGATGGGGTTCTGCCGAGTGTAGTGGGAGGCTTGGTCCAGTGCCCGGTCATTGCCGTGCCGACCAGCCGGGGCTACGGCGCGAGCTTTGGAGGAGTCGCTGCGCTCCTGACGATGCTCAACTCCTGCGCGGCGGGTGTGGGAGTGATGAATATCGACAACGGATTCGGCGCGGCCTGCCTCGCGCATCGAATCAATATTCTCGGTGAAGCGTCGTTCGTGAAGCGTCGTTCGTGAAATTCATGCGAGATACGAGCGACGAAAGACGAGATACGTGCTCCGCTATTTCACTTCCAGTATGCCTCGCTTCGGCCAAGCGACCATCACGGTGCGTAACCCCTTTTCTCCGTTTGCCAATAACTTTGTCCGCACTTCATACGAATAGGTGCCCGCCTCGGCGAGTTGTTTGCGGTGATCCTGCCCATCCCACTCAAGTTCGACGGACACTCTCGATCGTTCCAGCCCCCCATTTCCCGCTGATGGGATGAGAACAGGCTGTCGGTGCGTGAGAAATCGGAGCGAGGTCTTCGAAGGAGAACTGATGAGCGATGTCACCTCCAAAATCGCGGATCCATCCACTTCTTTCGGAAGCTGTATCGTGACGGAAAACTGAAGAGGCCCGTCGCCCAGGGTATACGGTGTCGGCGCAATGTTGAGGCCGACAATCTTGAGCTCCGGCTCGGGCCTGGGAACGCGGGAGGGCTTCACCTTTGAAAGACTGTCGGCCGGCAAGAAAGCAACCAGACAACCGCAAAGTGCGAGAAACATGAGCAGGGATTTGGGACGATGGTGCATGTTTGACGTTTTCAACGAAAACTCCGAACCTGCTTTTATGGGTGAGTGTGGCGCATTCGCGGCGATGCACGGCCAGCAGAACTCAACCGTATTGTAGGGGGATAACATAGCATCCATAGGCTGTCAACGAAGCGTCGACAATGAACCAACGATTGCCGTTCTCCAATCCCTTTCGGTAATATGTGCGGTCGTTTTGAGTGAGGTACCTGGTGGGCCGGCATCTGCACTTTGATTGTTTCTCCGGTGTCAGTGGAGACATGGTCCTCGGCGCACTGGTGAGCGCAGGACTCTCATGGACGGACTTGATTAACGGGCTCAAACGGCTACAGCTCAGTGGTTACCAACTGCGGAAGCGTGAGGTTCATCGTGGCGCGCTCCCGGCAATAAAGGTCGACGTGATCGTTCAACAGGGGTTTCAACGGCCGCTGACTCTCTCTCGTATTCGAAAGATCCTTGCCGACAGCACGCTGTCAGGCCCGGTCAAGGAACGCAGCCGGTCGGTCTTCGATCGACTGGCTGAAGCAGAAAGCTTAGCCCATCGAGTCGATGTGAAAGATGTTCATTTTCATGAGGTGGGGGTTGTGGATTCGTTTATCGATGTCGTCGGAGGTGTGCTGGGTTGCTATCTCTTGAACGCCACCCGCATCACATCGTCCCCCATCAATGTCGGGGCTGGTTCCATTCAGACCTCCCACGGGCTCTTACCGATTCCAGGACCCGCTGTGGCGGTGCTGGCGAAGGGAATCCCAATTTATGCCGCCGGCCCACGCAGCGAGCTCGCAACTCCCACCGGCGTTGCGCTGCTTCGAACATTGGCGTCTGAATTCGGTCCTATGCCGGCCATGAAAAGTGTGGCGGTAGGCTACGGGGCCGGCGACCACAATCCAGACGGGTGGCCCAACGCCCTGCGCGTGTTTCTGGGAGAAGAGTCCTTGTCGGAGACGAATCAGACCGAGCGGATGATACAGATTGAAACGAATCTCGACGACCTCAGTCCACAGACCTACGAATACGTCATGGAACAGCTCTTTCAGGTCGGTGCTGTTGATGTCGCACTCACTCCCGTCGTCATGAAGAAAAGTCGACCAGGAGTCGTGCTGAGCTGCCTGACCACTGAAGACGAGACGGATGCCGCGCTCGAAGTCCTCTTCCAGGAAACGACCACGCTCGGAATACGTCTTCACGAGGTACACCGACATGTCCTGCCCCGACGAATCGTCCCCGTCACAACCTCAGGGGGAGTCGTTCGCATGAAAGTCGCCGAGGTCGGCGCAGGATGGGAAAAAGCAGCTCCCGAATATGAGGACTGCAAGGCCATCGCAAAACGAACCGGTCGTCCCCTCAAGACGGTTATGGAGGAAGCGCTGCGGACCTATCGACGAGGCCTTCCCAAGAACAGAACGGGAAACGTGCGAGGCGGGGCGTGACCGTTCTGTACTATGTTCTCCTCTTTGTCGTTTCCGTTGCGGTCACGCTAGGTGGTTGCGCGCTCTTTACCAATGCCATTGAATGGTTGGGCAAGCGGCTGGGCATCTCCGAGGGTGCCGTAGGCAGTGTCTTTGCCGCAATCGGCACGACGTTACCTGAAACCTCAATCCCGATCATAGCGATTTTCTTCGGCGAAAGCCGCGACGAGATTGAGGTTGGCTTGGGCGCTATTTTGGGCGCGCCGTTCATGCTCAGCACCCTGGTACTGCCCCTGTTGGCCGTTCTTCTGCTGCTCTATGCAAGGGCCGGTAAGCGGACTGCCCGCTTTCATCTCAATTATCGCGAAGTCCTGACAGACCTCACGTTTTTTATGATCGGATATTTTGTCGCCTTGGGTTGCGCCTTCGTGCCCTCCAGGCTGATTCACCTCATCGCGGCCGGTCTATTGATCTGTTTGTATATTTACTACATGAAACTCAAATTCGCACCGACTGGAGGGGAAGAGGGAAGTGAGCTGGAGCCGCTGATTTTCGACAAGAATGCAGCCATCCCGTCGTATGCGATGATCGGATTTCAAGCCTTCCTGGGTTTAGGTGGATTGATAGTAGGCGCCCATTTGTTTGTCCTGGCTGCAGAATCGATGGCGGGCTTGTTCGCCATGTCGCCGTTGATTTTGGCGCTGCTCATTGCGCCGCTCGCCACCGAGCTGCCGGAGATGTCCAACAGCTTTCTCTGGCTCTATCGGAAGAAAGACCGGCTCGCCGTGGCCAACGTCACAGGAGCCATGGTGTTTCAAGGCTGCTTCCCGGTCGCACTGGGGTTGATCGGAACCGAATGGTTGATTGCACCATCGGCATTGACCACCATGATCTTGGCTGTGCAGGCTGTGGGGCTCTGCATTCTGCAGATTCTGATCGGAGGTCAGTGGCGGCCGTGGCTGCTCGCCGCCGGGGCCGTCTTCTATATCGGCTATACGGTACATCTCTATGTCAACTGATAGGATGCTGAAAAATTCCGCCAGCGGCGTTCTCGCATCGCTCAGAGGCTCAACGTACCGAAGCGTACGCCTCGCCTCTTCGCTCGCTGCGGCCTTGCTGGACAGCCTTTTTGAGCATCCTGAAGTTGTTCGGCGTTAACATCTTATGAGAAAGTCCAGCCATATTGTTGAGCATCAACGAGTTTCTCCGCAGCCTCCTAAGTCGCAGTCACCTCGCAAACGTTTCTCATCGTCCCGACTCCCCTTGCTGGGAATCACGATGGGAGACCCCGCCGGTATCGGCCCGGAAGTGATCGCCAAGGCATTGTCTGGAACTCACTTGCACAACGTTTGCCGATCGATCGTCATCGGATCGTTTCCTGTCATGGAGCGAACGATCAAGGCACTGAAGCTCAAACTGAACGTACTCCGAGTTCACGGTCATGAAACGACGGCGCCGCGCAGAGAAACCGTGGCCGTACTGGATCCACTGGATACACCGCTGCGAACATTCAAGCCTGGTATTGCAGCAGCAGAAACCGGTGCGGCTTCAGTCGCCTTTATCAAGAAAGCTGTTGAACTGGCTCAGCTCGGCTGTATCCAGGGAATGGTGACGGCACCCATCAACAAAGAAGCCATCAATATGGCCGGCTGCCGGTACCCGGGCCATACCGAATTGTTGGCCGATCTCACGCACGCGAAGCAGTCGGGTATGATGATCGTGGGCGGTCCGTTACGCATCATGTTCGTCACGACACACGTTGCGATCAAAGATCTCTCGTTGCTGCTGACGCAGGCAAAGATCGAAAAAGCGATCCGCTTGGCCCAATCGGCGCTGACGACGCTGTTCCGCATCAAACGTCCCAAGATAGGAGTGGCTGCCCTCAATCCCCATGCCGGTGAGCATGGACTGTTCGGCGATGAGGAGGCCCGCGTGATTCTTCCAGCTGCTCGCGCGACCCAGCAGGAAGGCATTCTGGCAAGTGATCCTCTTCCGGCTGATACCCTATTTGGGAAAGCCGCGAAAGGGTCATTCGACGGCGTCGTCGCCCTCTACCACGATCAGGGCCTCATTCCCCTGAAACTTGTCGCCTTCGGCACTTGCGTCAATCTCACCGTGGGCTTGCCTATCATCCGCACATCAGTGGATCATGGAACAGCTTTTGATATCGTCGGAAAGGGCGTCGCCGATCCCGGAAGTCTGATTGAAGCCGTCAAGCTGGCTGCCAGGATCGCTCAGAATAGAATGACGGCCACTCCACCCAAGAAGGGACGGTCCAGACATGCCGCTTGAGATGTCGAAGGGTCTTACCGTGGTTCGGCAGCAGATAGAAGAACTGGATGCACTGGCTAAACAGACCCTTCAAGATCTGAACACCGTTGCAGGAACGGAGCGAGTAGCTAAATGGCAAGTGCGCACGGTGGCGCTTATCACCGATGCGGTCGGCCCTCTGGAAGGGCAGGCGTTCGCCCGTATCCAACCGGGACCGTCGTTCACCAACGACCTGATCGAAGAATTTACGGATCTCGTGGAATGTTATCGCTCGCCGCTGATGATACTAGCCAAGCGATTGGCCCAGAGTTCTCCAGCCAAGAGTTGACGGGTGGACTCCCATCTTCTCCCCGCAGCGATCAAACGTCTTGGACAGAATTTTCTCATCGATCCCAACATTGTCCGTAAAATCGTCGCACTGGCTGAGCTAACCTCGACTGATACCGTTCTTGAAATCGGGCCTGGGCGCGGTATCCTCACAGAAGCGCTTTGTCGTGCCGCCGGCCACGTGACGGCGATCGAGATCGATCCGCGGCTCCATGCCTACCTGACTGAACGACAGCCTCGGTTTTCGAATATCACGCTTGTTCTCGACGATGCGATGACTTATCCGATCGAACACCTTCCGATCGGCACTATCGTCGTCGCCAATCTTCCATATTATTTGTCCACCCCCCTCCTCTTCCGGCTTCTCGATCAGCGCAACCGTTTCCCCCGTATGGTGCTGATGCTGCAAAACGAAGTAGCCGATAGACTCGTGGCCAAACCCGGAGGTTCAGACTACGGGGTACTGTCCGTCATGGCTCAATACACAGCAGACATTGCCAAAGCGTTCAAGGTCTCCAGCCAATGTTTCCGCCCCAGACCGGAGGTGGGATCGGCAGTCGTTTTGCTGCGGACGAAGAAGCAGAGAGAATCGGGTCCTGAAGAAAAGTCAAGGTTCACCACGCTGGTGAAAGCCGCCTTCGCGCACCGCCGTAAAACGCTGCTCAATTCGCTGAAAGATCAAGGGTACGAGCAGAAGCTGGTGGCAGCAGCATTGAGTTCCCTCAATCTCTCTCCCTCCATCCGCGCGGAAATCCTCTCGATTGAGCAGTTTGTTGAACTGACACGCTGTCTATATGGGGCAGACTTTTCGAGCCTCCACCAATAACAACCGCCTGCATGAGGCAAGTCCCGGGATCCTGATCGATCGGAGATCGTGTCACATATGACCAGTGAGGATTGGAGGCCGATGTTGTGCATGCTCGGCACGCTACCCTGGTCTCATATGGATTTTGAAAATGACGCGACGGCTTTTATCGCGGTCCGGATGTCCGGCATCATTGCGCAGAAGGTCCTGTTTTCCACGCCCGTTCGCGGTGGCCTTCTGCAAGAAACATTCATACGCCCAAGGAAGCTTCTCGCGAATCACTTCCAAGCTTTTCGCCAGTACCGCAAAAGAGCGTTCCTGACTGAGCCTCAGATTGTGTATATCGTCCCCCAGATCGTCGGTGTACCCTTCAATGACAAAGGCCTCCACTTCTTGCTCTCCGGGATTGCAGACGAGTGAGGCGTAGTGAGGCATGGCCTCCGATAAGAAGTTTTCTGCGGTAGGGAGCAAGACGCTCTTCCCAAACTCAAAGTTGATTGCGGTATCCGGCACCGTGATCGTGTGGACGCTCGGCCTTTTAGCTTCCAGTAGTGGCTGACGTGGGTCAAGTCTCGGCGTCATGTCCGTCGGTGTGGCACGGCCCCTGATTGGATCGGCATTTCCATCTTGGACCCGGGTCATATAGGCCACGAGCAATAGAATGAAGATGACGGCGAGCGAGGTCATAAGATCTGCAACCCCGCTTGTCACCACAGCCGAACCGTCACGGGAGTCCCGTGCGAAGATCGACTTCATACCCTTCGTTCCCTCAGTGCCGTTTTATGTGAAACGAGACCGCTTTCCCGGATCACGATCACTATTCGCCGGATGTACTTGTTTTGTCGTCGCAGTGGTATTGCCCCTGAGTTCGTGAAACATCGTTTCGATTTCAGATTGGGACAGCTGCACCGTGGGGCATCGCTCCTTGATGGAACGGTTGAGTTCGTGAATGGCTTCCAACAAGGGACTCATCAGTGGCTTTAACGCCCGTTGGACCTCGTGACCGATCTCCCCCGCCAAATCATCAAGCTTCATCGGTGAATGTTTGGAATTCAAAGCCGTGAGCGCCTGTGAGGCGGAGTTCAGAGCTGCCACGGTTGATCCTAGGCGCTGCTGCACGACCTCTACAAGCTGATGCGCGGTATCGTTTTGGACGGAAGCCACCATGGTAGTTGGAGGTCCGATCGGCGATGAGGTGATCTGGATTGATTGGTCGGCGGCCTTCTGAGGAAACATTTCGTCCAGAAGAGAAATGCACTCCCGGTGTCGGTTATCCAGACGATGCCAAAGGGAATTTTCGAGCAGGGTGAACGCATTGGCGCACGCCAGGCCGACGATGGATGTGACAAACTTTCCTGAAAGCCCGTTGATAAGTCCTTGGATTCCATCGATCTCCGACCCATTCGCATGGAGCTTGCTGAGCCCGATCAAAATGGCAAGGAAGGTGAACATCAGACCCATACCCGTCAGGAATGCGGGAAACTGCCGGTAAAAATGGACATTGAGATGGGCGGCGCAGAGAGATTCGAACGAGAAAAACTCACTTGCGGAGCGCTGACTGTGGACTGTCGGCTCAAGAAACCAGGCGGATTGCTCTACCGCAAGGGTCTTGCGGTATGAGAGCCAGTTTCTGGCAAAAGCCTGTTCCGATCGCACCGCACGATCCAGTGCTTGGAGGTCGTCAAGATCGCGTCGCGTTTCCGATTCATCCAGACGCGCGCGCCTTTTCGCCAAAGCCGGGATGACAAGCCAGTCCTTTGAAACTTGTCGCCGGGCCAGGACCAGAGGCGCGACGGACGATTGGAACCGCGAAAGCGTCCGTTGAATGTGTAACAGACCTCGGATGAGCACCGTACTATGCCAAAGACAAAGGGTGAGGATACCCGCAGCACCGATCCAGCTGAGCATAGGACTCTGAAGCCCGCCGACAATCGTCACGTCGCGAGTGAGCAATTCCCAAAGAGCGGTGAACAAATCCAATTCATCCATCGGACGGTCCTCACTCGGAACCCAAGCGCCATTCTCAGCAAGAGCAAAACTCGATCGTCTCCCTCAACTTCTATGCCAGAGAGGAACGCGATAAATAGCCTCGTATCGCTATGCTGCTGAGATAGGGCCATACCAGAATGGAAATTCTTGCCGGAAAGGGCGGCAAATTCGGCAGGGATCCCTCTACGGTCGAGGAATAATTTTGTCCTCCGGTCGATTGAAAGTTGGTTTTCGTGTTATGGTTTGAAGTGCCTTCTGTTTTAGAATCAGCAGAAGATATGTAAAAGGAGGCGGCTCCAATGCTCTCAAGAAAACGCTTGAGTCGGCTTACTGGAATTATGTGTGTGGTGTGCTCGATAACGGGATGCGCAAGCGAATTCTCCGTCTTCAGCGCATCCGGAGAGCCGCTCCTGATCTCACGTCGCGGCTATACACCCGATGAATGTACTGGGAAAGTTAAAGACGATGCCGCCCGCATGGGCGTCACGTTACGGTATGTTCATATACGCGGCAATGCCGTGGGTCGTTCACTCTTATGGCCCCTGGAACCGGGATATGCCTGTGAGGCGGCGATAGGCCCAGAGCAGGGTCCAATCGGTACCTACCCAGGTGGTCCCCACGCCATTTTCCGCGGCTCATGACTCAACTTGTCTTTGCCCACCTCCTTTGAATTGATACACCGCAAACGGCGATGCCGTAGTTCCCGATCTTAACCAAGTTCCTGGATCACCGGCTAACTGCCTTGTCTATTCGTAAGGTGCTCCATCTGTAGGTGAGTGTGTATTCTTCCCATGAAGCGTCGGTCAGGCTGAAAACCGGAGACATGACTTCGGCGATTCGCTTGTTGATTCAGAGTCTTACGCTATACTTATGGTGAAAATGAAGACGGAGCCACGGGGGTGCGGGTTAAGCTCAGACCAAAAGTGCAATGATCAAGATCCTGTTGGTAGAAGACAACGACATCGATGCGCGTCTGACCCAAGACATCTTGGCCGAATGGAGCATGGAAGAATTCGACATCATCCATGTGACCCGGCTGAGCGACGCCTTTTCACGCCTGGCCCGTGCACGTTTTGATGCCGTCCTCTTGGATCTGTCGCTTCCGGACGGCTACGGGCTTTCAACAGTGCGTCAAATGCAAGCCGCGAATCCTACGGTTGCCATCATCGTGCTCAGCGGGCTCAGTGATCAGACGCTCGCGCTGCAAGCTGTCCAAAACGGGGCACAGGACTATCTCGTCAAAGGAGAGGGTCAATCGCACCTATTGGCCCGTTCAATCCACTATGCCATAGAACGAAAACGGGCTGAAGAGCGGCTGACCTACCTTGCCCAATATGATCAGCTGACGGGCCTGGTGAACCGTACCTTGTTTCGCGATCGCCTTATCCAAGGCATGGCGCGCAGCAAACGGCTCCAACAGCCGCTTGGTCTCATGCTGCTCGACCTCGACCAATTCAAACCGGTGAACGATACCATGGGCCACAATGTCGGCGATCAGCTTTTGAAGGCCGTCGCTGAACGACTGCAAGAGTGTGTGCGCGAAGTGGACACGGTCGCCCGCATGGGAGGAGACGAGTTCACTATAATCCTTGAAGGTCTGACCTGCGAAGAGGATATCACGCTTGTCGCACAGCGAATCACCAAATTATTGGCGGAACCATTTCACCTAGGGGAGCACAGGGCGTTGATCGGAGTCAGTATCGGTATTACCGTCTACCCAACCGATGATCGCGAGGTCGATGAACTCTTGAAGCATGCCGATGTCGCGATGTACCGGGCCAAACAGCAAGGGGGAAGCTCATTTCAGTTTCACATTCCCGATGATTCGCCTTCTTCCACCCGCTTGATTTAACGATCATCTACTCCTGGCGACCTCCGGCCGTTATCATCGACCGATTTGAGCAAGCGGTTGATCTGAGATTGAGTACGCACCGATAGGATTCGGTTCGAGTCGATTCATCGTAGGAAGCGCCGATGGCTCCGGGTTGGGATGCGAATCGGGCGTCATGAGGATACCCCAGTGCTGATTGTTGCAACAGACATTATCGATAATCAACCCTTCGGCGTGCTGGAACAAGAGAATGCCGCTCAGCATGTTTCCTTCACATAGATTCCGCACCAGTTCGGGACGGCTGCCAGGGTCCCGGACCGCGATGCCGAAATGGTGATTCTCAACACAGCGATTATCGGCCACTCTCGGTTGAGCACCAGCAAACACGAAAATGCCCGACTCCCGATTACGGCACACTTCGTTGTCGGTGAATGCGACCCGACATTCGGGTCCATATAACACCACTCCCGACAAAATTCCTTCCATCGCTCGGCACTGCGTAATGATGCATGTGGAGTTGAGTATGTTGAGAGCGGAATGTTGATCGCTGCCGACATAGCGGAACGTGATGCCGGTAATCCACCCTTCCGGCACCTCTTGGAGATACAGCGGCCCGCTACGTCGGCAGAAAATTTGGACCCTGTCTCGTCCGGCACCGACAAGCCGCACCGGTCGTTGACTGACGACCAGCTTATCCTCATAGATCCCAGGACGGATATAGACCTGATCCGATTCACCGACATCTTTCAGCGCCGCACTTGGAGTCGGATAACAGCGCTGGTCAGCATGATCGACAACCAATGTTCGTCCACCCAAGGGGTTGGCCGGAATGACCTCTTCACTCACGATATTCTCCTCAGAGATGGTTATGACTGAATTCGTAGATTAAGGGATTCGAACCACTTTGTACAAACCTGTGTCTTCATCTACACGCCCCTGGAAAGCCTCGAGACCGACGACTTCCGTCATCGAGCAAAATCTTGTTTTTTCAGAGCTTCTCGTTCATGAGTAGTCAGGACTCTGGCATACCGATTGCGTGAGTAAGCCCGTCGACTGCCATATGAGAGGATGGAGGCCTGTATGCTCCAAAAATGTATCGGAATTCTCTTGCTCCTATTTCTCTTCTTCTCGGTCGGCGAGTCCTTAGCCGCCCCGACTCAGCGGCAGGATACGACTCGCCGATTATACGATCGCGTCATGGAAGAATTTAAGCACCGCGACTACAAAGCAGCGATGGCAGGGTTCCAGCTCTTCATCGAGCTGCATAGCGAATCCGCCTTAGCAGCCAATGCGCAATATTGGATCGGAGAATGTCAGTATCGCATGGGGCGATATCGGGATGCGCTGAAGTCTTTCTACGATGTCGTGTCCAATTACCCGCTCAGCCCGAAACTGACGGCATCCACGCTGAAACTCGGCCAGACGTACACAAAACTGGGGGATCACGAGAAGGCACGATTGATGTTCGACCGGGTTGTGGATCAATACCCGGATAGCTCGGAGGCAGAAGTCGCTCGCAAAGCCATCGAGGCCAGCCCAAGTCCCGAAGACTCGACGAATCAAGCACCGTAGGAGACAGTCTGTTTCGATACAGGCAGATCGGCTCTCTACGGCAACGGAGTCGTGACCACCAGCACCTTTGCGGATCCGGCCCATCCGACCTGTATTCCAGCGAATAGTTTTAAGCTCTGTACGCTCAAGACGCAGAAGGGAACGAATCCCCTCTATCAAGATTTCACCTATACCTTTACGGCCGATGGCAATGTGGATCTGATCACGGATCCGATCAACGGCAATCAGGACTTCGGGTACGATGCCTTGGATCGGTTGACCAGTGCCACGGGTCCGTATGGGACCGGGGGCGCGACGGACACGATCACCTATAGCTATAACCAGATCGGCAATATCCTGTCGAACAGTCAGCTCACGGGAGGGACCTTTACCTATCCCACCAGCGGCGCGGGCGTCGTGCGGCCCCATGCCGTCCGGATCGCCGGCCCCTATCAGTACAGTTACGACAACAATGGCAACCAGACCGGCATCACGAGCACGCTCGGCGATTACAGCTCCAGTACGACGTTTAACGTGGACAATCGCTTGGCGAGCGCCGTCACCACGTTCGGCAGTACCACGATCAACTCCACCTTCGTCTATGACGGCGAGGGGGGCCGGGTGAAGAAGATCGTGGGGACTACGACGACCCGCTACATCAGTAAACTCTATGAGTGTGATACGACCGGAGCCAATACCAGTTGCAGCCGGTTCATCTGGGCGAACGACACCCGCCTTGCGACGGTGGCGGTCACGAGCGGCACGGTGCACTACTGGCATGGGGATCATCTCGGCAGCTCGAGTGTGATTACCGACAGTACTGGGGCCAAGGCACAGGCGCTCACCTACTCTCCCTATGGCGGCGTCCGCACAAACCAGAGTTTCACAACTCCGGCCATCGATGTGCCCTATAAGTACACGGGCAAGGAGTTCGACTACAGCACCGACTTCTACTACTATGAATCGCGGTACTATGACCCGTGGTTTGGCCGGTTTATCTCGCCGGATACGATCGTGCCCGATCCCCTGAATCCGCAGGACTTCAATCGCTACAGTTATGCGCGGAATAGTCCGCCAAACTATATCGATCCGACGGGCTACTGTTCGTTGAACCCTTTCCGGCGTGGTCCAGATTCCTGTTACGACAGATTCTTCAACTGGGACAATTGGAGAAACTGGTTTCGTGACCCAGTTCGGCCTAATCAGCCGAATCCGCCGACTCCGGTGCGACCTCCGGATCGGCCGAAGGTAGATCTCGTAATCCCAGAAGTACGGGTGACGGCACCCAGGCCGCAGGTAGATTTGATCATCCCACCAATACAGGTAACGGCCCAGAGACCGTCTGTGTACGGCATTCCGCCCCTAGTCCCGCTTCAGGAGCCTCTTATAGGTCCAGGCGACCTCAGTGGGGTTGGCTCTGCATTGAAATTCTGGCTCTTCAGGAAATCGTGTGGGTAGTTAACGCCTCTTGCGCTATGCTCGGCACCTCGAAAGGAGGTGCCGAGCGATGCGGGACTTCGAACTCTATCAAGCCGTGCTGGGGCTGCGGGCTCCCTGGACCGTCGTCAACGTGGAGCTGGACGTGAACAGGCAGCAGGTCACTGTCACCGTGGAAGCCGGACTGGGGCCGCACCCTTGTCCTGAGTGTCAGGAGACCGTCCCGGGCTACGATCGGAAACGCCGACGCTGGCGGCATCTGGACACCTGCCAATTTACGACCTGGATCCAGGCCGAGGTGCCGCGAGTGCGTTGCCCGACCCATGGGGTCAAACAGATCACGGTCCCGTGGGCCGAGCCGGGGAGCCAGTTCACCGCCTGGTTCGAACGTCTGGCCATCGACCTGCTCCGGGAGTGCTCGGTCACCGGGGCCGCCGGGCTGCTGCGCCTCACCTGGGATGAGGCTTGGGGGATCAAGGACCGGGCCGTCGCCCGGGGGCTGAGTCGCCGAACTCAAGACGTGGTCCCTCACCTGGGCGTCGATGAGAAAGCCATCGCGAAGCGGCATCGGTATCTGACGGTGGTGGCCGATCTGGAGCAGAGCCGGGTGCTCTATCTGGCGGAGGACCGGACGCAGGAGAGTCTGGAGAGCTTCTGGGCGACGCTGACGCCCCAGCAACGTGAGGGCATCGAGGCCATCGCCATGGACATGTGGGAGCCGTACATCCAGTCGACGCGCGCTTCTCTGGAGGACGCCGACGGCAAGATCGTCTTCGACAAGTTCCATGTCGCCAAGCACCTCCATGACGCCGTCGACCACGTCCGTCGCGCCGAGCACCGCGCGTTGAAGCAGGCGGAGGACACGCGGCTCACGGGCACGAAGTATCTCTGGCTCATGCGCCCTAAGGAGATGACCTCCGACCAGCGGGCCACGTTCCGCACGCTGCAGCACACGGACCTCAAGGTGGCGCGAGCCTGGGCACTCAAAGAGCGCTTCCGCCAATTCTGGGACTATACCTACTGTGGCGCGGCCAAAAAGTTCTTCGACCGCTGGTTCTGGCGCGCCACCCATAGTCGACTGGCTCCGATGGCGAAGGTGGCGAAGCTCATCCAACGCCACCTCCCCAACGTGCTCACCTATCTGCAGCATGGCATCACCAATGCGGGAGTCGAAGCCCTCAACGCGACAATCCAATGGGTCAAGAAAACGGCCCGCGGCTTCCGCAACGTCGAGCATTTCAAGACTGCAATCTATTTCCAGTGTGGAGGACTCGATCTCTACCCACACTAAAACCGGAAGAGCCGAAATTCTTAACTATCGGCGCTATCAAGATTGGTTCGAAAACTGCCATTGAACGCCATCACCTACTTCCTATTCAATTTAAGAAACAGTTCGAGCGTGCAGGTCTTGACATTGAGCAGTTTACGGTTGATCTTTCAAAAGCAGAGCATCGGCTCAAACCAGATGGATTGCATACTGGAGCAAACAACTGGAATCAACAATGGAAAGATTTTTTTAAAGATCGCCCTGACAGAACTCAGGCGGAAATTCTTGGACAACTTGAACGCATGAAGTCGCACCACGGGTTAAAATAGCAGCTATATGACATCTACTTCCCATCAATTTTGGCATGTGAACAGTCCAGAGAGTGGCACTAAGCTTGCCGAATGGGCGGAAGAGGTGGACTTAGATTCGGTTCATTGCTCGGCGAACTCTGGACACCAACGGGCCGGCAAGCGCATTACCGATTTGAGCGTGATCTTGCCCAATGCACCTGTAGAGGACGTGGTGTGGACCTGGTATAGCGAATGCCTCGTGCAAGACCATATCCTTCGCCTGTTTCAGCGATATCAGTTAACCGGTTATGAGGTCAAACCGGTCCAGGCACGGTTTAAACGTCCCAGCGGGGACAGCCCACCAACGCTGTGGGAACTAGTTGTGACTGGCTGGGCTGGGATGGCTGCGCCGGATTCGGGCGTTAAGCAAATCGAGTATTGCCCGGCTTGCCGATTAAGAAGCTATTCACCGTATACTGACGCGAGTCGACTGATCGATTCCCGCCAGTGGGATGGTAGCGACCTTTTCATGGTGTGGCCGTTACCACGGTATATTTTTGTGAGTGATCGAGTGGTGGAGATACTGCGAAACCATACCGTCTCAGGGATTCGGATTCAGGCGTTACGTGACTTAAAGGCCAAGCACACTCTAGGAGGTGGTCGGCTTTCATATTGGATGCCGGAGGCCCGAGCCAAGGAGCTCGGGGGTCCGCTGGATATTGAATGAAAATTTGCTTCCTAGTTTGACGGCTAATCATTTGGGGGTACACTTGAGTTGACGGGTGACCTCTAATGTCTCCTCTACTTGTTGATACAGTACTCGGAATCGGTGATGCATTGGTTCGGCCACCTCTGCTGTCGCCTTCGCCAGATTTGCCATCCACACCAGGCTTAAGGAATTTCCCTTCGTGTTAGTCTCATCCTAGATCCGCACAATTGACGTGAGATCCGCTATGCTGCATTTCAGATCATTCAGATTTGGCCTCCTGCTGGTCTGAAGAGCGTTAAGAGGGTCAGTTCTTGACTTCGCACTTCGCCCTGCCTATCGTCGTGGCCCATGGCTCGACCCCTTCGGCTGGAATTCCCCGATGCGCTCTACCACCTCACCGCCTGCGGCAACGCGCAGCAACCCATCTTTCTCGATGAGATTGATCGGCAACTACATTGGGGGTCAGAGCTTGAATCGTGCATCGGGTAAGAAAGCAGAGCCGATCTTGCCACTCACGCCTCCAAAACATGCCCTTTTCGCCGGCTCCCCTTCCTTTGCTCCACCTGGATAATGAATGTTTGGTGTTCCCTTCCGTGGTTGGCGAGGGTAGGTGCACGAATAGAATAGAAAAAGAAATGAGAGGAGACAAAGTCACTCCTCCACATCCGCTTCGTTCGGCACGTAGTCAGGCTCACTCGTGGAGAAAACGACGAATAGTTTTTGTGGGAAGTTCAGCCTTTAATAAGAGAGCGCGAAAGGGTCCGCGATCTGGCGCATTGCGAGGACATGAAG